>NZ_BAAAXG010000026.1:3609517-3966856 GCF_039535475.1 Streptomyces showdoensis | reverse complement strand
CTGGACCTCGCGGCGCCCGGCCGCCGGGACGAGGCGCTCGCCGCCTACCCCGAACTGGCGCCGCTGCTCACCCACCGCGCCGGGACCCTGTCCGGCGGCGAGCGCCGGATGCTCGCGCTCACCCGGGCCCTGCTCTCCGACGCCCGCGTGGTGCTGGTGGACGAGCCGTCGCTGGGCCTGTCGGCGCCGGTGGCCGAGCGCACGTACGGGCTGCTCGCCGCCCTCGCCCGCCCGGGCGGAGCGGGCGGCGCCGCCGTCGTCCTGGCCGAGCAGCGGCTCCCGCCGGGGCTGCCGCCGGGCTCGGTGGCGTACGAGCTGCGCCGCGGCTCCCTCGCGTCGGCCGGGGAGGTCCTGTCCACGGACGCGCCGTGAGGGGCGTCTCGTCGATCGCGCCGGGCTCGCGGCCCGCCGGTCGGGCCACCGCCTCAGGGCAGCCGCAGCAGCGTGCCGACCATCAGCCGGTTCGGGTCCGGTCCGATCGCCGCGCGGTTCGCCGCGTACAGCGCCTCCCAGCCGCCCTTCACGGAGAACCGACGGGCGATCGTGCTGAGCGTGTCCCCGGCCTGGACGACGTGCGCGCGGCCGCTCAGCCCGTACCGCTTCGAGCAGACCGGCCACGCGCCCCAGCCCTGGGTGCGCAGGACGTCCTCGGCGACGGCGATCTGCTGCGCGCGGGTCGCGAGGTCGGCGCGCGGGGCGTACGTGAGCCCGCCGAACTCGCGCCAGGTGGGGGGCCAGAACTGGAGCCCGCCGTAGAAGCCGTTGCCGGTGTTCGCCGCCCACCGCCCACCGCTCTCGCACTCGGCGACGCAGCCCCACGGCCACTGGTCCTTCACGCAGGCCTCGACCGGCGAGGGGGCCGCGGCCGCTTCGGCGACCGCGCCCGGGGCGAGGAGCGCGACGACTAGGGCGGCACCGACGGCACCGGCCGTCGCATATCGGATCTTCGACATCGGCGCAGGCTAGGCAGGCGCCGCGGCCGCCCGGCCCGTGCCGCGCGGAACGCCGTTCACATGCCACCCGGTCGGCGTCACACAAGTTGCCGGGCGCCCACGCGTGACCCCGGCCGAGCCTTGCCCGTTGAAGTCGGCATGAGACGCCCGGGAACCGCCCGGCCGTCGCACGCACCGAGTCCAGGGAGCCCCCCGTGCCGCGCATGCTCGACGTCAGCGAGGACGTACGCGCCGAGATCGGCGACGAAGAAGCCGACCGGCTGCTCGCCGGCGACAACGCCCCGGGCAGCTACGACTGCACCTCCTGCCGCACGCCGGGCGATTCCGAGCAGGAGCGCACCAGCACGGTGCTGTTCGTCGGCGACGAGACCGCCGTCCTCGCCTTCGCCCACGCCAGCTGCATCCCGTCCCAGGTCGTCCGGGTCGAGGAGGCGCAGCTCCAGGGCGCGGTGGCCTCCATCGCGGCGGCGGACGCGGCCGACTCGCTGGCCGTGGCCCACCCGGAGCAGGCGGTGCTCGGCGTCACCAGCGGTCTGGTGCTGATCGACGGCGAGCTGCACCCGGCGCTCGTGGTGGAGCCGACCGCCCCGGTCGCCCGCCCGGGCTCGGAGGGGCTGACCGACGAGTTCCTGCCGCTGCTGGCGGAGCAGGGCTTCCAGCAGGTCGTGGACATGAACCGGAAGCCGGCCCCGCTGCCGGGCTGGTCCGTCCTGGTCGCCATGGGCCAGCTGCACTCCGTGCTGCAGCCGGGCACGGGCGGCAACGGGCAGGTCGCCTGGTGGCAGGCGCACCAGCCGCTCCAGGTCACCGAGGGCTGGCGGGCCGCGGCCAACAAGTCGCACACGGTGCTGGTCTTCGCCGCCCCGGTCGGCTCGATCGGCCAGCAGCCGCGCGAGGACCTGCTCCGGGACGCCCTGGAGAAGGCCGCGGCCAACGGGCGTCTGGTGGCCGCCGCCATGCCGCTGGCCGGTACGTGATGGAGGACCGGCCGGGCATAGGGCCGGCGCGCGTGCCGGGCGTCCCGACCGTGCCTCGCCCGCGTCGGGCTCCTCTTTCCGAGGGCCGCCCGCATCTCGCGGACGGCGGGGTCGTTGGCACCTACGTGCACCCATACGACCCTTTCCGCCAGCAGTATCCGAGTCCGATCCCGTCCATGCGCCCGGCCCAGGACGTGTCGGCGGGACCTTCGGCGACGCCGATCTACGACGCCCTGTACTCCGAGTACCGGCGGTCGTTCCGCACGCTGCCGGGCGACCGCAGCGGCGAGGAGGAGCTGAGCTTCCGGTCCTTCGGGGCGGGGACGCACGGCCAGGGACACGGCCACGGGCAGCGGCACGCGGGCTGGTCGGCGTACGCGCTGCCACCGGGGCCCCGGACCAGCCTGTAGGGACGCGCACGTACGGCGGAGGGCCGGGGCGGATCGATCCGCCCCGGCCCTCCGCCGTACGTTCCGTGCGCGGGTGTCCGCGCCCGGGTGCTACTGCTTCTTCGAGTTCTTGGCGTTCTTGCCGCGCTTCTCGCGCACCCGCACCGAGATGTGGATCGGGGTGCCCTCGAAGCCGAACTCCTCGCGCAGCCGGCGCTCGACGAAGCGGCGGTAGCCGGCCTCCAGGAAGCCGGAGGCGAAGAGCACGAACCGCGGCGGCTTGGTGCCGGCCTGCGTGCCGAAGAGGATGCGGGGCTGCTTGCCGCCGCGGATCGGGTGCGGGTGGGCCGCGACGATCTCGCCCAGGAAGGCGTTCAGCCGACCGGTGGGGACGCGGGTCTCCCAGCCTGCGAGGGCGGTCTCGATGGCCGGGACCAGCTTGTCCATGTGACGGCCGGTCTTGGCGGAGACGTTGACCCGGGGCGCCCAGGAGACCTGCTGCATCTCGGTCTCGATCTCGCGCTCGAGGTAGTAGCGGCGCTCCTCGTCGAGCTCGTCCCACTTGTTGTAGGCGATGACGATGGCGCGGCCCGACTCGACCGCCATCGTGATGATGCGCTGGTCCTGGACGGAGATGGTGTCGGTGGTGTCGATGAGGATGACGGCCACCTCGGCCTTCTCGACGGCGGCCGCGGTGCGCAGGGAGGCGTAGTAGTCCGCGCCCTCCTGGAGGTGCACCTTCTTGCGGATGCCGGCCGTGTCGACGAACTTCCAGGTCTTGCCGCCGAGCTCGATGAGCTCGTCGACCGGGTCGCGGGTGGTGCCCGCGAGCTCGTTGACGACGACCCGGTCCTCGTTGGCGACCTTGTTGAGCAGGGAGGACTTGCCGACGTTCGGGCGGCCGATCAGGGCGATGCGGCGCGGGCCGCCGAGGGCGGTGCCGAAGCGCTGCTCGGGGGCGTCGGGCAGGGCCTCCAGGACGGCGTCGAGGAGGTCACCGGTGCCGCGGCCGTGCAGCGAGGAGACCGGGTACGGCTCGCCGAGGCCGAGCGACCACAGGGCGGTGGCGTCGGCCTCGCCGGACTGGCCGTCCACCTTGTTGGCGGCGAGGACGACCGGCTTGCCGGCGCGGCGCAGCAGCTTGACGACGGCCTCGTCGGTGTCGGTGGCGCCGACCGTGGCGTCGACGACGAAGAGGCAGGCGTCGGCGGCCTCGATGGCGTACTCGGCCTGGGCGGCGACGGAGGCGTCGATGCCGAGGACGTCCTGCTCCCAGCCGCCGGTGTCGACGACCTTGAAGCGGCGGCCGGCCCACTCGGCCTCGTAGGTGACGCGGTCGCGGGTGACGCCCGGCTTGTCCTCGACGACTGCCTCGCGGCGGCCGATGATCCGGTTCACCAGGGTCGACTTGCCGACATTGGGACGGCCGACGACGGCGAGGACGGGGAGCGGGCCGTGCCCGGCCTCCTCGATCGCGCCCTCGACGTCCTCGACGTCGAAGCCCTCTTCCGCGGCGAGCTCCATGAACTCCGCGTACTCGGCGTCGCCAAGTGCCCCGTGGTCGTGCTGGTCGTTCATGAAGTCCGTTCCTTGATCATTCGTGGTCGGTGGGTCCCCGGGCCGCGGGGCCCACTACTGAGAGTGTCGCTCAGCGCCCGGTGAGGCGCCTGGCGTTTTTCAGGTGGTCGGTGAGACGTCCCTGGATCCGGTGGGTCGCCTCGTCGAGCGCCTTGCGGGTGCGCCGTCCGCTGCCGTCGCCCGCCTCGAAGGCGTCTCCGAAGACGACGTCCACCGGGTGGCGGAACCGGGGCAGCGCCTTGACCAGCCGGCCGGGCCGCTCGGTGCTGCCGAGGACGGCGACCGGGACGATCGGGGCGCCGCTGCGGACGGCGAAGTAGGCGAGTCCGGAGCGCAGCGAGGCGAAGTCGCCCTCGCCGCGGGTGCCCTCGGGGAAGATCCCGAGGACGCCGCCGTGCTCCAGGACGGCGAGGGCGTTGCCGATGGCGGCGCGGTCCGTGCTGTCCCGGTCGACCTTCAGCTGGCCGATGCCTTCGAGGAAGCTGCCCAGCGGTCCGACGAACGCCTCCTTCTTGATGAGGAAGTGCACGGGCCGCGGGGCGGTGCCCATGAGCATGGGGCCGTCGAGGTTGTGCGCGTGGTTGACGGCGAGGATGACGGGACCCGAGGCCGGGACCCGCCAGGCGCCGAGGACGCGCGGCTTCCAGAGACCGTACATCAGCCCGATGCCGATGCCCCGGCCGACGGCGGCGCCCTTCTCGGAGGGCTGGGTCACTTGGCGGCCGCCCTCTTCTCGTCCACCAGGGTGACGACGCACTCGATGACCTGGTCGAGGGTGAGCTCGGTGGTGTCGACCTCGACGGCGTCGCCGGCCTTGGCCAGCGGGGAGGTCTTGCGGCTGGAGTCGGCCGCGTCCCGCTTGATCAGGGCTTCCTTGGTGGCGTGCACGTCGGCGCCCTTGACCTCGCCGGAGCGGCGGGCGGCGCGGGCCTCGGGGGAGGCGGTGAGGAAGATCTTGAGGTCGGCGTCGGGCAGGACGGTGGTGCCGATGTCCCGGCCCTCGACGACGATGCCGTGCTCGGCGCCCTTGGCGATGGACCGCTGGAGCTCCGTGATCAGGGCCCGCACCTCGGGGACGGCGCTGACGGCGCTGACCTTGGAGGTGACCTCCTCGGTGCGGATGGGGCCGGCCGCGTCGACGCCGTCCACGGTGATGGTGGGGCGGGCCGGGTCGGTGCCGGAGACGATCACGGGCTTCGTGGCGGCGTTGGCCACGGCCTCGGCGTCCTGGACGTCGACGCCGTTGCTGATCATCCACCAGGTGATGGCCCGGTACTGGGCGCCGGTGTCGAGGTAGCTCAGCCCCAGCTTGGCGGCCACCGCCTTCGAGGTGCTCGACTTGCCCGTGCCGGAGGGGCCGTCGATGGCGACGATCACGGTTTCCACGGTGGGGAACGCCTTCCTGGGTGAGCGGGAGCCCCCGGCGGACGTGCGGGGACCCCCACAAGGTTACCGAGTCCCCCGCCCCCGTTCGGCCCAGCGGCCCCCGGACCCCTTGCCGGGGCCCCGGGACCCCGGCTCAGCCGGTCCGCAGCGCCCAGCCCCGCTCCCGCAGCGCCTCCGCCAGGGCGGGGGCCGCCGAGGGCTCGACCATCAGCTGGACCAGGCCCGCCTGCTGGCCGGTGGCGTGCTCGATGCGGACGTCCTCGACGTTGACGCCCGCGCGGCCGGCGTCGGCGAAGATCCGGGCCAGCTCGCCGGGCTGGTCGCTGATGAGGACGACGACCGTCTCGTACGCGGTGGGGGCGGCGCCGTGCTTGCCGGGGACGCGGGCGCGGCCGGCGTTGCCGCGGCGCAGCACGTCCTCCACGCCGGAGGCGCCGGCCCGGCGCTTGGCGTCGTCGCCGGACTCCAGGGAGCGCAGCGCCCGTACCGTCTCGTCCAGGTCGGCGGCCACGCCCGCGAGGACGTCGGCGACGGGTCCCGGGTTGGCGGAGAGGATCTCGACCCACATGCGCGGGTCGGAGGCGGCGATCCGGGTGACGTCGCGGATGCCCTGGCCGCAGAGCCGCACCGCGGTCTCGTCGGCCTGTTCCAGCCGGGCCGCGACCATCGACGAGACCAGCTGCGGGGTGTGCGAGACGAGCGCGACGGCGCGGTCGTGGGCGTCGGCGTCCATGACGACGGGGACGGCCCGGCAGAGCGCGACGAGTTCCAGGGCGAGGTTGAGGACCTCGGTGTCGGTGTCCCGGCCGGGGGTCAGCACCCAGGGGCGGCCCTCGAAGAGGTCGGCGGTCGCGGCGAGCGGTCCGGAGCGCTCCTTGCCGGACATCGGGTGCGTACCTATGTACGGGGTGAGGTCGAGGCCCAGCTCCTCCAGCTCCCGCTTGGGGCCGCCCTTGACGCTGGCCACGTCGATGTAGCCGCGCCCGAGCCCGGCCCGCATGGCCTCGGCGAGGGTGCCGGCGACGTGCGCGGGGGGTACGGCGACGACGACGAGGTCCACCGGACCCTCGGGCGCCTCTTCCGTGCCCGCGCCGAGCGCGGCGGCGGTACGGGCCCGGGAGGGGTCGTGGTCACGCAGGTGGACGCGGATGCCGCGGCCGGCCAGGGCGAGCGCCGCCGAGGTGCCGATCAGGCCGGTTCCGATGACGAGCGCGGTTCTCACTGGGCGATGTCCTTGCGCAGGGCGGCCGCGGCACCGAGGTAGACGTGCGCGATCCGGGACTTGGGCAGATCCGACTCGACGTGCGCGAGGAGCCGTACGACCCTCGGCATCGCGCCCTCGATGTCGAGCTCCTGGGCGCAGATCAGGGGGACGTCCACGATGCCGACGCGGCGGGCCGCGGCGGCGGGGAAGTCGCTGTGCAGGTCGGGCGTGGCCGTGAACCAGATGCTGATGAGGTCGTCGGCGGTCAGCCCGTTGCGTTCGAGCACGGCGGCGAGCAGCTCCTCGACCCGCTCGTGCATGTGTCCGGCCTCGTCCAGGTCCAGCTGGACGGCGCCTCGGACCGCTCGTACCGCCACCTCGTCACCCCTTCGCCCGCGTCGGTGCTCCGGCCAGCCTAGTCAGCCGCCCGGAGCACCGTCGCGGCGCCCGCGCTTCGAGACGGGGATCAGAGGTTCTGCTGCCGGATCAGGTCCTCCAGGGAGGTGCCGGCCTGGGGCAGGCCGCCGCCGGGCGTCAGCTTGTCGACGGCCTGCGGCAGGGCCTGGGCGATCTGGTCGGCGGCCTCCTCGGGGCTCACCCCGGCCTGGGCCGCGGCCTTCTGGAGGGCCTCGTCGGGGAGGGCCTCGGCGATCTGGGCGCCGCTGACGGGCTGGTTCTGGCCGGTGCCGATCCAGGACTGGGCCTGGTCGGCGAGGCCCGACCTGGTCAGCATCTCCAGGAGGCCGCCGAGCGGGTTGGATCCGCCGCCGGCGCCTCCGCCGGCGCCCGAGCCTCCGCCGAGCGCCCCGAGGAGGGCGCCGAGGATGTTGCCCGCGCCTCCGCCGCCGGCGCCCTGGCCGCCGCCTCCGAGGAGACCGCCGAGCAGACTGCCGAGATCGTTTCCCGCCATGAGCGTGCCTTTCGTTCGATGGGGAACACGGCCAATCTCACCCAGACCGGTATGTTCCGCCACCCGGGGTAGGGGCTCGGCGCGGTACAACTGTCGGCATGCTGCTGCACGTCGTACCCCTGGACGAATGGTCCGCCGACCCCGGTCTCCCCTACGCCCCGCCGTCCCTGGCCGCCGAGGGCTTCGTCCACTGCTCTCCGGACGAGACCGCCGCCCTGGCCATCGCCGACGCCCACTACCGGACCGCGGCGGGACCGCTCCTGGTCCTGGTGATCGACGAGTCCCGGCTCTCCGGCGAGGTCCGCTGGGAGGGCTCGGAGGACCAGCTCTTCCCGCACGTGTACGGACCGATCGAGCGGGCGGCGGTGACGGCGCTCCTGGAGGTGCGGCGGGATCCCGACGGCCGTGCGAGGGAGCTGACGCCCTGGGCGTAGGCGTGTCGCGGCGCCGGCGCGGGGCGCGCGGCCAAGCTGGGCGGCATGACTGCTGACGCCCTGCCCCGCCGTACGGCGCTCCTCGCCGGAGGAGCCGTCGTCCTCGTCTCCGGCTGCGGGGGCGGCTCCGACGACTCCGGCGGCACGGTAGGCACCGGCGGCACGGGGGGCACGCCGCCGGGTGCCGCGCCCTCGCCGGCGGTGCTCGCCCGGACCTCCGACATCCCGGTCGGCGGCGGCACCGTCTTCAAGGACGAGAAGGTCGTCGTCACCCAGCCGGTGGCGGGCGAGTTCAAGGCCTTCTCCGCGGTCTGCACCCACCAGGGCTGCCTCGTGGACAAGGTCGCCGACGGCACCATCGACTGCCCGTGCCACGGCTCGAAGTACCGCGTCGCCGACGGCACGGTGGCCGCGGGACCGGCGCCCCGCCCGCTCCCGGAGGAGCGCATTAATGTGTCGGCGGGCACCATCACGCTGGCCTAGCCTGGCGCGCATGACTCCCGAAGAGCTGGTCCGCGACCACACGATCTACTCCTGCGTCATGGGGTCGCGCGCGTTCGGTCTGGCGACCGAGGACAGCGACACCGACCGCCGGGGCGTCTACCTGGCCCCGACCCCCCTCTTCTGGCGCTTCGACAAGCCGCCGGCCCACGTGGACGGCCCGGCCGAGGAGCAGTTCAGCTGGGAGCTGGAACGCTTCTGCGAGCTCGCCCTGCGCAGCAACCCGAACATCCTGGAGTGCCTGCACTCCCCCGTCGTCGAGCACGTCACCCCCCTCGGCGGCGAACTGCTCGCGCTGCGCGGGGCGTTCCTGTCCCGTCAGGCGCACACCACCTTCGTCCGCTACGCGTCGGGCCAGGGCCGCAAGCTGGAGGCCGACGTCCGGCAGTACGGCGCGCCGCGCTGGAAGCACGCCATGCACCTGCTGCGGCTGCTGACCAGCTGCCGGGACCTGCTGCGCAGCGGCGAGCTCCGCGTCGACGTGGGCGAGGAGCGCGAGCGGCTGCTCGCGGTGAAGCGGGGCGAGGTGTCCTGGGAGGAGTGCGAGCGCTGGATGGCCCGGCTCCAGGACGAGGCCGACCGGGCCCAGGACACGAGCCCGCTGCCCGCGGCCCCGGACCACGCCCGGGTCGAGGACTTCCTGGTCCGGGCCCGCCTGTCGGCGCTCTAGGCGCCGCTCCCGGCGGCGTCCCAGGCCGCCCCGAGGGCCAGCAGCTCGTCCCGGTGCTCGATCCGCTCGACCCACTCCCGGGGCCAGGCGTCCGCGCCGAGGTGGGCGCCCGCGAAGGCGCCGGTGAGGCAGGCGATCGAGTCGGAGTCGCCGCGGGTGCAGGCGGCCCGGCGGAGCGCGGTGAGCGGCTCCTCGGGGAAGAGCAGGAAGCACAGCAGGCCGGTGGCCAGGGCCTCCTCGGCGATCCAGCCGTCGCCCGTGTACGTGCAGGGGTCGAGCTCCGGGTCGGCGGTGCGCTGCACGGCGTCGAGGCGTTCCAGCACGGCCAGGCACTCGTCCCAGCCGCGCTCGATGAAGTGGCGCGCCGAGGGGTCCTGCGAGCGGGTCCACAGGTCGCCGAGCCAGCGCTCGTCGTACCGGGAGCGGTTCTCGTACGCGTAGGAGCGCAGCCGGCCGACGAGCCCGGCGGGCTCCACGCCCCGCGCGAGCAGGTGCACGGCCTGCGCCGTCAGGTCGGAGGCGGCGAGGGCGGTGGGGTGGCCGTGGGTGAGGGCGGACTGGAGCTGGGCGGCGCCGGCGGCGAAGTCGTCGTACACGCCGAGCAGCCCGAGGGGCGCGACCCGCATGTTGGCGCCGCAGCCCTTCGAACCGATCTGGCTGGCGTCCGCCCAGGGACGGCCGGTCATGAGGAGGGCGCACGCGCTCAGGCAGGTGCGGCCTGGCGCCCGGTTGTTCTCGGGAGAGCGGTACCAGTCGACGAACTCTTCGCGGAGCAGGTCGGCGAACCGCTCCGGCCCGGCGACCCCGCGCTCCTGGCAGGCGCGCAGTGCCCGCGCCACGGAGAGGGTCATCTGGGTGTCGTCGGTGATCTTCGCGTCCTCGGGGAGCGCCAGCTCCCGCCAGGGGCCGTACCACCTGAGGATCATCGGGACGTCGCTGAACTCCGTGCGGCGGCCCAGCGCGTCCCCCAGCGCCAGCCCGAGCATCGCCCCGGTCGCGGCTTTCTTCGTCGTGCGGGTCACGCGGATCGTCCTTCCGGTCGCAGCAGCGGCGGGTGCAGCGCGGTGGCCTCTCCCGCCCGGTAGAGAGCGGCCGGTTTCCCCCGTCCGCCGGTGCGGCGCGGCGGTGCCTCGACGGGCCGGACGAAGCCGGGGGTGGCGAGGACCTTGCGCCGGAAGTTGGGGCGGTCGAGCGGGACGCCCCAGACCGTCTCGTACACCTGCCGCAGCTCGCCGAGGGTGAACTCGGGCGGGCAGAAGGCGGTGGCGAGGCAGGTGTACTCCAGCTTGGCGCCGACGCGTTCGCGGGCGTCGGCGAGGATCCGGTCGTGGTCGAAGGCGAGCCCGCGGACCGTCTCGTACGGCAGCCAGCGGGCCTGGGCCGCGTCCCCGCCGCCGCGCGGCTCGGGCAGGTCGGGCACGAGCGCGGCGAACGCGACGGAGACCACCCGCTTCCGGGGGTCGCGGTCCGGATCGCTGTAGGTGCGCAACTGCTCCAGGTGGAGCCGGGCGACGGTGGCGCCGGACAGGCCGGTCTCCTCGGCGAGTTCGCGGCGGGCGGCCCGCTCGGCGGACTCGTGGGGCAGCACGAAGCCGCCGGGCAGGGCCCAGCTGCCCGCGTAGGGCTCCTGGCCGCGTTCGACGAGCAGGACGTGCAGCCGGCCCTCGCGGACGGTGAGCACGGCGAGGTCCGCGGTGAGGGCGAAGGGCTCGAAGGCGCGGGGGTCGTAACCCTCCAGGGCCGGGTGGGCCGTGGTCATCGGCGCTCCGGGGGCGTGGCGAGCAGGGCGTCCACCGCGGCGACGGCCGCGGCGAGCCGTTCCTCGTGCGGTCCGGTCAGGACGGCGGTGGGGCGGCCGGTGCGGGTGAGCTGGGTGAGCAGCCGGGCGGTGGTCCAGGACCGCAGGCGCTCGTCACCCTCGGGGTCGGCGGCCTCCTCGCGGCCCTCCGGTACCGGGGACTCCACCCCGCGGTGGTCGGTGAGCAGCCAGAGGTGGTGGCGGGCGCGGGCGGCTATCTCGCCGGTGTCGGCGCTGCGGGTGCCCAGCTGGCGCTCGTGGCGGATGGTGACGGTGAAGGCGTCGGTGTCGCAGACGAGGACCGGCGAGCCGTCCCGCGCCGCCTCCTCCTCGCGCTCGGCCTGGCCCAGGGCGATGAGCGGGAAGTCCCCGGAGCGCAGCGGCGCCCCGTCGCGGGCGGCGCGGTACTCGGGCGCGTACTCGGGGACGTACCGGGTGCGGGCCCAGACGCCGCCGCGGGCGCGGTAGTGGGCGGCGAGGGCGCGGGCCAGGGTGGTGGTGCCGGTGTGCCCGGCGCCGAGGACGACGACGCGCCGGGTGAGCGCGGCCCGCACGGGCGCCTCCAGGAGGTCCCAGTGGGCGGCGGGATCGGCGAGGACGTCCTCGGCCGGGCGCTCGGGCGTGAAGACGGCGTCCACGGGCTCGCGGACGGCGCCGAGGGGGTCGTCGCCGGTGGTGCCTGCGACGAGGGCCTCGGGGTGGATCTCGCGCATCCAGGCGACCCGCTCGGCGAGCGGCAGCGGGTCGTCGGGGCAGCCGCGGACGAGGACGGTGAGCCGCTCGCAGCGCTCGTGGGCGGTGCGGACGAGGCGGTGGTGGGCGGCGTGCGGAGGGCAGAACGCGCCGAGGACCAGGCCGTGCCCGTAACGCTTCATCGCGGTCGCCTCCCCACCCCGTACCGTTTAAAAGTCATCCTGACTATAAAGCCGGGGGCGTTCGCACACAAGGACGAAAAACGCACGGAGGCCCGTGCCCGCCGGGCGGCGGTCACGGGCCTCTGCGAGGGGTCCTGAGGGCGGGCCCACCGGCCGATGCCCTCGGTGCCGATGACGGCTACAGGCCGACTTCCTTCATCAGCATGCCGACCTCGGTGTTGCTCAGGCGGCGCAGCCAGCCCGACTTCTGGTCGCCCAGGGTGATCGGGCCGAAGGCGGTGCGGACCAGCTTCTCGACCGGGAAACCGGCCTCGGCCAGCATCCGGCGCACGATGTGCTTGCGGCCCTCGTGGAGCACGACCTCGACCAGGTAGTTCTTGCCGGTCTGCTCGACGACCCGGAAGTGGTCGGCGCGGGCGTAGCCGTCCTCCAGCTGGATGCCGTCCTTCAGCCGCTTGCCGACCTCGCGGGGCAGCGGGCCGGTGATGGCGGCCAGGTAGGTCTTCTTCACGCCGTACTTGGGGTGGGTCAGACGGTGGGCCAGCTCGCCGTGGTTGGTGAGCAGGATGATGCCCTCGGTCTCGGTGTCGAGCCGGCCGACGTGGAAGAGCCGCGTCTCGCGGTTGGTGACGTAGTCGCCGAGGCACTGGCGGCCGTCGGGGTCCTCCATCGTGGACACGACGCCGGCCGGCTTGTTGAGCGCGAAGAACTGGTACGACTGGGTGGCGACGGTCAGGCCGTCGACCCGGATCTCGTCCTTGTCCGCCACGCGCAGACCCTGCTCCAGCACGATCTCGCCGTTGACCTCGACGCGGGCCTGCTCGATCAGCTCCTCGCAGGCGCGGCGCGAGCCGTAGCCGGCGCGGGCGAGCACCTTCTGCAGCCGCTCGCCCTCCTGCTCGGCGCCCGGGAAGGTCTTCGGGGTCTTGATCTCCGGCTTGTTGGCGTACCGCTCGCGGTTGCGCTCCTCGGCGCGGACGTCGTACTCGCGCGAGCGCGCCGGGGCCGTGCGGCCGCCGCCGCGGTTCGGGGACTGCTTCGGACCGCCCTTGGCACCGCCGCGGGCGGCGTCGCCGCGACCGCGCTTCGGGCCGTCGGAAGGACGACCGGCGAGGCCGTCCACGTCGTAGCTCCGCTCCTCGGGGCGGGGCCGACGCGGGCTGCTCTGGCGCTTCTGGTCGTCCCGGTAACCGCCGCCTCCACCGGAGCCGGAGCCACCGCGGTAGCCGCCGCCACCGCCGGAACCGCCCCGGCCACCGCCACCGGAGCCGCTGCCACCGCGGTAGCCGCCGCCACCGCCGGAGCCACCCCGGCCACCGCCACCGGAGCCGGAGCCGCCCCGGTAGCCGCCACCGCTGCTGCCGCCGCGGCCGCCGCTGTTGCCACCACGGCTCCCGCCGTTGTTTCCGCTGCTGTTCCTGCCGCTGCTGCTTCGCATCAGTCTTCCGTAGTCTCGTCAGTCTCGTCCTCGTCCGGATCGAACGAGGGGACCCCCTCCAGGGAGTCCGGCTCCACCGCTTCCGCCTCGGGGAGGAAGGGTGCAAGTTCCGGGAGCTCGTCCAGGCCGCGCAGGCCCATCCGCTCCAGGAAGTAGTTCGTCGTCCTGTACAGGATCGCACCTGTTTCGGGTTCCGCGCCCGCCTCCTCCACCAGACCCCGCTGGAGGAGGGTGCGCATGACCCCGTCGCAGTTCACTCCGCGCACCGCGGAGACCCGCGAGCGGCTGACCGGCTGGCGGTACGCGACGACCGCCAGCGTCTCCAGGGCCGCCTGGGTGAGCCGGGCCTGCTGCCCGTCCAGGACGAAGGCCTCGACTGCGGGGGCGTACGCGGCGCGGGTGTAGAACCGCCAGCCCCCGGCGACCACCCGGAGCTCGAACCCGCGGCCCTGGGCCGTGTACTCGTCGGCGAGCTCGCGCAGGGCGTCGGCGACCTCGCGGGGGGGTGCGGTCGAGCACCTTGGCGAGGTGGGCCTCGGTGGCCGGCTCGTCGACGACCATCAGGACGGCTTCGAGCGCGGGCTTGAGGTCGAGCTCGCTCACGGGGCGGCCTCCTGGTCTGCGGGGTCGGTGCGTTCGGTCCGGCCGGCGGGGCCGGCGGGGTCGGCGGGGTCGGCGGGGTCGGCGGGGTCTTCCTGGTCGAACTCGTCGGTGACGGCCCCCGACGGGTCCGTCTCCCCGCCCGTCCAGGAGACGGTGAGGTCCCCGAGGGCGGTCTCCTGGTCGAGGGCGACGGCCTTCTCCCGGTAGAGCTCCAGGAGCGCCAGGAAGCGCGCGACGACGGTGAGCGTGTCGCCGGCCCCTTCGGCGAGCTCCCGGAAGCTCAGCACGCCGCGCTCGCGCAGCAGGGCGACGACGATCCCCGCCTGCTCGCGGACGCTGACGAGGGGCGCGTGGATGTGGTCGACGTACACCTGCGGCTCGGCCTTCGGCTGCATGGCCTTGACCGCCAGGGCGGCGAAGCCCTCGGCACCGATGGAGATGACGACCTCGGGCAGCAGCTCGGCGTGGTGCGGCTCCAGACCGACGGTGCGGGGGTGGCGGCGCCCCTCGGCCTCCCAGCGCTCGGCGAAGATCTCGGCGATCCGCTTGTACGCGCGGTACTGCAGCAGCCGCGCGAAGAGCAGGTCCCGCGCCTCCAGGAGCGCGAGGTCGGCCTCGTCCTCCACCTCGGCCGCGGGCAGCAGCCGGGCGGCCTTGAGGTCGAGCAGCGTGGCGGCGACGACCAGGAACTCGGTGGTCTGGTCGAGGTCCCAGTCGGGGCCCATGGCGCGGATGTGCGCCATGAACTCGTCGGTGACCTTGGAGAGGGCGACCTCCGTGACGTCGAGCCGGTGCTTGGAGATGAGCTGCAGCAGCAGGTCGAACGGCCCCTCGAAGTTCGCGAGCCGCACGGTGAACCGCCCGTCGGCGGGCGCGTCGGCGCCGGCGGGCGCGTCGGCGCCGGCGGGCGCGTCGGCGACGGGCACGGGCTCCGCGGGCTCGGGGATGAGCACCCCACCGGCGCCGCCGGGGTCGACAGGGGCACCCCCGGCGGCCAGGGGCTCACAAGGGGCGTGCGCGGCAGCGTGGGGCGCGGCGGGGACGTCCACGGCGTCGTGGGCCGCCCCGGGCGCCTCGGCGCTCCTGGGCTCCGCGGAGCCCTTCCCGGCGCCGTCGGGCCTCGCGAGGACCTCCTCGGCGCCGTACGCCTCCTCTGCGCCCTCCTCGGCCCCGTACGCGCCCTCTTCGGCCCCGTACGCCCCCTCCGGCGCCCCCGGGTCCGCGGGCTCGGCCGGCGGGGCCGGCTCGCCGGGACCGGGGAGGGGCGGCGGGGCCGACCCCGGTCCGCGGCCCAGGAGGCGGCGGCGGGGCGGGCGGGACGTTTCGTCAGGGGGGTGGGGCATCGAGGTCCTGGTGGAGCGGGGGTGCGGGAGCCCGCAGGCTACCGTCAGCGGCCGCGCAGGCGGCGGACGAGGATGCTCGCGTCGCCGCGGGACTCCAGGTCCGCCAGGACCACGGCGACCGCCTCGCGGACGATCCGGCCGCGGTCGACCGCGAGGCCGTGCTCGCCGCGCAGCACCAGGCGCGCGTGCTCCAGGTCCATCAGCTCCTCGGCGGAGACGTAGACCGTGATCTTCTCGTCGTGGCGCTCACGCCCGCTGGGCCGCCGGTTGGCGGCGCGGGCGCGCCGACGGGCCGCCTGGGTGGAGGCGGGGGCGGCGGCCGGGGTCTTCGACGGAGCGGGGGCCGGGGCCTCCGCCTCCGCCGTGCGGGCGCGCGGCTCGGACGGATCGGCGTCGGCGGAGGCGTGCTCCGCCCCGCCCGCCCCGCCTTCCGAGGCCGCCGTGTCGCTCTCCCCCGCCGGGGCCGGGACGGCCCGGCGCGGCGAGGACGCCTGGAGCGCCATCCCCCCGGTCGTACGGAACAGTTCGTCGGCGCCGGGCAGACTCACTCGGCGTGACACCGGGCGAGCACCTCCCTGGCGAGCTGACGGTAGGCGGCGGCGCCCACGGAGTTGGAGGCGTACGTGGTGATGGGCTCACCGGCGACGGTGGTCTCCGGGAAGCGCACCGTACGGCCGATCACCGTGTGGTACACGTGGTCGTCGAAGGCCTCGACGACGCGCGCCAGCACCTCGCGCGAGTGCACCGTCCGCGAGTCGTACATCGTGGCGAGGATGCCGTCGAGCTCCAGGTCGGGGTTGAGCCGCTCCTGGACCTTCTCGATCGTCTCGGTCAGCAGGGCCACGCCGCGCAGCGCGAAGAACTCGCATTCCAGCGGCACGATGACCTTGTGAGCGGCCGTCAGGGCGTTCACGGTCAGCAGGCCGAGCGAGGGCTGACAGTCGATCACGATGTAGTCGTAGTCGTTCATCAGCGGCTTGAGGGCGCGCTGGAGCGTGGACTCGCGCGCGACCTCGGAGACCAGCTGCACCTCGGCGGCGGAGAGGTCGATGTTGCTCGGGAGCAGGTCCATGTTGGGGACCGCGGTCTTGAGCAGCACCTCGTCCGCCGACATGCCCCGCTCCATGAGCAGGTTGTAGACGGTGAGGTCGAGCTCCATCGGGTTCACGCCGAGGCCGACCGACAGGGCTCCCTGCGGGTCGAAGTCGACGAGCAGGACCCGCCGTCCGTACTCGGCGAGCGCGGCGCCCAGGTTGATGGTCGACGTGGTCTTGCCGACGCCGCCCTTCTGGTTGCACATCGCGATGATCTTCGCGGGACCGTGGTCGGTCAGCGGGCCCGGGATCGGGAAGTACGGCAGGGGCCGTCCGGTGGGGCCGATCCGCTCGCGGCGCTGGCGGGCAGCGTCGGGTGCGAGGGTGGCCGCGTACTCCGGGTCGGGCTCGTACTCGGCGTCGGGGTCGTAGAAGTGCCCCTCGGGCACCTCGTCAAAGGCGGCGAAGTGGGTGGACTCTCGGCCCATCTCGTTGCCGGCCGTGGCGTTCACGTGTAGGCCGTCCGTCATCTTCATCGTATGGGCTGGCGTCATGGGCTGGTGCGTCGCGAAGGTCCGCACCGCGACGGAGCCGATCGGGGCTCCTGGCTCCGCACCCCCGGGAGTAAATGTCGACTCATTCACAAGTCGTCTTACCTCCTTGGATGTGACCAGGAACATTTATCGATAGGTCAGCGTGGCACCATGCCGACGGTTGGCGACTCTATGGCGTGTCACCGGTCCGCAGCAACACAATCCGCCGGACCCGGCCCGATGTGTCGGCAACCGAACACCCCGCTGTCAAGGGTGCGCAGGCATGGAACCGTACGTTTCAGGGGTGCGCGAAACGGTTAAAGAGTTACGTTCGAGGCGAGTTGACCAGGCGTCGGAACGTGTCCGGACGCACATCGGGCCGGACCTTGCTCGACAAGGTCCGGCCCGATGCGTGAGGTTGACGGAAGGCGTTGACCGACCGTTTCTCCTCTTGTGTGGAGCGTGCGGAGGGTCAGCCGATGAGGGTGCTCAGCTCGACGTGCTCGAGACCGTGGGCCTCGGCGACCTCCTTGTAGACGACCTTGCCGTCGTGGGTGTTGAGGCCCTTGGCGAGGGCGGCGTCACGGCGCAGCGCCTCGACCCAGCCGTTGTTCGCCAGCGACACGATGTAGGGCAGCGTGGCGTTGGTGAGGGCGTAGGTGGAGGTGTTCGGGACCGCGCCCGGCATGTTGGCGACGCAGTAGAAGACCGAGTTGTGGACCTGGAAGGTCGGCTCGGCGTGGGTGGTCGCGTGGGAGTCCTCGAAGCAGCCGCCCTGGTCGATGGCAATGTCGACAAGGACACTTCCGGGCTTCATCTTGGCGACGAGCTCGTTGGTGACCAGCTTCGGGGCCTTGGCGCCGGGGATGAGGACGGCACCGACGACGAGGTCCGCCTCGACGACGGCCTTCTCCAGCTCGAAGGCGTTGGAGACGATCGTCTTGACCTTCGTGCCGAAGATCTTGTCGGCCTCGCGGAGCTTGTTGATGTCGCGGTCGAGCAGGGTCACGTGGAAGCCCAGGCCGATGGCGATCTGCACGGCGTTCCAGCCGGAGACGCCGCCGCCGATGACCACGCACTCGCCGGCGTGGGTGCCGGGGACGCCGCCGGGGAGCACGCCGCGGCCGCCGGCCGAGCGCATCAGGTGGTAGGCGCCGACCTGCGGGGCCAGGCGGCCCGCGACCTCGGACATCGGGGCGAGCAGCGGGAGCGCGCGGTTCGCGGTCTCGACCGTCTCGTACGCGATGGCGGTGGTGCCGGACTCCAGGAGGGCGTCCGTGCACTCCTTGGAGGCGGCGAGGTGCAGGTAGGTGAAGAGGGTCTGGTCCTTGCGGAGGCGGTGGTACTCCTCCGCGATCGGCTCCTTGACCTTGAGCAGCAGGTCGGCGGTGGCCCAGACCTCGTCGGCGGTGGCGAGGATCTCGGCGCCGGCGCCGACGTACTCCTCGTCCGTGATCGAGGAGCCGACACCGGCGTTCTGCTCGATGAAGACCTGGTGGCCGTTGCGGACGAGCTCGTGGACACCGGCAGGGGTGATGGCCACGCGGAACTCGTTGTTCTTGACCTCGCGGGGGATGCCGACCTTCATCGTCGATCACGGTCCTTGAATCAGGGGGGAAGACGGGGGTGACTGCGGTGTGGCCGCACCGGGGAAAGCCCGGCAAAGCCATACATACCCGGATGCACTGCGGCACACCGGCACAGACCGCGACCGAACGCGGCTCAACCAGTCTAATGAAGGAGTTCCCGCTGTCTAGCCTTTCAAAGTACTAATCTTCGACAGAAGCACTACGGATTTCGTAGGCGGAGGAACCGGTTCCCAGCAGTCTTTCCGCCGCCGACCTGTGCAGTCGCGCCGCCGCCGGGTCGCCGAGCCGGTCCAGGGTGTCCGCGAGCCGGAGCTGGAGCGCCGCCTGGAGCCGTACGTCCTTGGCGCGCCGGGCCCACTCGACCGCCTCCTCGCAGCTGCGCAGGCACTCCTCGGGACGGCCCGCGTACTCCTGGACCCGGGCCGCCTCGCTCAACGCCCTTGCGTAGCCCGGGAGATCGGCGAGCCTGCGGTAGCCGGACGCGGCGGCGCGCCAGCTGCGCAGGGCCTCGCCGTAGCGGCCCGCGTAGGTGTGCACCGCGCCGAGCCGGCCGTAGAGCCGGGCCTGGTCGGCGCGCTCGTCACGGGCCAGCCGCTGGGCCAGCGCCCGCCCGTACCAGTCGCCGGCCCGGTGCCAGTCCCCCAGCTCCTGATAGGCCCCACCTACGGATTCCATTGCGCGACCCACCGCGTACGGGTCATTTGCTTCCCTGCCGGCCTCCAAAGCCGACCGATATCGCAGCAATGCGTCCTGGGTGCGTCCGGTCCTGGCATCCAGGTCGGCCAGGTTCAGCAGGGCCGCGGCCCGCTCCCGGTGCAGCCCGCGCCGCTCGGCGACGTCCAGCACCAGCCGGTGCAGCCCGTAGAGGTCGGGGGCCGCCGCCTCGGCGCCCCGGTGCGCGGCCAGCGCCCGGACCAGGGCGGCGATCAGCCGGCGGGCCAGGGTGTCGAGCTCCCCGTCGGCGACGGCGAGCCGGGCCGCGGCGAGCAGCACGGGCCGGCGGCTGTCCAGCCAGGCGGCGGCGGTGGCGGCGTTCGGGAAGCGCAGGGCGCGGGGCAGCCCCGCCAGCCTGCGGCGGGCCGGGGAGCCCTCCGGCTCGGTGACCGCGCGGCCGGACTGGAGCAGCCGCACGGTCCGCTCCAGCATCCGGGCCCGGGCCAGCTGCGTCTCGGCCGGCCGGTCGCACTCCTGCAGCTGCTCGCGCAGCAGCGGGACCAGGTGCGCGGGCAGCTCGTACTGCCCGTCCCCGTCCGGGACCTCCCGGACGAGACCGAGCGCGGCGAAGTCGGCGAGGGTGGCGGTCGCCGCGGAGACCGAGCAGCCGGCCAGCGCGGAGGCGGTGTGGGCGTCCGCCCGGCCCAGCGGGGCGAGGCAGAGGTGGCGCAGTATCCGGGCGGCGGGCTGCGGCAGCGAGGCGTGGACGAGGGTGAACGCGCGGGTGACCGGGTCGCCGGTGAGGGCGCGCAGCCGCTTGGCGAGATCGGCGACGGAGGCCTTGGGCCGGGCGGCGAGCCAGCCGCCGGCCAGGACCAGCGCGCCGGGCAGTCCGCCGCACTCCTCGGCGAGGGTCTCGGCGGCCTGCGGGTCGACGGTGACCCGGACCGAGCCGGTGAAGGAGGTGAGCAGTTCGATGGCCGACTTGGGGTCGAGGCCGCCGAGGGTGCAGGGCCGGACGTCCGGGATGCCGGTGAGCGGGCCGCGGGCGACGCCGACGACCAGGCTGTCCGGGTTGTCGGGGAGCAGCGGGTCGACCTGCTCGGCGTCGACGGCGTCGTCGAGGAGCAGGAGCGCCCTGCGGTCGGCGAAGGCCGCGCGGACCAGGGAGGCGAGCTCGTCCTCGGCGGCGCCGGGGGGGCTCGGCGACACCGAGCGCGGCGAGGAGTTCCTGGGCGGCCCGGCCGGTGGGGACGGGGTCGCCGCCGGGTTCGGTGAGCCGGACCCGGAACACCCCGCCGGGGTAGTCGGCGGCGAGGCCGGCGACCAGTTCCTCGGCGAGGGCGGTGCGCCCGGAGCCGGGCTTGCCGGCGATCAGCAGGACCCGCGCGCGGGGGGCCTTGCGGCCGGTGAGGGTGTCGAGGCCGGTGCGTTGGATGTCGGCACGCAGGGCCTTCAACTCCCGCTGGCGACCGTAGAACCGCGAGGCGCCCACGTCTCCCGGACTCCGTCCGGGGGGACCCCCGACCGCCTGATCCGTCACGGGCCACTCTCCCGTCCACCTGCGCACGAGCCGATCCCGCGGGGGGTCCGCACGGGCGCTTCCGAGCGTAGTTCAGGGCACGGCGCGGACCCGGCGGAGCGCGGCGGACAAATCCCCCGATCGGATCACTGGATTGTCTGACCGGCGGCGTGGCGTCGCGCGCCACGCCGTGCCCGCCCCGGCCCCGACCGGGCCCGGGGCCCGGGACTACGCCTCGAAGGGGCGCGCCGGCCAGGGCGCGTCCGCGGGCCGCAGCGCGTCCGGCCCGTCCCCGTTCAGCGCGGCCGTGAGCGAGAGGAGGCCCACCACCAGGCAGGTGTTGTGCAGCTCCCCGGCGAGGACGCCGCGGACCAGCTCCGCGAGCGGGACCCGGGCCAGCTCCATGTCGGCCTCCTCGTCGGAGACCTCGTACCGCTCGCCCTCCGCCTCGGACAGCCCGCGCGCGAGGAAGATCCGCACGGCCTCGTCGGAGCCGCCGGGGCTGGGGAAGACGTCCACGAGGACCCGCCAGTCCTCGGCCTTGACGTGCGCCTCCTCGTACAGCTCCCGCTGGGCGGCGTGCAGCGGGTTCTCGCCGACCACGTCGAGCAGCCCGGCCGGGACCTCCCAGAGCTTCTCGCGCACCGGGTGCCGGTACTGCTTGATCACGAGGACCCGGTCCCGCTCGTCGAGGGCGACGACCGCGACCGAGCCGGGGTGCACCTGGTAGTCGCGTCGGGCGACGGAGCCGTCCGGCATGACCACGTCGTCCGTGCGGACACTCGTCTTGGCTCCCCTGAAGGGGGTGGTGGTGGCGACGACCCGCCACTCCTCCGGGGTGTCCTGCACCTGCATCAGCTGTCCTCCCGCATGGCCACGTACGAAAACCGGGGTACGCGTCCCGGAAGGGACCCGTACCCCGGCAACGGTAACGCCAGGCGACTACTGGGCCGGCTTGCCCGTCTTGCGCTCGACGGCCGCCTTCACCAGGCCCGCGAAGAGCGGGTGCGGGCGGGTCGGGCGGGACTTGAGCTCCGGGTGCGCCTGGGTGGCGACCAGGTAGGGGTGGACGTCCTTCGGGTACTCGACGAACTCCACCAGCTTGTTGTCCGGGGAGGTGCCGGAGAAGACCAGACCGGCCTTCTTCTCCAGCTCCGCGCGGTACGCGTTGTTCACCTCGTAGCGGTGACGGTGGCGCTCGTCCACGTACGGCTGGTCGTCGTAGGCCTCGCGCACGACGGAGCCCTCGGCGAGCTTGGCCGGGTAGAGGCCCAGGCGCATCGTTCCGCCCAGGTCGCCCGCGCCCTCGACGTACGCCAGCTGCTCCTCCATCGTCGAGACGACGGGGTGCGCGGTGGCCGGGTCGAACTCGGTGGAGTTGGCCTCGGGGATGTCGGCGAGGTTGCGCGCCGCCTCGATGACGATGCACTGCAGGCCGAGGCAGATGCCGAGCAGCGGCACCTTGTTCTCGCGGGCGTACTGGATCGCGCCGACCTTGCCGCTCACGCCGCGGTCGCCGAAGCCGCCGGGGATGAGGACGGCGTCGCAGTCGCCGAGCTGCTTCTCGGCGCCGGCCTGGGTCTTGCAGTCGTCGGAGGTGACCCACTTGACCTTGACCCGGGCCTTGTTGGCGAAGCCGCCGGCCCGCATGGCCTCGGTGACCGAGAGGTACGCGTCGGGCAGGTCGATGTACTTGCCGACGAGCGCGACGGTGACCTCGTGGTCGGGGTTGTGGACGCGGTCCAGGAGGTCCTCCCAGACGGTCCAGTCCACGTCGCGGAAGGGCAGGTCCAGCTTGCGGACGACGTAGGCGTCCAGGCCCTCGGAGTGCAGCACCTTCGGGATGTCGTAGATCGACTTGGCGTCGATGGCGGCGACCACCGCGGCCTCGTCGACGTCGCACATCAGCGAGATCTTGCGCTTGATGGCGGTCGGGACCTCGCGGTCGGCGCGCAGCACGATCGCGTCGGGCTGGATGCCGATGTTGCGCAGGGCGGCGACCGAGTGCTGGGTCGGCTTGGTCTTCAGCTCGCCGGAGGGGCCGATGTAGGGCAGCAGCGAGATGTGCACGACGAAGACGTTGTCGCGGCCGACCTCGTGGCGGACCTGGCGGACGGTCTCCAGGAAGGGCAGCGACTCGATGTCGCCGACGGTGCCGCCGACCTCGGTGATCACGACGTCCACGTCGTCCGTCGCCATGCGGCGGATGCGGGACTTGATCTCGTTGGTGATGTGCGGGATGACCTGGACGGTGTCGCCGAGGTACTCGCCGCGCCGCTCCTTGGCGATGACCTGCGAGTAGACCTGGCCGGTGGTGACGTTGGCCGAGCCGTCGAGGTCGACGTCGAGGAAGCGCTCGTAGTGGCCGATGTCCAGGTCGGTCTCGGCGCCGTCGTTGGTGACGAACACCTCACCGTGCTGGAAGGGGTTCATCGTGCCCGGGTCGACGTTCAGGTACGGGTCGAGCTTCTGCATCGTGACCCGCAGGCCGCGGGCCTTGAGGAGCGCACCCAGGCTGGAGGCGGTCAGGCCCTTGCCGAGGGAGGAGGCGACACCCCCGGTGACGAAGATGTGCTTGGTCGTCGTGGTGTTGGGCGGCATCGCCAAGAGGGGGCTCCCGTGGTCGCGTTCTGGAGGTGCGTACCGGCGTCCCCTCCGGAAGAATCGGGGGGTGCCGTCGCTGCGGTTGCGGGGTCCTCGGCTGTCGCCGTTTCCCACCGGTCCACGGGGTACCAGGGTATCAGCGACATCGGGAGACCGCTTCCGGCCACACGGGGCAGTCGGGTGCACACGTACCGCGACACGCCGTCCGCCGGGCGGCTCGGCCCGGGAACCGCGGAGGGGGCACGGCCGGGGTCTTGGCCGGGGTCAAGACCCGTTCACCCGAACGGATCAACGGCGTTACAAGATCGGCGCCTTCGGTCACTAGGGTGCGTCGTATCCTGCTCGGAACACGCGCTGCCGAGCCGGACCGGCACGGCACCACCCCCGCCCTCCCCCGGACCAAGAGCTCGTCAACGATCCCCTGACCGCTGACCTGTAAGCGCCCCGCGGGGCGACGTGGCCGTTCGACTGGAGTGAAGCACGTGGCCGGGCGCATCGAGGATTACGCACTCATCGGAGACATGCAGACCGCCGCCCTGGTCTGCCGGGACGGCAGTGTCGACTGGCTCTGCCTGCCGCGCTTCGACTCGCACGCCGTCTTCGCGGGGCTGCTCGGCACCGAGGAACACGGCTTCTGGCGGGTCGCCCCCGCCGGCCCCGAGGGCTCACCCGCTCCACACGCCGACCGCCGCCGCTACGTCGGCGACTCGCTCGTCCTGGAGTCCGAGTGGGACACCCCGCGCGGCACGGTCCGGGTGACCGACTTCATGCCCCCGCGCGACGGGGCCCCGCAGCTGATCCGGATCGTCGAGGGGATCAGCGGCCGGGTGCCGATGCGCTCCGCGCTGCGGATGCGGTTCAGCTACGGCCGGGTGGTCCCCTGGGTGCACAAGGTCGGCGAGCGCACGGTGGCCGTGGCGGGACCCGACTCGGTGTGGCTGGACACCGACGCCGAGACCCACGGCAAGGACCTCACCACCTACTCCGAGTTCACCGTCACCCCCGGTGACCGGATCACCTTCACGCTCTCCTGGCAGCCCTCCCACAAGGAGCCGCCGTCGCTGCCGGACCCCGAGGGCTCCCTCGCGGCGACCGCGGAGTTCTGGCGCGAGTGGGTCGAGCACTGCACGTACCACGGCCCCTACCGGGAGGCCGTGGTCCGCTCCCTGATCACCCTGAAGGCGCTCACCTACGCGCCGACCGGCGGGATCGTGGCCGCGCCGACCACCTCCCTGCCGGAGGAGATCGGCGGCGTCCGCAACTGGGACTACCGCTACACCTGGCTGCGGGACGCGGCGATCACCCTCTCCTCGATGCTGCGCACCGGCTACCGCGAGGAGGCCCGCGCCTGGCGGGACTGGCTGCTGCGCGCCGTCGCCGGCGACCCCGAGAACCTGCAGATCATGTACGGCATCGCGGGCGAGCGGGAGCTCGGCGAGGCGGAGCTGGACTGGCTGCCGGGGTACGAGAACTCCGGCCCGGTCCGGGTCGGCAACGGGGCCGCCAACCAGCTCCAGCTCGACGTGTACGGCGAGGTCACCGAGGCCCTGCACCTGGCGCACATGACGGGCCTGTCCCGCAACGACTACGCCTCGCTGCTCCAGCTGAAGCTCATCCACTACCTGGAGACCCACTGGGACCAGCCCGACGAGGGCATCTGGGAGGTGCGCGGCCCGCGCCGGCACTTCGTGCACTCCAAGGTGATGGCCTGGGTGGCGGTCGACCGCACCATCAAGCTGATCGAGTCCGGGGACGCCGACGGCCCGCTGGAGCGCTGGCGCGAGCTGCGCGACGACATCCACCGGGACGTCTGCGAGAAGGGCTACGACAAGGAACGCAACACCTTCACGCAGTCCTACGGCTCCAAGGAGCTGGACGCCTCGCTGCTGCTCATCCCGCAGATGGGCTTCCTGCCGCCGGACGACAAGCGGGTGATCGGCACGATCGAGGCGATCCAGCGGGAGCTGTCCACCGAGGACGGCTTCGTGCTGCGCTACCCGACCGCCGGCGACGAGGCGGGCGTGGACGGCCTGGAGGGCGACGAGGGCGCGTTCCTGGCCTGCTCGTTCTGGCTCGCCGACGACCTGGCGATGATCGGCCGGGTCGACGAGGCCCGCAAGCTCTTCGAGCGGCTGCTCTCGCTCCGCAACGACCTGGGGCTGCTCGCCGAGGAGTGGGACCCCCGGCTCCAGCGTCAGGTGGGCAACTTCCCGCAGGCCTTCAGCCACGTCCCGCTGATCGACACGGCGCTGCGGCTGACGGCCAGCGGGGCGTACGGAGGCTGAGGAGCGCCGCCGGGGGGCCGGACCTACGATGGGAAGGTCCCGTCCCCCCGTACGAAAGGGGGGCTCCCATGGCTCCCCACATCTCCGAGAGCGCCCTGGCCGGACTGGTCGAGGACCTGGCCGGTGAGGTGATCACCCCCGGCGGTCCGGGCTACGACGAGGCCCGCACCCTGCACAACGGCATGATCGACCGGCGTCCTTCGGTGATCGCCCAGTGCGCGAACCAGGCCGACGTGTCCAACGCGATCCTGTTCGGCCGCGAGGCCGGGCTGCCGATCGCGGTGCGCGGCGGCGGGCACAGCGTCGCCGGGACCTCCGTGATCGACGGCGCGCTGGTCGTCGACCTCCGCCGGATGCACGCCGTGGTCGTGGACCCGGAGGACATGACGGTACGGATCGAGGGCGGGGCCACCATGGCCCACCTGGACCACGCCTGCCAGCCGTTCCAGGTGGCGACGACCGGCGGGCGGGTGTCCACGACGGGCGTGGGCGGCTTCACCCTGGGCGGCGGCTCGGGCTGGCTGGAGCGGAAGTTCGGTCTCGCCAGCGACAACCTGCTCGCCGTCGACCTGATCACCGCGGAGGGCAAGCACGTCCACGCCAGCGACGAGGAGAACCCGGACCTGTTCTGGGCCCTGCACGGCGGCGGCGGCAACTTCGGGGTGGCGACCTCGCTCACGATGCGGGTGCACCCGCTCCCCCGGATGAGCATGTCGATGCTGCTGTACCTGCCCGAGAGGGCGCCCGAGGTGGTGCGCACCTTCCGGGACCTCGGGGCCGTCGCGCCCGACGAGATGGGCGGCGGCGCCATCTACCTGCCGGCGCCCCCGGAGCCCTTCATCCCCGAGGACCTGGTCGGCAAGCTGGTCTGCGGGGCGCTGTTCACCCACGCCGGGCCGGTCGGGGAGCTCCGCGAGTTCGCCGCGCCGCTGTTCGCGCTGGAGCCCGCGGTGGAGGTCGTCACCGACATCCCGTACGCGGACCTGCAGTCGATGATGGACGACCCGCCGGGGCTGCGGAACTACTGGTCGGCCGAGTACCTGCGGGAGTTCCCGGACGAGGCCGTGGACGTCTTCTGCGACCGCGGCGCCGGGATCCCCGCGTCCACGGCCACCCAGCACGTGCTCTTCCTGATGGGCGGGGCCGTGGCCGCCGGGCCCTCCGGGTACCCGCAGCCGTGGCGCACCGCGCCCTGGGCGGTGCACCCGTTCGCGACCTGGGAGGACCCGGCGTACGACGAGGCGGCGCGGCAGTGGGTGCACGACGTCCGCTCCGACGTGCGGCCCTGGGCGCTCGACGCGACGTATCTGAACTTCGTCGGCGCCGAGGGCGAGCAGCGGATCGTCTCCTCGTTCGGGGAGGACAACTACCGCCGGCTCGCCGCCGTGAAGGCCGCCTACGACCCCGAGAACGTGTTCCGGTTCAACCAGAACATCGTCCCGGCCGGCTGAACCGGATCACCCCGGCTCGGCCCGCCCCGGCTCACCGCAGCGCGGCGATCACCTCCTTCGCGGCCCGCTCGCCCTCGGTCGCACCGCCCTCCATGAAGCCCTGGAAGTCGTACGAGCAGTGCTCGCCGCCGATGTGGATCCGGCCCTGCGCGGTGCCCTCGTACCCGGCGTAGCGGTGCAGGTAGCCGACCGGCCAGTACGAGTAGGCGCCGAGCGCGTAGGGGTTCTTGTGCCAGGCGGAGAGCTGGGCGCGGCCCGTGTACGCCCGGGAGGTGCCGGGGAAGAAGGCGTCGATGCCCGCCAGGTAGCGGGTGACGAGGCCGCGCACGTACGGGTCGGACTCGGTGGCGAACGGCGTGCCCGGGGTGAGGGACCTGGCCAGGCTGCCGCCGCCGTACTGGAGGAGGATGCCGCCGGTGCCGCCCTGGATCTTGGTGGTGTCCCAGGTCTGCTGCACCTCGCCGTCGGTGAAGCAGTCCCCGGCCGAGACCCCGGGCCAGGGTCCGGTGCCGCGCCAGGGGCGGGTGGCGAACTGCATGTTGAGCTTGGTGCAGTAGCCCATCCGGGCGTCCCGCAGCAGGCCGGTCATGCGCGGGTCGAAGCCGGCCCGGCTCAGGTCGAGCCGCTGGAGGATCGGCAGCGGTACGCACAGCACGGTGTGGTCGGCGGTGACGGTCCGGGTGGCGCCGGCCTCGGTGAAGGTGAGCGTCTGGGTGCCGTCGGCGTTGGCGCGCACGGCCTCCAGCGACCAGCCCATGCGCAGGGTGCCGGGGTTCAGCGCCCCGGCGACGGCGTTCGGGAGCCGGTCGTTGCCGCCGACGACGTGGTAGCGCTCGTTGGACAGGCCCCACACGTTGAAGTTGCCCGGATTGGTCTGGTAGCCCATGAGCAGGACGAGGGCGAGCGCGGACTGGTCGGTGGTGTCGGCCCCGTACTCGACGTTGTAGGCGACGTCGAGGAAACGGCCGAGCGGCGAGGAGTGGCCGCCGGGGACGCGGCTCTCGATCCACTCGTACAGCGACATGTCGTCGAGCGCGGTGCCGGTGGGCGTGGTCTGGTTCCACTTCACCTCGCCCGCGTCGACGAGGTCGCGGTGGAGCGCCTGGTAGACGGCGTTGAAGTCGACGTCGGCCTGCTCGCGCGGGTAGTAGGCGCCGCCGAACCAGAGGACCTCCTCCGCTCCGTTGGGGCCGCCGCCGAGGAAGTCCTCGGTGGCCAGGCCGAAGCGGCGGCACAGCTCCAGGATCTTCTTGTGGCTGGTGTCGATGAGCTCGCCGCCGATCTCGGAGGTCTGCCCGTAGGCCCAGTGCTCGCGCTGGGTCCACATGCGGCCGCCGACCCGGGCGGGGTTGGCCTCGTAGAGGACCGGGCTGAGGCCGGCGTCCTGGAGGGTGAGGGCGGCGGTGAGCCCGGCGATGCCCGCGCCGACGACGGCCACCCGGGCCGTGTCCTTGACGGGCGGACCGGGCGGTGTCGCCGCCGCGGCGGGCAGGGCCGTGCCGGCGGAGACGGCGGAGGCGGTGAGTCCGGCCGCCGCCGCGTACCGGAGCAGGGTCCGTCTGCCGGGCCCGTCGGCCTTGAGGCCGCGCAGCTCGTCGACGGGGAGGTTCAGGCGCCGGGCCTCGGCGTGCTCGGCGGCCAGCTTCTTCAGGAGGTGCATCGGGTTGGTGCGTGCCATGGGGCGCTCCTGGGAGATCGTCCGGGTGGAGGGATCAGCTCTGCGGTACGGCGGCGGGGGCGGGCTCCGCGTCGGTGTCGGTGCGCTCGGCGGCGTCCTCCAGGACGATCCGGCCGATGATCTCGTAGCGCTCGGGGCGCCGGGCCTTCAGGTAGAAGCCGAGGCCGAGGCCGCCGAAGAAGACCAGGCCGACGACCCAGGGGATGGCCTTGAAGAAGAGGGAGTCGGCGGCGAGCCCGGCCGCGGTCTCCATGTTCATGATCAGCAGGACGACGACGGCGACCATGCCGATGCCGCCGAGGAGCGGGGCGACGAGCGTCTTGAACCAGTGCCGGTCCTCGGGGTGGTTCTTGCGGAAGTAGCCGATGACGGCGAAGGAGCAGAGGGTCTGCACGATCAGGATCGCCATCGTGCCGAGGATCGCGAGCAGCGTGTAGAGGTGGATGTACGGGTCCTGGCCGGTGAGCCAGAAGGCGCCGACGAGGACGACCGCGATGACGCTCTGCACGAAGGAGGCGATGTACGGCGAGCCGTGCCGGGCGTGGGTGCGGCCGAGCGCCGGGTGGAGGAAGCCCTCGCGGCCGATCGCGTAGAGGTAGCGGGAGGCGCACTGGTGGAAGGCCATGCCGCAGGCGAAGGAGCCGGTGAGCAGCAGCCACTGGAAGGCGTCGACGGCCCAGGCGCCGATGAAGGACTCGGTGGGCGCGAAGAACAGGTCCAGCGGGCTGGCGGAGGCGGACAGCTTGACCGAACCGGTCAGGCCGTTGCCGGCGATCGTCATCCAGGAGACGTAGATGTAGAACAGCCCGACGCCGACGACGGAGATCAGGGTCGCCTTGGGGATCACCCGCTTCGGGTCGCGGGACTCCTCTCCGTACATCGCGGTCGACTCGAAGCCCACCCAGGACCAGAAGGCGAAGAAGAGGCCGAGCCCGGCGGAGGCTCCGGTGAAGGCGTTCTTCGGGTTGATCGGCTCGACCGGGATGCCGTCCGGGCCGCCGCCGGCGATCAGCACGGCGGTGGCGACCGCGAACAGCACCGCGATCTCGGCCACCAGCATCACCCCGAGCGCCTTGGCGGTCAGGTTGATGTCGAAGTACGACAGGACCGCGGTGACCGCGAGCATCACCGCCGCGTACCCGATCCACGGCAGGTCCACGCCGAGCTGGTCGGCCACGGTCGTCTTGGCGAAGTAGGCGAAGACGCCGACGATGGAGGCCTCGAAGACGATGTACGCGAGGACGGCGAGCATGCCGGAGGCCATGCCGGCGATCCGGCCGAGGCCGTGCGAGATGTAGCCGTAGAAGGCGCCGGCCGCGGTGATCCGCTTCGCCATGGCGACGTAGCCGACCGAGAAGACGGTCAGGACGACGGTCGCGAAGAGATAGCCGGCCGGGGCGCCGATGCCGTTGCCGAAACCGACGGCGATGGGGAGGTTGCCGGTCATCGCCGTGATCGGGGCCGCCGTGGCGACCGCCATGAAGACGACTCCGACGAGGCCGACCGAGTTCGCCTTGAGCCGGTGGACCTCTGGGGTGGGGTTCTCTGCCATGGCGCGAGAGCATCCTCGTGCGTGACGTAGGCCACAATCGACAGTCGGTCGCACAATTCCCGCCACGGAGCGACGAGTTGTCGCCCTGGCGGACGACGTGTCGGGTCCGGTAACGCCCCGGTGATGTCCCCGGAACGCGGACGCGGGTAGCGTCCGGCCCCATGGACAATCAGGGCGGGATCACCGTGCAGCGGGCCCTCGAACTGCCGGGCCTGCGCAGCGGGCTCCCCGAGGTCGTCGCGGGCGCCGACCGGCTGCACCGCACCGTGCGCTGGGTGCACGCCGGCGAGGTGCCGAACATCGCCTCGCTGCTCAAGGGCGGCGAGCTGCTGCTCACCACGGGGCTCGGGCTCGGCACCCGGCCGGCCGAGCAGCGCGCCTTCGTCCGGCGGCTCGCCGAGCGGGGCATCGCGGCGCTCGTGGTGGAGCTCGGCCCGCGCTTCGCCCGGCTGCCGGCGACGATAGTGGAGACCGCCCGGTCGGCCGGCCTCCCGCTCGTCCAGCTGCACCGCGAGGTCCCCTTCGTCGCCGTCACGGAGGAGATCCACACCGAGATCGTCAACGGCCACTACGCGCTCCAGCGGCAGGCCGAGGAGGTCCACCGGCAGTGCACCGAGGCGTTGCTCGGCGGCGGCGGGGTGCCGCAGGTGCTGCGGATCCTCGCCGACTTCTCGCTCAACCCGGTCTTCCTGGAGACCGCCGACGGACAGCTCCTGTACGCGGCGGGCACCGAGTCCGGGCCGGCCGACCCGCTCCAGGTCTGGGACGGGCTGCGCGGCGGACGGGCGGCGCGGGAGTCCGGGCCGCCGGTCGGCTCCGTCCTGGTCGACGTGCCCGGCGGCGGCCCCGGCTCCGGCAGCGTGCGGGCCCGGCTGGTGCTGCTCGCCGTCTCCTCGCCGCTCACCCCCGTGCACCGGATGGCCGCCGAGCGGGCCGCCGGGCTGCTCGCGGTCGTCCTGATGCAGGCCCGGCAGGAGGAGGAGCTGGCGGCGCGCGGCCGCGGCGACTTCCTGACCGACCTCGCGGAGGGCCGCATCTCGGCGGAGGACGCCCCCGCCCAGGCCCGCGTCCTCGGCTTCAAACCGGGCGAGGGACCGCTCCTCCCCGTGGTCATGCGGCTGGCCTCCGAGCTCTCCGCCTCCGGCAACTGGGCGCTGCTCGCCCGGGCCGTCCTGGAGGAGCTCTCCGCCGTCGGCGTCCCCGTCCTGCTGGGTGTCCGCCCGGTGGAGGGCCGGGTGCCGCTCCTCCTCGGCCTGCGCTCCGAGTCCGAGCGCACCGCGGTCGCCGACCGGGTCGCGGCGGCGCTGCGGGCGGGCGTGGAGCGGGCCGGCCTGGAGCGCTCGGGCGTCCACCCGCCGGTCGTCGTCGTGGGCGTCGCGGGCGGCTGGGCGGCGGCCTCGGCGGGCCTGCGGCACGCCGCGGAGACGGCCACGGCGGCGCAGGGCCTGTCCGAACTCCCCTGGTACGACGCCCGGCGCCTCGACACGGACCTGCTCCTGTGGCGGCTGCGGGACCACCCGGACCTGGCGGCCTTCGTGGACCGCGCGATCGGCCCGCTCCGCGACCACGACCGCACCTCGCGCCCGCCGCTCCTGCCCACGCTGGAGACCTACCTGGCCCACGCGGGCCGCAAGGCGGAGACGGCCCGCGAGCTCCACCTCAACCGCCAGACCCTCTACAACCGCCTGGCCCGCATCTCCGAACTCCTGGGCACCGACCTGGACGACCCCCAGACGGTCCTGGCCCTCTCCCTGGCCTTGCGGGCCAGACGCCACACGCCGTAGCCGTCGGGCCGCCGCCCCCACCCCCGCGGTCACTCGTTCCGCCGTGGGCGGCGGGCACGGGCGGCCGGGGGCTGGGCCGCGGCCGGAAAGTAGCGCCGGGCGGGACCTTCCGGACAACGACCTAGCGGGCCGAGAGTTCGTCGTAGACGCTCAGGACGTGCGCGATCGTCTCGTCCTCCGTGGGCCACGTCCGCGCCTGCATCCGCCCCGCCGCCGCCAGATCCATCCGCCGCTCGGCGTCGTCGAGCAACGCCCCCACCACCCCCGCCATCCCCTCCGCGTCCCCGTACGGCACGAGCTCCGCCGCGTCGCCGACGAGCTCCGGCACACCGCCGACGGCCGTCGCGACGAGCGGCACGCCGAGCCGGAGGGCCTCCTGCGCCAGGTGGGAGCGGGCCTCCCAGCGGGACGGCAGGACGGCGACGTCCGCCGCCGCGAGCAGCTCCGCCACGTCCTCCCGGCGCCCGATCAGCCGCACCCCCAGCCGCTCCGCCTCGATCCGCCGCTGCAGGAACGGCCGCTCGGGCCCCTCCCCCGCGATGACCAGCAGCGGCTGCGGATCCAGGTCCCGCCACACCCGCGCCGCGTCGAGCAGCATCCCGTACCCGCGCCCCGGCTGGAGCGCGCCCACCGCCATGATCAACGGCCGGTCCACGGCACCGAGTTCGGCCCGCGCCTTGCCGTCGTGCAGGCAGACCGGCGCCCGCGAGGCCGGTACGGTCACCGGCGCGAGCCGCGCGTCCCGGGCGCCGCGCCGCCGCGCCCGGTCGACCAGCTCCGAGGAGGTGCCGAGCACGACGGCCGCGGCCCGCACGGTCCTCCGCTCCAGGAGCCGTACCAGCCCGGCCCGGGCGCCGGCCAGCCGGCTGCGGGTGTGCCAGGTCGTCACCAGCGGCGTCCGGGGCCCTCCGCCCGACAGCGCGAGCGCGGCCCGCACCGAGGCGTCGAGACCGTGCGCGTGCACGACGTCCGCGCCGATGGAGAGGTTGCGGAGCGCGGTGACGGCCGTCGGGCCGCCGTGCCGCGGCGTCGGCACGAAGTGCGCGCCGGCGCCCGCGAAGTCGTAGGCGTGATCGAGTTCGGGCGGGGCGCACACGGTCACCCGCACGCCCCTCGCCACGAGCCCCGAGGCAAGTGATCTGACGTGCGCGCTGCTTCCCGCGCCGCCGCCGCCGAGCACTTGGACCGTACGGAGCTGTGTCACGCGCCCAAGGATGCCAGTCCGTACGCACGTTCCGGCACCGAAGTGACGTCGTTGCCGTGTCCGACGCCTCAACTTACCGACGGGGATCACCCACACGGGTGAGGCCGGTGCATGACGTGGCGCGTGCGCCCCGGCCCGGACTCAGTCGGCGAGCTCCCCGTACACCGCCGCCGCGACCAGCCCCGCCGCGTGGACCGCGAGCCCGAACCGTCCGTTCCCGGCGGCGACGGCCGCGCCGACGGCCGCCCCGAGGGCGTGCGCGCCGGTGCCGCCGAGCAGGGTCTCCTCGGCCAGGTCGTCGCCGAGGACGGCGGCCACGGCCCCCATGGGCGCGGCGGCCTGCGGCCCCCGTAGCAGCCCCGGCGCGCCGAGCGCGAGGACGACGAGCCCGGCCCGGCCCGGCCGGCCGTCGGCCAGGCCGACCAGGTGGGCGGTCCCGGCGATGACGGTCGCCGCGAGGACCTTGTCCAGCGGCCGCTCCTTGAGCAGCGCCCCGGCCGCCAGGGAGGCGGCCCCGATCCCGAACAGCCTGACCGCCCCGGCGGTCACCTCGCCCTCCCGCAGCGCCGCGAGCCGCGCCCGGAAGCCGCGCCGGCCGTCACCGCGGCCGTCACCGTCACCGTCACCGTCACCGGGGACGTCGCCCCGGACGTCTCCGTACGCCCCGCACGCCCCCGCCGCCAGCACCGCGAGGACGGCCGGCCCCCCGCCGGGCACCGCCCCGGCCCCCGCGGCGGCACCGAGGGCGACCGCGGGTCCCGCGTACAGGGGGACGCCCCGCCCCGCGTGGTTCGTCCGCTCCCAGCGGGGTCCGCCGATCCGCCGCAGCCCCTCGTACACGCCCCGGGACACCCCGGCGGCCACGGCGAGCGAAGCGGCCCTGCCACCTGTCCTGATCATGCCGTTCAGCCTAACGCCGTGTCAGAGGCGGCTGACAGGCTGTCCGCGCACGACGTGACACGGGAGGGGACATGGCGAGGAAGCCGCGGCAGCAGACCCGCAGGGGTCCGGGGAAGACGCCCGAAGGGGTGGCGATCTACCACGACATGAAGGTGTACGAGAACTTCGAGCGCTGCGCCCAGCGCCTCTTCGAGATGGTCGGCTGGGCCCAGCGGGAGTCCCCCGGGGCGCCGCGCCTGCTGTTCCTCGACATCCAGGGCCACCGGAACTCGGCGGGGGGCTTCGACCACGACGCCTTCGAGCTGATGCAGGACTTCGGCATGGGCTACCTGCTGCAGTACCTGACCGAACTCAGTACGCCGCTCTTCCGGGTCCGCAACGACCGTCAGCGCGACGACCTGCCCGCCACCCTGGTCATCGGCTACCCGGACGACGGCAGCGACTACGGCTACGACGCGGCGGAGCTGTCCCTGAAGCCGCGCGAGAGGCACGCGGAGGAGCGCAGGTCCAAGCCGACGCTCAAGGCCATCACCGCGTACCTGGGGCTGGACGAGCCCGCCTGCCTGGTCTGCTGGAAGCGGCCGGTCGAGCGCTGCCACGTGGTCCCCGACAAGCTCGGCGGCTCCAACGACGTGCGGAACTTCGCCCTGCTCTGTCCCGCCCACCACGCCGAGGCCCCCGACGTCGCCGACGCCGAGAGCTTCTGGGCCTGGGTCGACTACGCCGAGCTCCGCGACAGCCCGGACAAGTGGCTGGACGCCCCGGCGGAACTCCAGGAGTGGCTGAGCCGGAACGGGGTGCGGGTCGGCACGCCGCGCAGGGAGCCGCAGTCCTTCTTCTCGGCGGTCAAGCGCGAGCTGAAGGGGCTGTACGGCTGGACGGACGCGCACTTCACGTCGGCGGTGTGGGAGGAGCTCATGGAGGAGTTCCACACGGTGCTCGACTCCGCCACGGGCAAGCACTTCTCGATCGAGAAGAAGGTCTCGACGTACGCCTGGGCCTACGACGTGGCACGCCGCCGCGTGACCGGGGAGACCGGCCCCGGCCAGGGGATCGTGACGCACCTGTCGCCCCCCGACCGCGACGGGACCGACGGGACCGACGGCGGCCGGGGACCGGACCGGGCCCCCGGACCGTGACCCGCCGCCGTGGCCCGCCGGACGCGACCGCCGGACGCGAACCGCGGGCCGCGAGCCGTCAGACGGAGGCCGTCATCCGTCCGCCCGCGCCGTGGCGAGGAGCTCCTCGGCGTGCGCCCGCGCGGTCTCCGAGTCCTCCTGGCCGGCGAGCATCCGGGACAGCTCGCGCACCCGGTCCTCGCCCTCCAGGACGGTGACGCCGGAGCGGGTCACGGAGCCGTCGTTGGTCTTCTCCACGAGCAGCTGGCGGTCGGCGAACGCGGCCACCTGCGGCAGGTGGGTGACGACCACGACCTGCGCGGTCTTCGCCAGCTTGGCGAGCCGGCGCCCGATCTCCACGGCCGCCTTGCCGCCGACGCCCGCGTCGACCTCGTCGAAGAGATAGGTCGGCACCGGGTCCGTGCCCGCGAAGACGACCTCCACCGCGAGCATCACCCGGGACAGCTCACCGCCGGACGCGCCCTTGGCGATCGGCCGCGGCGGGGCACCCGGATGCGGGGCGAGCAGCAGCTCCACCTCGTCGGCGCCGGACGGCGTGTAGGCGACCCGGCGGCCGCCGACCTCGACGCCGTCGGGGTCCTCGGTCTGCCGGATCGCGAACGACACCCGCGCGTGCGGCATGGCCAGCGAGGCCAGTTCGGCGGTGACGGCGTCGGCGAACCGGTCGGCCGCCTCCGTCCGCGCGTCGGTGAGCCGCTGCGCGAGCACCGACAGCTCGTCGCGCAGCCGGTCGCGCTCCTCGGTCAGCTCGCCGACGCGGTCGTCGTCGCCGTCCAGTTCGGTGAGCCGGGCCGCGCTCTCCTCGGCCCAGGCGAGCACGGCCGCGATGTCCGCCCCGTACTTCCGGGTCAGCTGCGTGAGCAGGGCCCGCCGCTCCTCGACGGCGGCGAGCCGCAGCGGGTCGGCGTCCAGGTCGTCGGCGTACCCGGCGAGCTCCCCGGCCACGTCCGACAGCAGGATGGAGATCTCCCCCATCCGGTCGGCGAGCGCGGCGAGCGCCGGGTCGTGCGCCCGTACGGCCTCCAGGGCCCGGCCCGCGCCCGCGACCAGCGTCGTCGCGTCCACGGCCTCCGGGTCCTCGGGCTGGCCCGCGAGCGCGGCGTGCGCGAGGGCGGCGGCGGAGGCCAGGGACTCGGCGTGGCCGAGCCGCTCCGCCTCGGCGGCCAGCTCGACGTCCTCGCCCGGCAGCGGCGCCACGGCCTCGATCTCGCCCAGCCCGAACCGCAGCAGATCGGCCTCCTGGGCCCGCTCCCGGGCCCGGGTGGTGATCTCCTCCAGCTCTGCGGTGACGGCCCGCAGACGCTTGTACGCCTCGCCGTACGCGCCGAGCGGGACGGCGACGGCGTCCCCCGCGTACCGGTCGAGGGCGCCGCGCTGCCGGGCCGGCTTGAGCAGTCCCTGCTGGTCGGTCTGGCCGTGCACGGCCACGAGCTCGTCGGCCAGCTCGGCCAGCAGCCCCACGGGCACGGAGCGCCCGCCCAGGTGCGCCCGCGAGCGCCCCTCGGCCGAGACGGTGCGGCTGACGAGCAGCGCGCCCTCGTCGAGCTCGGCGCCCGCCTCCTCGGCGCGCGCCGCGACCGGCGCGCCCGGGGGCAGCGCGATGCGGCCCTCGACGACGGCGGCGCCCGCCCCGATCCGTACCAGGGCCGGGTCGGCGCGCCCGCCGAGCAGCAGCCCGAGGCTGGTCACGACCATCGTCTTGCCCGCGCCGGTCTCACCGGTCACCGCGGTGAACCCGGGCGACAGCTCGACCACCGCGTCGTCGATGACTCCGAGCGACCGTATCCGCATCTCCTCCAACACGGAGAAGACCTTACGAGGTCCGGGCACCGCTGTGCGACGGCCCCTGCCGACTGAGCGCGAACCCGCAGGTCGGAGGGGCCTTCTATCACCCACTGGAGTGGATCTCCGGTCCCGCCGACGGCCCGGCAGGGCCGGCCGGCCCCGCCGGCGTCAGTGCGGCGCCCCGCGCCATCCCGACACCGGCAGGGCGAACTTCGCCACCAGCCGGTCCGTGAAGGAGGCGTGGTGCAGCCGGGCGAGCCGGACCGGGACGGCGCCGCGCCGGACCTCGACCCGGGCGCCGGCCGGGAGCTCCACCGTCCGCCGGCCGTCGCACCACAGCACCCCGTGCGGGGTGTGCGGCTCGACCTCGACGGCGAGCACCGAGTCGGGCGTGGTGACCAGCGGCTTGGCGAACAGGGCGTGCGCCCCGATCGGCACCATGAGCAGCGCCTCGACCTCCGGCCAGATCACCGGCCCGCCCGCCGAGAAGGCGTACGCGGTCGAGCCGGTCGGCGTCGCGCAGATGACGCCGTCGCAGCCGAAGCCGGTCACCGGCCGCCCGTCGATCGCGAGGACGACCTCCAGCATCCGCTCCGGCGACACCTTCTGCACGGCCGCCTCGTTGAGCGCCCAGTCCCGGTGCAGGACGTCGCCGTTCTGGTAGACGGTCACGTCGAGGGTCATCCGCTCCTCGACCTCGTACGCCTTGGTCACGACCCGGTCGACGACCTTGTCGAGGTCGTCGCGCTCGGCCTCGGCGAGGAAGCCGACCCGGCCGAGGTTGACGCCGAGCATCGGCACCCCGGAGGCGCGGGAGAACTCGGAGCCGCGCAGCAGGGTGCCGTCGCCGCCGAGGACGACGAGGAGTTCACAGCCGTCGAGCGCGTCGGAGCAGGCCTCCGGGACCTTCTCCACGGACGGCGGCAGCGGCAGGTCGGCCGCCTCCGCCTCCAGGACGCGCACCCCGATGCCGCTGCGGAGCAGCCCGAGGACGACGAGTTCGGCGCTGCGCACCGCGGCCGGCCGGCCGGTGTGCGCGAGCAGGAAGACGGTACGGGTGCTGTCGGTCGAGGTGCTCGAACCAGTGCTCAACGAGGTCCTTCCGCCACGGCGCGGTCGACGTCCGCCGGATCAAGGGCGGGCGCCCCGGCCCGCAGCCACAGAAAGTACTCGACGTTGCCCGAGGGCCCGGGCAGCGGGCTGGCCGTGACGCCGAGGACACCGAGCCCGAGCTCGCCCGCCTGCCGGGCCACGTTCTTCACGGCGTCGGCGCGCAGCTCGGCGCTGCGCACGACGCCGCCGGTGCCGAGCCGCTCCTTGCCGACCTCGAACTGCGGCTTGACCATCAGGACGAGGTCGGCGCCGGGCCCGGTGCAGGCGGCGAGGGCGGGCAGCACGAGGCCGAGCGGGATGAACGACAGGTCGCCGACGACGAGGTCGACGGGGATGCCGTCGATGGCGTCGAGGGTCAGCTCGCGCACGTTGGTGCGGTCCTTGACGGTGACCCGCTCGTCGCTCTGCAGCGACCAGGCGAGCTGCCCGTAGCCGACGTCGACGGCCATGACGTGGGCGGCGCCGGCGCGCAGCAGCACGTCGGTGAAGCCGCCGGTGGAGGCGCCCGCGTCCAGGGCGCGCCGGCCCTCGACGCGCAGGCCCTGCGGCACGAAGGCGGCGAAGGCCCCGGCCAGCTTGTGGCCGCCGCGCGAGACGTAGTCGGGGTCGGCGTCGTCCTGGGCGACGACGATGGCCGCGGCGGTCTCCACCTGGGTGGCGGGCTTGGTGGCGACGGTCTTGCCGACGGTCACCCGGCCCGCGGCGATCAGCTGGCTGGCGTGCTCGCGCGAGCGCGCCAGCTTGCGCCGTACCAGCTCGGCGTCGAGACGGCGGCGGACCGGTCCTGCCACGTTCGGTTCAGCTCCTGTTGTCGTACGGACGGGGGGCGGGGTGCTCGTCGAGCGAGGTCAGCTCGGCGCGCAGCCCACGGTGTACATCCTCGTACACGTCGAGGTGTCCGTCGGCCGTGAGGTGGTCGGCGTCGCCGAGCCGGTCCAGCAGCGCGTCGACGGCGGGCCGCCCGGTGGGGGTCCGCACGACGCCGAGCGGAGCGGGCCCGGCGGCCTCGTAGGGGTCGGCCCCGGCGTCCCCGCCCGGCTCCGCGGCGACCGCCGCCCCCACCACGGCCGGCGCCAGGGCCGGCGCCAGGGCCGGCGCCACGGCGGCCAGCGGGTCCGGCCCCGGCGGGGGGTGCGGGAGGTCCTCGTCGAGGTCCGCCGGGTCGCCGTCGGCCCGCCGGGCACCCCCGGGGTACGGGTACGCGTCGCTCATGCCCCGACGCTATCGCGAAGCGCTGGGGTACCGTCGACGGCGATGGCGACGATCACCGAGTGCCGCGGCGCACTGAGCAGACTTTCGGACAACCTCGCGCGGGCCGACGAGGGGGTGCGCGGCGCGGCCGCGTTCGACCGCAGCCTGAGCTGCCACCTCACCGACCTGGACACGACCTTCACGGGGCGTCTCGTGGACGGCCGGATCGAGGTCGAGGACACCGTCCCCGGCCCGCCGCCCCACAAGGCGCAGATCCGTCTCCGGATGACCGGGGACGACCTGGTGGCGATGGTGGACGGCGAGCTGAACTTCGCCAAGGCCTGGGCCTCCGGCCGGGTCGGCCTGGAGGCGGGCTTCCGCGATCTGCTGCGGCTGCGCTCGCTGCTCTAGGCCGCGTCTTTCGGCTCAGGTCGCGGGCGCGGGCTCCGGCAGCACGGCCGGCACCGCAGGAGCCGCCTCCACGGGCGCCGCGGACTCCACGGGCGCCACCGCCTTGCGCCCGGCCCTCGCCTTGCGCCCCGCCGGGACGACCAGCGGCGTGCCGGTCTCCGGGTCCTCGATGACCTGGCAGCGCAGCCCGAAGACCCGCTCGACGAGCTCCGCCGTGACCACCTCGGACGGCGGCCCCTCGGCGACGACCTCGCCGTCGCGGCAGGCGATCAGGTGGGTGGCGTAACGGGCGGCGTGGTTGAGGTCGTGCAGGACGGCGACGAGGGTGCGGCCCTGGTTCTCGTGGAGCTCGGCGCACAGGTCGAGGACGTCGATCTGGTGCTGGATGTCGAGGAAGGTGGTCGGCTCGTCGAGCAGCAGCAGCGGGGTCTGCTGGGCGAGGGCCATGGCGATCCAGACGCGCTGCCGCTGACCGCCGGAGAGCTCGTCGACGTACCGCTCGGCGAGTTCGGCGACCCCGGTCGCGGCCATCGACTCCTGCACGATCCGCTCGTCCTCGGGCGACCACTGGCGCAGCAGCCCCTGGTGGGGGTAGCGGCCCCGGGCGACGAGGTCGGCGACGGTGATGCCGTCGGGGGCGACGGAGGACTGCGGCAGCAGGCCGAGCGTCTTGGCGACCTTCTTGGCGGGCAGCGAGTGGATCGCCTGCCCGTCGAGCAGGACGCGCCCCTGGCTGGGCTTGAGCATCCGGGAGAGGGCGCGCAGCAGCGTCGACTTGCCGCAGGCGTTGGGCCCGACGATGACGGTGAAGGAGTTGTCGGGGATCGCGACGCTGAGGTCGCGGGCGATGACCCGCTGGTCGTAGGCGAGCGTGACCGACTCGGCCATGAGCCGCTGCGCCTGCTGCTGCCCGTTCATACCCTTGCTCCTGGTGGTGTTCTGGGTGGTCATATCCGGCCCGCCTTGCGCTCGCTGACGAGCAGCCACAGCAGGTAGCAGCCGCCGAGGACGCCGGTGACGACGCCGACCGGCAGCTGGCGCTCGCCGAACGCGTTGGTGGCGGCCCAGTCGGCGAGGAGCAGCAGGGCGGTGCCCATCAGCGCGGACGCGGCGAGGTTGGGCCCGGGCGAGCGGGTGAGCCGGCGGGCCAGCTGGGGCGCGGTGAGGGAGACGAAGACGATCGGCCCCGCGGCGGCGGTGGCGACCGCGACGAGCAGCACGGCCGAGCCCATGAGCACGATCCGGGTCCGCTCGACCTTCACCCCGAGGGCGTAGGCGGCGTCGTCGCCCATCTCCAGCATGCGCAGCGCCCGCCCGTGGCCGAGCACGACCGGCAGCAGCACGCAGCTGACGGCGAGCAGCGGCCAGAACTGGGCCCAGTCGCGGCCGTCGAGCGATCCGGTCATCCAGACGGTGGCCCGGGCGGCGTCGACGAACTGCGCCTTGGTGATGAGGTAGTTGATGACGGCGGTGAGCATGGCGGCGGCGCCGATGCCGATGAGCACGAGCCGGTAGCCGCTCACCCCGCGCTTCCAGGCGAGCAGGTAGATCACGACGCCGGTGACGAGGCCGCCGACGACCGCGCCGCCGGCCGCCGCGGCGGCGCCGCCCTGGAAGAGCACCATGACGGTGAGCGCGCCGACGGTGGAGCCCTGGCCGAAGCCGATGACGTCGGGGCTGCCCAGCGGGTTGCGGGAGACCGACTGGAAGACCGCGCCGCCGATGCCGAGCGCGGCGCCGACGAAGACGGCCACCAGGACTCTCGGCAGCCGCAGGTCCATGACGGCGAACTCCTGCACGGGCGTGCCGTGGCCGAGCAGGGTGGCGACGACGTCGGCGGGCGCGATGGGGAAGTCGCCGCTGCCGATGAGGACGACCGCGGCGGCGACGGCCAGCAGGAGCAGGCCGAGGACGGAGAGGAGCGCGCGCGGTGCGTAGCGTACGGAGAGCCCGCCGGCGGTCCGCAGGGTCTTGGTGCTCACAGGGTGGCCATCCTCTTGCGGCGGACGAGTCGGATGAAGACGGGCCCGCCGATGAGCGCGGTGACGATGCCGACCTGGAGTTCGGAGGGCCGGGCGACGACCCGGCCGATGATGTCGGAGCCGAGCAGGAGCACGGGCGACAGGACGGCCGCGTACGGGAGGATCCAGCGCATGTCCGGGCCGGTGATCGACCGCACGATGTACGGGACCATCAGGCCGAGGAAGACGATCGGGCCGCAGGCGGCGGTCGCGGCCCCGCACATCAGCGTGACCGAGACCATCGCGATCGCCCGGGTGCGGTTGAGGTGGGCGCCGAGGGCGCGGGCGGTGTCGTCGCCGAGCTCCATGGCGTTCAGCGGTCGGGCGATGAGCAGCGCGAGCACGGCGCCGACCAGGATGAAGGGCGCGACCTGCCCGACGGTGTCCATGGTGGCGGAGGCGAGCGAGCCGACCGTCCAGAAGCGCAGCCGGTCCAGGGCGGCGGAGTCCAGCAGCTGCACGGCGTTGACGTACCCGTACAGCGCGGCGGTGGCCGCCGTGCCGGCGAGCGCGAGGCGCACGGGGGTGGCGCTGCGGCTGCCGCCGAGGACGTAGACGAGGACGGAGACGACCGCGGCGCCGATGAAGGCGAACCACACGTAGGTGTCGGCGTCGGTGACCCCGAGGAACGCGATCGCGGACACGACCGCCGCGGCGGCGCCGGCGTTGACGCCGAGCAGCCCGGGCTCGGCGAGCGGGTTGCGGGTGAGGCCCTGCATGACGGCCCCGGAGAGCCCGAGCGCCAGGCCGACGAGCAGCCCGAGGATGGTGCGGGGGACGCGGACGTCGTGGATGACGACGTCGTTGCGGATGCCGCTGTTCTGGAACAGTCCGTGCCACACGTCGCCGAGCGGCACCGGCTTGGCACCGATCATGATGCTCAGGACACAGACCAGCAGCAGGACGCCGACGGCCACGACCAGTCCGACGGCACGCAGGGAATGGCGACGCGACGGTTTCCGGACAGGACCGACCGGCTCCGCGCTCGCACGGGAGGGGCTCTCGACCAACACGAGGTTAGGTTAGCCTACCCTCCCACGGGATCGATCCCCTGGACACCGGGAGGATCCGGACCCGGACGTACGAACCCGCAGCCCGCCGCCCCGGGCCCTCCGATCACTCCAGCCCCAGCCGCCCCAGCGCCTTCCCCGCGTCGAGGCCGCACGCCCCCCCACCCGCGTGCGCCCAGGCCGCCGCGCACAGCGCCCGTACGCCGTCCAGCGGATCCAGCCGACCGGCCGTCTCCTCCACGCCCTCCACCACCAGCGCACCGCCGCTCACCGAGGCCGTCCAGCCCCCGCACAGGAACGCCCCCTCGGCGCCCCCGGCGACCTCCGGCTGCGCCACGAGCAGCCCGCGCAGGTCGGCCGCCACGTACGTCGGCCGGTGCTCCGGGACGGCCGCGAGGAGCCGCGCCACGTCCGTGACACCGGTCAGCACGAGCAGCGAGTCCACGCCCCCGTTGAACGCCCCCTCGATGTCCGTGTCCAGCCGGTCCCCGACCACCAGCGGCCGCTCGGCCCCGGTCCGCAGCACCGTCTCCCGGTGCATCGGCGGCAACGGCTTGCCCGCGACCTTCGGCTCCGCCCCGGTCGCGATCCGGACGACCTCCACGGCCGCGCCGTTGCCCGGCCCGATCCCCCGCGCCCCCGGGATGGTCAGGTCCGTGTTCGAGGCGTACCACGGCAGCCCCCGCGCCACCGCGTAGCTGGCCTCGGCGAACCGCCCCCACGGCAGCTCCGGCCCGCCGTACCCCTGCACCACCGCCGCCGGGTCGTCGTCCGCCGACTCCACCGGCACCAGACCCCGCTCGCGCAGCGCCACCCGCAGCCCCTCGCCGCCGATCAGCAGGACCCGCGAGCCGGGCGGCAGCTCGTCCGCGATCAGCCGGGCCACCGCCTGCGCCGAGGTGATCACGTCGCCGGCCTCCGCCGGCACCCCCAGCTCGGTGAGGTGCGCCGCCACCGCCTCCGGCGTCCGCAGCGCGTTGTTGGTGACGTACGCGAGGTGCATCCCGCCCGCCCGGGCCGTCCCCAGCGCCTCGACGGCGTACGGGATCGCGTGCCCTCCGGCGTAGACGACGCCGTCCAGGTCGAGCAGCGCCGTGTCGTACGCCTCGCTCAGCGCGACCGCACTGCCGCCCGGCCGAATCCTGCCCTGCCGGCCCTGGCCGATTCCCGTCATGACCACGCACTCCTCACGTCAACGGGTGAAATTCCCTCACTCCCCCGATCATCGCTCATCGCTACCGGCCACATACGATGACGAGATGAACACTTCAGGTCACGCGGCCGATGACGTCCGCGCCCCAGGACTGCGCCTGGCCCCGTTCCGGGGTCTCCGATACGTGCCCGCACGGGTCGGCAGCCTGGCAGCCGTGACCTCACCCCCGTACGACGTGGTCGTACGACCCGACGGACTCCACCACCTGGAGTCCGCCGACCCGCACAACATCGTGCGGCTGATCCTCCCCCAGGCCATCACCGCCGGCACCCGGCACCGCAAGGCGGCCGTCACCCTCGACCGCTGGCTCGCCGACGGCATCCTCGCCCCGGACCCCGACCCCGCGATCTACGTGTACGAGCAGCGCGGCGACGGCATCCTCCAGCGCGGCCTCATCGGGGCCCTGGAACTGTCCGCGCCCGGCGAGGGCGTCGTCCTCCCCCACGAGGACGTGATGCCGCACGTCGTCGAGGACCGCGCGGCCCTCATGCGCACCACCGCCGCCAACCTGGAGCCGCTGCTCCTGACCTACCGCGGCGACGGCGACGGGGCCGGCAGCGTCATCGACCGCACGGTCGAACGCGAGCCGCTGCTCTCGACCACCACCGAGGACGGCTTCCACCACCGCCTCTGGGCGGTCACCAACCCGGCCGACCTCGCCGCCGTCGCCGCCGAGCTCGGCCGCCACCAGGCCCTGATCGCCGACGGCCACCACCGCTGGGCCACGTACCTGCGCCTGCGCGAGGAGCACACCGCGCCCGGCCCCTGGAACTACGGCCTGGTCCTCCTCATCGACACGGCCCGCTACCCGCTGCGGGTCCGCGCGATCCACCGCCTGCTCAACCGCCTCCCGGTCGCCGACGCGCTGGCGGCCGTCGGCGACGCCTTCCTCGTGACGCGCGTCGACGGCCCGCTGTCCGCGGCCCAGGAGGCCCTGGCGGCGGCCACGGCGAAGGGCAACGCCTTCCTCCTCGCCGGCGACGGCTCCTTCCACCTGCTCGACCGCCCCGACCCCGAGCTGCTGGCCCGCACGATCCGCACCGACCGCCCCGACGCCTGGCGCACCCTGGACGCGACGGTGCTGCACTCGACGCTCCTGGACCACGTCTGGCACATCCCGGACGACCCCGAGGACATCGCCTACATCCACGACACCCAGGCCGCCGTCGACCAGGCCGAGCGCCGGGGCGGTACGGCGGTCCTGATGCACCCGGTGAAGGAGGAGGTCGTCCGCGACCTCGCCCGGCAGGGTGTGACGATGCCCCGCAAGTCGACCTCCTTCGGCCCCAAGCCGGCGACGGGCCTGGTCCTGCGGAGCCTGGCCCTCGACTGACCCGGCCCCGGACATGACGAAGGGCCCATCCCGCCTGCGGGATGGGCCCTTCGTCCTGCACTCAGCCGTCAGCCGTTGTCGCGCTCACGGTCCTCGTCGACACCCTCGACACCCTCGTCGAGCTCGTCGTCGTGGTCGTCGTCGAAGTCGTCGGCGTCGTCACCCTCGACCTCGCCGGCCTCGGCCTCGGCCGCCTCGTCCTCCTCGTCGTCCTCGAACGCGTCGACGAACTCGACCCCGTCCAGCTCGGCGAGCCGGTCGGAGGCGTCCGTGGAGCCGTCCTTGTCGGACTCCAGCGCCTTGGCGAACCACTCGCGCGCCTCACGCTCGCGACCGGCGGCCAGCAGCGCGTCGGCGTACGCGTAGCGCAGTCGGGCGGTCCAGGGGTGGTTGGCGTTGGACGCCAGCTCGGGGCTTTGCAGGGTCACGATGGCCGCGTCGAGCTGCCCCATGTCCCGGCGGGCGCCGGCGGCGACGAGCCGCATCTCGACCTGCCCGGCCTTGTCCAGCTTCTGCACCTCGGGCTCGCCGGCCATCGCGAGCGCACGCTCGGGACGGCCCAGACCGCGCTCGCAGTCCGCCATGACGGGCCACAGCTCGACGCTGCCGGTCATCCGCCGCGCGGCCCGGAACTCGGCCAGCGCCTCGGAGTACTTCTGCGTCGCGTACGCCGCGAAGCCGGCCGCCTCACGGACGGCGGCGACACGGGAGGCGAGCCGCAGCGCGATGCGCGAGTACTCGTACGCCTTCTCCGGCTCCTCGTCGATCAGCTGGGCGACCATGACGAGGTTGCGCGCGACGTCCTCGGCCAGCCCCTTGGGCAGGCTCATCAGCTCCTGGCGCACATCCGGGTCGATCTCCTCACCGGTGACCTCCGGCGGGATCGGCAGCCGCTTGATCGGCGCGCGGTCCGGACGGTCCCGGTCGTCCCGGCGCCCGTACCCGCCACGGTCGTCCCGGCCGCGGAAACCGCCCCGGTCGTCCCGACGGTCGTCGCGGCCACGGAAACCGCCGCCACCACGCCGGTCGTCGTCACGACGCGGACCACGGGGCCGCTCGTCACGCCGGTCGTCGCGACGGAAGCCGCCACCGCGGTTGTCGTCGCGGCGGTCGTCACGCTGGTACGAGGAGGGGCGCTCGTCGCGGCGGTCGTCACGCTGGTACGAGGAGGGGCGCTCGTCGCGGCGGTCGTCACGCTGGTACGAGGAGGACGGACGCTCGTCACGGCGCTCGTCGCGACGGAAAGACGGACGGTCGTCGCGACGGAAGCCGCCACCACGGTTGTCGTCCCGGCGGTCGTCACGGCGGAAGCCGCCGCCGCCCCGGTTGTCGTCACGCCGGTCGTCGCGACGGAACCCGCCGCCACCACGGTTGTCGTCCCGGCGGTCGTCACGCTGGTACGAGGACGACGGACGCTCGTCACGGCCACGGTAGCCACCGCTGCCACCACCGCGGTTGTCGTCACGGCGGAAGGAGGGACGGTCGTCGCGGCCACGGTAGCCACCGCCACCGCCACGGTTGTCGTCCCGGCGGTCGTCACGCTGGTACGAGGACGACGGACGCTCGTCACGGCCACGGTAGCCACCGCCACCGCTGCCACCACCGCGGTTGTCGTCGCGACGGAAGGAGGGACGGTCGTCGCGGCCACGGTAGCCACCGCCGCCACCGCGGTTGTCGTCCCGGCGGTCGTCACGCTGGTACGAGGACGACGGACGGTCGTCACGGCGGAAGCCGCCGCCACCACGGTTGTCGTCACGCCGGTCGTCGCGACGGAACCCGCCACCGCTGCCGCCGCCACGGTTGTCATCCCGACGGAAACCGCCGCCGCTGCCACCACCGCGGTTGTCGTCACGGCGGAAGGAGGGACGGTCGTCGCGGCCACGGTAGCCACCGCCACCGCCACGGTTGTCGTCCCGGCGGTCGTCACGCTGGTACGAGGACGACGGACGCTCGTCACGGCCACGGTAGCCACCGCCACCGCTGCCACCACCGCGGTTGTCATCGCGGCGGTCATCACGACGGTCGTCGCGACGGAAGGACGGGCGGTCGTCGCGGCCACGGTAGCCGCCACCGCCGCTGCCGCCACGGTTGTCGTCACGACGCGGCCCACGGAAGCCGCCCCGGTCGCCACCGTCACGGCGGCGCGGCTCGCGCTCCGGACGGTCGTCGGGAGAGTTGGTGGACATCGACGTGACTCCTGTCTTCGGGTACTGCAGTCATTCTCGCGCAGCCGGCACCCCGACGCGCGCTTCAGAAAAATTCAAGGAAAAACAAAAGGACCCCTGGTCCCAGCGTGAACGCTGGGACCAGGGGTCCCTGAAATATTGTTCGGCGGCGTCCTACTCTCCCACAGGGTCCCCCCTGCAGTACCATCGGCGCTGAAAGGCTTAGCTTCCGGGTTCGGAATGTAACCGGGCGTTTCCCTAACGCTATGACCACCGAAACCCTATCGGTTTCGAGCGAACAAGCACACTCTGTAGTTGTGTTCTAGCTCTAGAAACCAGCAACCGTTCGTTGCTTCAGAACTAACACAGTGGACGCGAGCAACTGAGGACAAGCCCTCGGCCTATTAGTACCGGTCAGCTCCACCCATTACTGGGCTTCCACATCCGGCCTATCAACCCAGTCGTCTACTGGGAGCCTTACCCTCTCAAGGAGGTGGGAATACTCATCTCGAAGCAGGCTTCCCGCTTAGATGCTTTCAGCGGTTATCCCTCCCGAACGTAGCCAACCAGCCATGCCCTTGGCAGGACAACTGGCACACCAGAGGTTCGTCCGTCCCGGTCCTCTCGTACTAGGGACAGCCCTTCTCAATATTCCTACGCGCACAGCGGATAGGGACCGAACTGTCTCACGACGTTCTAAACCCAGCTCGCGTACCGCTTTAATGGGCGAACAGCCCAACCCTTGGGACCGACTCCAGCCCCAGGATGCGACGAGCCGACATCGAGGTGCCAAACCATCCCGTCGATATGGACTCTTGGGGAAGATCAGCCTGTTATCCCCGGGGTACCTTTTATCCGTTGAGCGACGGCGCTTCCACAAGCCACCGCCGGATCACTAGTCCCGACTTTCGTCCCTGCTCGACCCGTCGGTCTCACAGTCAAGCTCCCTTGTGCACTTACACTCAACACCTGATTGCCAACCAGGCTGAGGGAACCTTTGGGCGCCTCCGTTACCCTTTGGGAGGCAACCGCCCCAGTTAAACTACCCATCAGACACTGTCCCTGATCCGGATCACGGACCGAGGTTAGACATCCAGCACGACCAGAGTGGTATTTCAACGGCGACTCCACCATGACTGGCGTCACGGCTTCAAAGTCTCCCACCTATCCTACACAAGCCGAACCGAACACCAATATCAAACTGTAGTAAAGGTCCCGGGGTCTTTCCGTCCTGCTGCGCGAAACGAGCATCTTTACTCGTAGTGCAATTTCACCGGGCCTATGGTTGAGACAGTCGAGAAGTCGTTACGCCATTCGTGCAGGTCGGAACTTACCCGACAAGGAATTTCGCTACCTTAGGATGGTTATAGTTACCACCGCCGTTTACTGGCGCTTAAGTTCTCAGCTTCGCCCTGTCGAAACAGAGCTAACCGGTCCCCTTAACGTTCCAGCACCGGGCAGGCGTCAGTCCGTATACATCGCCTTACGGCTTCGCACGGACCTGTGTTTTTAGTAAACAGTCGCTTCTCGCTGGTCTCTGCGGCCACCCCCAGCTCACGGAGTAAATCCGATCACCAGTGATGGCCCCCCTTCTCCCGAAGTTACGGGGGCATTTTGCCGAGTTCCTTAACCATAGTTCACCCGAACGCCTCGGTATTCTCTACCTGACCACCTGAGTCGGTTTAGGGTACGGGCCGCCATGAAACTCGCTAGAGGCTTTTCTCGACAGCATAGGATCATCCACTTCACCACAATCGGCTCGGCATCAGGTCTCAGCCTTAATGTGTGACGGATTTGCCTATCACACGGCCTACACCCTTACCCCGGGACAACCACCGCCCGGGCTGGACTACCTTCCTGCGTCACCCCATCGCTTACCTACTACCACCTTGGGTCAGCGGCTCCACCACTCCCCTTTGCCCGAAGGCTCCGGGGCGGCTTCACGGCCTTAGCATTAATGGGCTCGATATTGGGCGTTTCAAAGCGGGTACCGGAATATCAACCGGTTGTCCATCGACTACGCCTGTCGGCCTCGCCTTAGGTCCCGACTTACCCTGGGCAGATCAGCTTGACCCAGGAACCCTTAGTCAATCGGCGCACACGTTTCTCACGTGTGTATCGCTACTCATGCCTGCATTCTCACTCGTGAACCGTCCACAACTCGCTTCCGCGGCTGCTTCACCCGGCACACGACGCTCCCCTACCCATCACAGCGGGCGTTGGCCCTATTGCTGCAATGACACGACTTCGGCGGTACGCTTGAGCCCCGCTACATTGTCGGCGCGGAATCACTTGACCAGTGAGCTATTACGCACTCTTTCAAGGGTGGCTGCTTCTAAGCCAACCTCCTGGTTGTCTCTGCGACTCCACATCCTTTCCCACTTAGCGTACGCTTAGGGGCCTTAGTCGATGCTCTGGGCTGTTTCCCTCTCGACCATGGAGCTTATCCCCCACAGTCTCACTGCCGTGCTCTCACTTACCGGCATTCGGAGTTTGGCTAAGGTCAGTAACCCGGTAGGGCCCATCGCCTATCCAGTGCTCTACCTCCGGCAAGAAACACACGACGCTGCACCTAAATGCATTTCGGGGAGAACCAGCTATCACGGAGTTTGATTGGCCTTTCACCCCTAACCACAGGTCATCCCCCAGGTTTTCAACCCTGGTGGGTTCGGTCCTCCACGAAGTCTTACCTCCGCTTCAACCTGCCCATGGCTAGATCACTCCGCTTCGGGTCTTGAGCGTGCTACTGAATCGCCCTATTCGGACTCGCTTTCGCTACGGCTTCCCCACACGGGTTAACCTCGCAACACACCGCAAACTCGCAGGCTCATTCTTCAAAAGGCACGCAGTCACGAGATGCAAGCAAGCTTGCATCCGACGCTCCCACGGCTTGTAGGCACACGGTTTCAGGTACTATTTCACTCCGCTCCCGCGGTACTTTTCACCATTCCCTCACGGTACTATCCGCTATCGGTCACCAGGGAATATTTAGGCTTAGCGGGTGGTCCCGCCAGATTCACACGGGATTTCTCGGGCCCCGTGCTACTTGGGTGTCTCTTAAACGAGCCGCTGACATTTCGTCTACGGGGGTCTTACCCTCTACGCCGGACCTTTCGCATGTCCTTCGACTACATCAGCGGTTTCTGACTCGTCTCACAGCCGGCAGACTGTGAAAAAGAGATCCCACAACCCCGCATGCGCAACCCCTGCCGGGTCTCACACGCATACGGTTTGGCCTCATCCGGTTTCGCTCGCCACTACTCCCGGAATCACGGTTGTTTTCTCTTCCTGAGGGTACTGAGATGTTTCACTTCCCCTCGTTCCCTCCACATGCCCTATGTGTTCAGGCATGGGTGACAGCCCATGACGACTGCCGGGTTTCCCCATTCGGAAACCCCCGGATCAAAGCCTGGTTGACGGCTCCCCGGGGACTATCGTGGCCTCCCACGTCCTTCATCGGTTCCTGGTGCCAAGGCATCCACCGTGCGCCCTTAAAAACTTGGCCACAGATGCTCGCGTCCACTGTGTAGTTCTCAAGCAACGACCAGCCACCCATCACCCCACCACAGAAGCGGTGAGTTCACTGGGGCCGGCATCGCGAAGGCAGACCTTTCGGCCGTACCCTCAGATACCCAACAACGTGCCAAGCGTGAGCACCATCCGTGTTCCCCGTTCCACGCCGAAGCAGTACTAGGAGACCTTCAGGTCACTCACGCCAACTAATCAACGTTCCACCCATGAGCTGACCGTGCAGAACGTTTGCCTGCAATCGGTACTGTGCTCCTTAGAAAGGAGGTGATCCAGCCGCACCTTCCGGTACGGCTACCTTGTTACGACTTCGTCCCAATCGCCAGTCCCACCTTCGACAGCTCCCTCCCACAAGGGGTTGGGCCACCGGCTTCGGGTGTTACCGACTTTCGTGACGTGACGGGCGGTGTGTACAAGGCCCGGGAACGTATTCACCGCAGCAATGCTGATCTGCGATTACTAGCAACTCCGACTTCATGGGGTCGAGTTGCAGACCCCAATCCGAACTGAGACCGGCTTTTTGAGATTCGCTCCGCCTCGCGGCATCGCAGCTCTTTGTACCGGCCATTGTAGCACGTGTGCAGCCCAAGACATAAGGGGCATGATGACTTGACGTCGTCCCCACCTTCCTCCGAGTTGACCCCGGCGGTCTCCTGTGAGTCCCCATCACCCCGAAGGGCATGCTGGCAACACAGGACAAGGGTTGCGCTCGTTGCGGGACTTAACCCAACATCTCACGACACGAGCTGACGACAGCCATGCACCACCTGTATACCGACCACAAGGGGGGCACTATCTCTAATGCTTTCCGGTATATGTCAAGCCTTGGTAAGGTTCTTCGCGTTGCGTCGAATTAAGCCACATGCTCCGCTGCTTGTGCGGGCCCCCGTCAATTCCTTTGAGTTTTAGCCTTGCGGCCGTACTCCCCAGGCGGGGAACTTAATGCGTTAGCTGCGGCACCGACGACGTGGAATGTCGCCAACACCTAGTTCCCAACGTTTACGGCGTGGACTACCAGGGTATCTAATCCTGTTCGCTCCCCACGCTTTCGCTCCTCAGCGTCAGTAATGGCCCAGAGATCCGCCTTCGCCACCGGTGTTCCTCCTGATATCTGCGCATTTCACCGCTACACCAGGAATTCCGATCTCCCCTACCACACTCTAGCCTGCCCGTATCGGATGCAGACCCGGGGTTAAGCCCCGGGCTTTCACACCCGACGTGACAAGCCGCCTACGAGCTCTTTACGCCCAATAATTCCGGACAACGCTTGCGCCCTACGTATTACCGCGGCTGCTGGCACGTAGTTAGCCGGCGCTTCTTCTGCAGGTACCGTCACTTTCGCTTCTTCCCTGCTGAAAGAGGTTTACAACCCGAAGGCCGTCATCCCTCACGCGGCGTCGCTGCATCAGGCTTTCGCCCATTGTGCAATATTCCCCACTGCTGCCTCCCGTAGGAGTCTGGGCCGTGTCTCAGTCCCAGTGTGGCCGGTCGCCCTCTCAGGCCGGCTACCCGTCGTCGCCTTGGTGAGCCGTTACCTCACCAACAAGCTGATAGGCCGCGGGCTCATCCTTCACCGCCGGAGCTTTCCACCCGCCGAGATGCCTCGGCAGGTCGTATCCGGTATTAGACCCCGTTTCCAGGGCTTGTCCCAGAGTGAAGGGCAGATTGCCCACGTGTTACTCACCCGTTCGCCACTAATCCACCCCGAAGGGCTTCATCGTTCGACTTGCATGTGTTAAGCACGCCGCCAGCGTTCGTCCTGAGCCAGGATCAAACTCTCCGTGAATGTTTGCCGGTAATCCGGCTAGACACTCGCGTTGAGCGGGACAGACAAGCCGGAATAGGGCCTGCTGTCCACAGCGTCCTCGCTGTGTGCCACCCCGGAGGGTGGACTTTTTCAAAGGAACCTCGACCATCCGAAGATGGACGGGGTATCAACTAATCTGGCGTTGATTTTTGGCACGCTGTTGAGTTCTCAAGGTGCGGACGCTTCCTTTGTACTTACCCTCTCGGGCTTTCCTCCGGGCGCTTCCTTCGTTCTTGCGTTTCCGACTCTATCAGATCTTTCCGATCCGATTTCCTCGGTGCTTTCCGGTCCCGAATTTGTTTTTCTCGGGGCCTTCCGGCGTGTCCACTACGTTAGCCGATTTCCCGGGAGACTCATAATCGAGCCTTTTGGAACGCATTTCGGCATGCCGAAATAGGCCCCGTTGGGATTCGTCGTAAGGAGTGGATGGCCGCTCCGGGGAGGCTTGAGTAAGCACTGCCCGTCTCAAGCGGCTCGGGCCACATTACGCATCTGTTGCGCCCGAGTCAAGGCGACGCTTCCGCGGCGTGTGGGCCCGGTAGGGACTCACCGTCCGGTCGCCCTCGATCCAGAAGCGCCAGGGATGCGGGGCTCCGTCGCCCCCCACTCCGGTGCGCGGGCCGCTGCGGACCTGGTCGCGCGCGGCCGGGGTGCCCGTGAGCACGGAGAGCGGGGTGTCGGGGCCGGCGCAGGTGTCGGTGCCGTTGAGGGAGAGGGAGACGTCGAGGGCGGTGGCCAGGCGGGCCGGGCCCTTGGCGAGCTCGGTGTCGTACCGGGCCGAGAGCCGGCGCTTCCTGGCCTGTTCCGCGCCGCTCAGGATCTCGCCCGCCCGGAGCAGTACCCCGCTCGCGTGTCCCTCCGGGCCGCACACCAGGTTCAGGCAGTGCCACATGCCGTAGGTGAAGTAGACGTACGCGTGCCCGGGTGGGCCGAACATCACGGCGTTGCGGGCGGTGCGGCCGCGGAAGGCGTGCGAGCCGGGGTCGATCGCGCCGGCGTACGCCTCCACCTCGGTGAGGCGGAGCTCGATGCGTCCGTCCGGGGAGTTCCGTACGAGGGTGCGGCCGAGGAGATCGGGGGCGACCTCCAGGACGGGGCGGTCGAAGAAGGCCCGCGGGAGCGGCGTACGGTCGGGGCTCTCGCTCATGGCGTCCGAGCGTAGTGGGGAACCGGCTACGGTCGTCACGCGTATGTAGGGGTCAGGACAGCGCAGGACACATAAGGAGTCGTTGATGGGGTTCAAGAAGCTGCTCGCGAGCCTGGGTGCGGGCGGGGCGTCCGTGGAGACCGTGCTCACCGAGGAGAACGTCGTCCCGGGTGGCGTCGTCCAGGGTGAGGTGCGGATCCAGGGCGGTTCCGTGGCGCAGCAGATCGAGGGGCTGTCCGTCGGGCTGCAGGCGCGGGTCGAGGTCGAGGGCGGCGACCAGGAGCACAAGCAGGACATCGAGTTCGTGAAGGTGCGGCTCGGCGGGGCCTTCGAGGTGCAGGCCGGGGCGGTGCACGTGGTGCCGTTCGGTCTGGAGATCCCGTGGGAGACGCCGGTCACCGCCATCTCCGGGCAGCAGCTGCGCGGCATGAACATCGGGGTGACCACCGAGCTGGAGATCGCCCGCGCGGTGGACTCCGGCGACCTGGACCCGATCAACGTGCACCCGCTGCCGGCGCAGCAGGCGATCCTGGACGCCTTCATCCAGCTGGGCTTCCGCTTCAAGAGCGCGGACATGGAGCGCGGGCACATCCGCGGGACGCGCCAGCGGCTGCCCTTCTACCAGGAGATCGAGTTCTTCGCGCCGCAGCAGTACCGGGGGCTCAACCAGGTGGAGGTCAGCTTCGTCGCGGACGACCGGGAGATGGACGTCGTCCTGGAGATGGACAAGAAGCCGGGTCTGTTCACCGAGGGCAGCGACTCGTTCCGTTCCTTCACGGTGGGGCTGCACGACTTCCACACGACCGACTGGGCGGCCTATCTGAACCAGTGGCTCGCCGAGGTCGGCGGACGCCGCAACTGGTTCTAGGCTCGGCCGTACAGGACGTTCAGAGTGGTCAGCGATACGGAGGTTCCAGACGTGGCCGAGGGCAAGAGGGCTCCGCTCCCCCATGACTTCCATCCGCCGGTGCCGGAGTTCACCGTGGTGAGCGACGACGTCGTGCCGGGCGGGGTGCTGAAGGACGCTCAGGTGTACGCGGCGGGGAACACCTCGCCGCAGCTGAGCTGGGAGGGCGCCCCCGCGGGGACGAAGAGCTTCGCGGTGACCTGCTTCGATCCGGACGCGCCGACGGGCAGCGGTTTTTGGCACTGGGTGCTGTTCGACATCCCGGCGTCGGTGACGGAGCTGCCGGCGGGTGCCGGTTCGGGTTCCTTCGAGGGTCTGCCGGCGGGTGCCGTTCAGGCGCGCAACGACTACGGGTCGAGGGACTTCGGCGGGGCGGCGCCGCCGGCCGGGGAGAACCACCGTTATGTGTTCACCGTGTACGCGGTGGACGCGGAGAAGCTGGGGCCGGACGCGGACGCGTCGCCCGCTGCTGTCGGCTTCCACCTGCGGTTCCACACGCTGGGGCGTGCGCAGCTGATCGGTGAGTACACGGGTCCCGCGCACAGCTGAGCGTTCGTTCGTTGTTTGCCCGCTTCTGGTCTTGGAGAGATCAGAAGCGGGCATCTTTGTTTTCGCGGATATTGCGTTGTCCTACCCGGCGTGCCCGGCCAGAGTTGATCCAAGCCCGGAGCCCACAAGGGGGGCTGGGCCGGCACACGGGAGGTGGGCACAATGCGGGACACGCTGGTACTGAACGCGAGCTTCGAGCCGCTTTCTACGGTCACACTCAACCGTGCGGTGGTGCTTGTCCTGCAGGACAAGGCCGTCGTGGAGCAGGAACATCCCGGCCTGCGCGTGCGGGCCGCGGCCGTGGACATGCCGGTGCCACGGGTGATCAGGCTGTGCCGCTACGTCCGGGTGCCCTTCCGAAGACAGGCTCCGTGGTCGAGGCGGGGCGTGCTGGTGCGGGACCAGCACCGGTGCGCGTACTGCGGGCGGCGGGCGACGACCGTGGACCATGTGGTGCCGCGGGCGCAGGGTGGTGGGGACCACTGGCTGAACACGGTGGCCTCGTGCGCGGAGGACAACCACCGCAAGGCGGACCGGACGCCGGAGCAGGCGGGGATGCCGCTGCTGCACCAGCCGTTCGTGCCGACGCCGGCGGACGCGATGCTGCTGGCGATGCGGGCCGGTGAGCGGTCGGAGCTGCCGGCCTGGCTGACCGATCAGGCGGCGTAGGCCCTTCCCGTGTCCGTGCGCGCTTCGTGTGGGCCCGCCCCCGGCCGGGGGCGGGCCCCGCCGTCATTTCAGGGTGAGCTGGAGGATGGCGACGATGCCGACGGCGATGATCACTCCGCGCAGGACGGCGGGTGAGAGGCGCTTGCCGACCTTGGCTCCGATCTGGCCGCCGATGGTGGAGCCGACGGCGATGAGCAGGACGGCGGTCCAGTCGAAGTCGGCGACGAAGAGGAAGAAGGCGGCGGCGACGCCGTTGACGACGGCGCCGAGGATGTTCTTGACGGCGTTGATGCGCTGCAGGGTGTCGTGGATCAGCAGGCCCATGAGCGAGAGGTAGAGGACGCCCTGGGCGGCGCCGAAGTAGCCCCCGTAGATGCTGGCGAGGAAGAGTCCGACGAGGAGGACGGGGCCGCCGTCGGGGTGGGCCTCGGTGCCGGTGGCCTCGCGGCGGCGCTGGACGGCGGCGGCGATGCGGGGCTGGAGCAGGACGAGCAGCAGCGCGATGCCGATGAGGACGGGGACGATCGCGTCGAAGGCGTCGGAGGGCAGGGCGAGGAGGAGGATCGCGCCGACGAGTCCGCCGACGAGGGCGGTTCCTCCGAGGCGGAGGACGCGGGCTTTCTGGCCCTTGAGTTCGCTGCGGTAGCCGACGGCGCCGCTGATGGAGCCGGAGACGAGTCCGAGGGTGTTGGAGACGTTGGCGGTGATCGGCGGCAGGCCGGTGGCGAGGAGGACGGGGAACGTGATGAGCGTTCCCGATCCGACGACGGTGTTGATGGCGCCGGCCGCGGTGCCGGCGCCGAAGACTGCCAGTGCTTCCCAGATGGACAAAGCCATCTCCTTACATGGTCAGTGAGTCGCCTCCCCGCCCTGGTGTCATCGTCCGGGGTCGAGGGGCTCGCACTGATCATGCACGAGGGTTACGTGTACGTGTCAGTCAACCCGGGGTTCTTCGCGGCGCTCCGAACCGTTGCGGGGCGACGGGGTCTTGGTGTCGAAGCCGGGGACGCCGGGGGCCACGTTGCCGAAGGCGCCGGAGAGGCCCTTGAGGGCGTCGCCGATCTCGCTGGGCACGATCCAGAGCTTGTTGGCGTCGCCCTCGGCGATCTTCGGGAGCATCTGGAGGTACTGGTAGGAGAGCAGCTTCTGGTCGGGGTCGCCCGCGTGGATGGCCTCGAAGACCGTGCGGACGGCCTGGGCCTCGCCCTCGGCCTTGAGGGCGGCGGCCTTGGCCTCGCCCTCGGCGCGCAGGATCGCGGACTGCTTCTCGCCCTCGGCGGTGAGGATCTGGGACTGGCGGATGCCCTCGGCGGTGAGGATGGCGGCGCGCTTGTCGCGATCGGCGCGCATCTGCTTCTCCATCGAGTCCTGGATGGAGGTGGGCGGCTCGATCGCCTTGAGCTCGACGCGGTTGACGCGGATGCCCCACTTGCCGGTGGCCTCGTCGAGGACGCCGCGCAGGGCCGCGTTGATCTCCTCGCGGGAGGTGAGGGTGCGCTCCAGGTCCATGCCGCCGATGATGTTGCGGAGCGTGGTGACGGTGAGCTGCTCGATGGCCTGGATGTAGCTGGCGACCTCGTAGGTCGCGGCGCGCGCGTCGGTCACCTGGTAGTAGATGACGGTGTCGATGTTGACGACCAGGTTGTCCTGGGTGATCACCGGCTGCGGCGGGAAGGGCACGACCTGCTCGCGGAGGTCGATGCGGTTGCGGATGCGGTCGATGAACGGGACCACGATGTTGAGCCCGGCGTTGAGCGTGCGGGTGTAGCGGCCGAAGCGCTCCACGATCGCGGCGCTCGCCTGGGGGATGACCTGGATGGTCTTGATCAGGGCGATGAAGACAAGCACCACCAGAATGATCAGGACGATGATGACTGCTGACATCGTGTTCCCTGTGCCCTTCGCTGCGGGTTGCCGGTTGACTACGAGATGATGATCGAGTTTCCCAGACCGCGGGGCGTCATGGGTGAGGTTCGGTCACATGGGGCCGCGTGCGGTGGTCACTTGGGGTCACATGACGACGGCGGTGGCTCCGTCGATGTCGATGACGTCGACCTGTTCTCCGGGCTCGAAGCTCTGGCCGGTGTCGAGCGTGCGGGCGGACCAGACCTCGCCGTTGAGCTTGATGCGGCCGCCTGCCGAGTCCACCCGTTCCAGGACCAGGGCCTGACGGCCCTTCAGGGCGTCGATGCCGGTGGCGAGTCGGGGGCGGTCGTCGCGGTGGCGGGCCGCGATGGGGCGGACCACCGCGATGAGGGCGACGGAGACCGCGGCGAAGGCGATCACCTGCGCGACGATCCCGAAGCCGAGGGCCGCGGTCACCGCCCCGGCGACGGCGCCGACGGAGAGCATGCCGAACTCGGGCATCGCGGTGAGCACCAGGGGAATGCCGAGCCCCACCGCGCCGATCAGCCACCAGACCCATGCGTCGATGTCCACAAGGTCATGGTAGGGCGGGTGGGGCTTCGGGGACAGGGCGCGGTGGGGGGCGTGGCTCTGTGCGGGGGCTACGTCCGGACCGGCCCGGTCGGCTACTTGAGGGGCAGGCCCTGGGCGGTGTAGCGGTCGCCGACGTGCTCGACGACGAGGGGGAGGCCGAAGCAGAGGGAGAGGTTGCGGGAGGTCAGCTCGGTCTCCATGGGGCCGGCGGCGAGGACCTTGCCCTGACGGATCATCAGCACGTGGGTGAAGCCGGGGGCGATCTCCTCGACGTGGTGGGTCACCATGATCATCGAGGGGGCGTACGGGTCGCGGGCCAGTCGGCCGAGGCGGCGGACCAGGTCCTCGCGGCCGCCGAGGTCGAGGCCGGCGGCGGGCTCGTCGAGGAGGAGGAGCTCGGGGTCGGTCATCATCGCGCGGGCGATGAGGGTGCGCTTGCGCTCGCCCTCGGAGAGGGTGCCGAACTTCCGGTCCAGGTAGTCGGTCATGCCGAGCCGGTCGAGGAAGGCCTTGGCGCGCTCCTCGTCGACCGGGTCGTAGTCCTCGTGCCAGGTCGCCGTCATGCCGTACGCGGCGGTGAGGACGGTCTCCAGGACGGTCTGGCGCTTGGGGAGCTTCTCCGCCATCGCGATGCCGGCCATGCCGATGCGGGGGCGGAGGTCGAAGACGTCCACGCCACCGAGGCGCTCGCCGAGGATGGTGGCGGTGCCCTTGGTGGGGTAGAGGTAGCTGGAGGCGATGTTGAGCAGGGTGGTCTTGCCGGCGCCGTTGGGGCCGAGGATGACCCAGCGCTCACCCTCCTTGACCGACCAGGAGACCCCGTCCACCAGAGCGCGTCCGTCGCGGACCACGGATACGTCCACCAGCTCCAGTACATCGCTCATGAGCGCGTTGTCTCCCCTTGCGGTCGAATCTTTGTCGTCGCCTTGCGCCTGTGGGCGCGGCGTCCAGGGAAAACCTACGCCACCGGCGGGCCGGGCCGGTCCTTAGGGCTTGCTTTGCGCCGTGGGGCGGCCCGGGAGTCCCTACGCTGGGGGGCATGCTTTCGGAACCACGCTCAGGACGTCTGGCCGCCTGGGGCAATGCCCTGCTGGCCGGGGCGGTGTCGCCGGACGACGCGGCGCTCGCCATTGTCGGGGAGGACGCGGTGCACCGCGTGGAGGGACTACCGGGTGAGGCGGGGCCGGTCGGCCTGACGCTCGCGCTCGGGCGGCTGCGGCGGCTCGGGGTGACCGGGTGGCGGGTGGCGCTGCCCGCGCCGGGGCATCCGCTGGGGCTGAGCGGCCCGCCGGAGTTCAACGCGCGGGCGCTGGAGGCGGAGGAGGCGGTGGTCGGCTTCGGGGCGCCGTACGGCCTGGTGCCGGAGGTCTCGGAGGCGGGACCGGCGGGTGACCTGCACGTGGAGGTCGTCTGGCGGTGCCTGGCGGTACGGGAGGCTCCGCCGGCGGACGTGCCGTCCCTGGGCGAGGCGGAGCGGGAGCTCGCGGAGGCCCTCCGGGAGGCGACGACGGTCCTGACCCGCCTCGACGTGGCCGCGGCGGGCCCGACCGCCGAGGCGGCCCGCGACGCGTACCGCGCCCGCGCGGAGAACGGCCGCGAGGTCCTGGCCCCCGGCTATCCGCCGCGCGCGGTCCGCGTCCTGGAACTGGCCCAGCGGATCGGCCTCCTCGTCGACCTGGCGTACGACCACGGGCACGGGGGCGCGGTGAGCGCGTCGGAGATGGCGGCCCGGGGGGCGGCGCTGCGGCCGGTGGAGCGGGTGGCGCGGCGGGCGCAGGTCGCCGCGTACAACGCGTACGTGGAGGAACGGGAGCGGGAGCGGGGCTTCTAGCCGCGCCCCGGGCGGTGCGAGCCGCGTGGGGCGCGGGGGAAAAGGGACCGGCCCCCGGGGGGATCGTCCGGGGGCCGGGGGTCTGACTGGGCGTCAGTGGTTGACGGCGCCGTTGCCGAAGGCCGGGTTGAGCAGGCCGATCACGTTGATCGTGTTGCCGGAGACGTTCACGGGAACGTGGACCGGGACCTGCACCAGGTTGCCGGAGGCGACGCCCGGGGAGTGGAGGGCCTGGCCCTGGGCGTCCGCGTTGGCGGAGGCGACGCCGGCACCGGCGGCGACGATGCCACCGGCGACCATGGTGAGGGCGGCGGCCTTCTTGAGGTTCTTCACTTCAGGATCCTTTGGTCATCGCTGCGGCCGGTCCGCCGCAGCACGCCATGGAGAACGCCGCCGGCCCCGCTCGGTTGCGCCGAACGGGGGACATACACACGACGGTATGACTGGGGGAACGGGCGTGCGCCCGCTCGCCCTCAGGTGGTGAGGCCGTGCCGTACGGCCCAGAGCGCGGCCTGGGTGCGGTCGGCGAGGTCCAGCTTCATGAGGATGTTCGAGACGTGGGTCTTGACCGTCTTCTCGGAGAGGACGAGCACCCGGGCGATCTCCCGGTTGGAGCGCCCGTCGGCGATCAGGCCGAGGACCTCCCGCTCCCGCTCGGTCAGCGTGGAGCCGCGCCCGGTGCCGCCGCCCGGGCCGTGGTCCTCCTGGCTGAGCAGGGCGCCGGCGACCTCGGGCTGGAGCAGCACGTGGCCGGCGTGGACGGAGCGGATGGCGCCGGCGAGCGCGTCGGGGTCGATGTCCTTGTAGACGTATCCGCTCGCGCCGGCGCGCAGCGCGGGGACGACCGTGCGCTGTTCGGTGAAGCTGGTGACGATCAGGACGCGCGCCGGGTTGGCCAGCTCGCGGAGGCGGCGCAGGGCCTCGATGCCGTCGGTGCCGGGCATCTTGACGTCCATGAGGACGACGTCGGGCCGCAGCTGCTCGGCGGCGGCCACGCCCTCGGCGCCGTCGGCGGCCTCCCCCACCACCTCTATGTCGTCCTGGACCTCCAGGAAGGTGCGCAGACCGCGGCGGACGACCTGGTGGTCGTCCACCAGGAGGACGCGGATCGTCTTCCTCTTCTCCTCAGCCACCGGGGACCTCCATCTCGATCGTGGTGCCCCGCCCCGGGGCCGATGTCACGGTCAGTGTGCCGCCCACCCCGGCGGACCGGTCGCGCATGGAGACCAGGCCCAGGTGGCGGCCGGCGCTGCGGACGGTCCGCGGGTCGAAGCCCCGGCCGTCGTCGGTGACGGCGAGCCGTGCTCCCTGGCCGCTGCGGGTGAGGGAGACGGTGACGAGGGCCGCGCCGGAGTGGCGCAGCGCGTTGTGCAGGGCCTCCTGGGCGACCCGCAGCACGGCCTCCTCCTGGGCGGCGGGCAGTGCGCGGACGCCGGCGCTGTCGAAGGTCACCCGGGCGGTGTGGGCCCGGTCGAGGACCTGGATCTGGGTGCGCAGGGTGTGGACGAGGCCGTCCTCGTCCAGCGCGGCGGGCCGCAGCTCGACGACGGCGGCGCGCAGCTCGTCGGCGGCCTCGGCGGCCAGCCCGGCGACCTGCTGGAGCTCCTCCTTGGCACGGGCCGGGTCGCGGTCGACGAGCGCGGCGGCGGCCTGGGCGGTGAGCCGCAGGGAGAACAGCTTCTGGCTGACCGCGTCGTGCAGCTCGTGGGCGAGGCGGGAGCGCTCCTCGGCGATGGTGAGCTCGCGGCTGCGCTCGTACAGCCGGGCGTTGGTCAGGGCGATCGCCGCGTGCTGGGCGAGGAGCGTCAGGAGCTCCTCGTCCTCGGCGGTGAAGCCGCAGCCGCCGCCCGGCTTCGGGCAGCGCTTGTTGGCGAGGAAGAGCGCGGCGAGGATCTCGTCGCCGTCGCGGACCGGGAGGCCGAGGAAGTCGGACATGTCCGGGTGTGCCTCGGGCCAGCCCTCGAAGCGGGGGTCCTCGCGGACGTCGGCGAGCCGCTCGGGCTCGGCCTTGTGGAGCATCGCGGCGAGGATGCCGTGCTGCCGGGGCAGCGGGCCGATGGCCCGCCACTGCTCGTCGCTGACCCCGTCGACGACGAACTGGGCGAAGCCGCCGTGGTCGTCCGGGACGCCGAGCGCCGCGTACTCGGCGTCGAGCAGCTCTCGGGCGGAGGCGACGATCGTCTTGAGGACGTCGCGGACCTCCATCTGGCGGTTCATCGCCAGCAGGGCGCTGCTCACGGCGGCCAGGCCGGAGCTCGGTCGGTGGCTCATGTGTTCACCGTACCGGCGGGGTGTGACGGTCCGTATCCGTCCGGGGACGGCGGCCGGCCGGTACCCGGGGACTAGGTCGAAGTGCCCTGGGCGGTCGGGGCCCGGGGACGAGGCGGGGCGCGGCGCGGGCGATGAGGCTGGATCCCGTCGGTACCGGCGGCGCACCGCCGAACAGCTGAGAAGGGGATGGGGCACATGCCTGTCGCGATCGTCACGGGGGCGTCGAGGGGTCTGGGGCGGGCACTGGCGCTCGCGCTGGCCGGCCGGGGCTGGGACCTGGTCCTGGACGCGCGGACGCCGTCCGTACTGGAGGGGACGGCCCGCGAGGCGGGGCGGCTCGGGGCCGGGGTGGTGGCGGTGCCGGGCGACATCACGGACGCCGGGCACCGCGCGGAGCTGGTGGCCGCCGCGAAGGGGCTCGGCGGGCTGGATCTGCTGGTGAACAACGCGGGGATCCTGGGCGTCGAGCCGCTGGTGACGCTGGAGGAGCATCCGCTGGACCGGTTCCGGGCGGCGCTGGAGACCAATCTGGTGGCCCCGCTGGGGCTGGTCCAGCAGGCGCTGCCGCTGCTGCGCGCGGCGCCCGCGGGGGCGGTGCTCGACATCAGCTCGGACGCGGCGGTGGAGGCGTACCCCACGTGGGGCGGGTACGGGGCGACGAAGGCCGGGCTCGACCTGCTGTCGGGCGTGCTCGCGGTGGAGGAGCCCGGGCTGCGGGTGTGGTGGGTGGATCCGGGCAGCATGCGGACCCGGATGCTGGCGGCGGCGGAACCCGACGAGGACCTGGCGGGCACGCCGGCCCCGGAGGAGGTCGCCCCGGCGTTCCTCCGGCTGCTCGACGAGCGTCTGCCGAGCGGCCGCTACACGGCCGCGGACCTGGCGGGGGTGGCCCGGTGACCGCGCTGCTCGGCGGGCGGGCGGTGCCGGAGGAGCTGTCGGCGCGGGTGCCGGCCGAGCAGCGCGGGCCGGGGCGCGGCCGGGACGACGTACGGCTGCTGGTGTCGGGCGGGCCGGGCGGCACCGAGGTGGCGCACCGGGCGTTCCGGGAGCTGCCGGGGCTGCTGCGGGCCGGGGACGTCCTGGTGGTCAACACCTCCACGACGCTGGCGGCGGCGGTGGACGGGCGGCTCGGGCCGGAGCCGGGCGGGGAGCGGCTGGTCGTCCACTTCTCCACGCGGGGGGACGACGGCCGGTGGGCGGTGGAGCTGCGCGTCCCGGACGGGGCGGGCACGACGCGGCCGCGGCCGGGCGGTCCGGCGGGGGCGGTGGTGCGGCTGCCGGGCGGGGCGCGGCTGGTCCTGGAGGAGCCCTTGGCGCGGGGCGCGGAGCGGCTGTGGTGGGCGCGGCCGGACGTCGGGGTGGCGGAGCTGCTCGCGCGGCACGGGCGGCCGATCCGCTACGGGTACACGGAGCGGGACCAGCCGCTGTCGGCCTACCGGACGGTGTTCGCGCTGCCGTCGCCGGACGGCGCGGGCTCGGCGGAGATGCCGAGCGCGGGGCGTCCCTTCACTGCGCGGCTGGTCGCGGAGCTGGTGAGCCGGGGCGTGCAGTTCGCCCCGGTCGTCCTGCACACGGGGGTGGCCTCGGCGGAGGCGCACGAGCCGCCGTATCCGGAGCGCTTCGAGGTGCCGGCGACGACGGCGTGGCTGGTGAACGCGGCGCGGGCCGGCGGGGGCCGGGTGATCGCGGTGGGGACGACGGCCGTGCGGGCGCTGGAGTCCGCGGTGGGGCCGCCCGGCCGGCCGCCGGAGGGCGCCGCGGCGCTCCGGGGCCCGGGCGGCCCGCTCGGGCCGAGTGGCGCGCCCCGTGCGTCAGGAGAGGGGACGCCGGCCGCGCAGACCCCGGGTCGGCGGCCGGCGGGCACCCGGGCGGGGGCGGGGACGGACGCTGGAGCGGGGACGGACACGGGGACGGACACGAACACGGATACGGATACGGGGGCGGGGGCCGGAGCGGGGGCCGGGGGCCGGGCGGTGCTGGCGACCGGCGCGGGGGCGTCCGGTCGGAAGCCGGCGGTCGTGCGGGCCGCGGCCGGGTGGACCGGGCTCGTCGTCACGCCCGAGCGCGGGGTGCGGGTGGTGGACGGGCTGCTGACCGGGCTGCACGAGCCGGAGGCCTCGCATCTGCTGATGCTGGAGGCGGTGGCCGGGCGGCCCGCGCTGCGCCGGGCGTACGCCGAGGCGGTGCGCGAGCGCTACCTCTGGCACGAGTTCGGCGACCTGCACCTCATCCTTCCGGAGGAGAACCCTCACCGTACGCATTGCTGACGCAACGCCTGGTGAGTTTGTTACGTGCCCGATGTGAGCCCGCGCATAGGACCCACATCACTTACGAATCCCCCTAGTGGATACGTAAAGGACAGATCAGCGCTGCCCGGACCGGCCTCAGGGCGGTCCGGGGGCGACCCTCCGGGGCCCCTGATCCACTACCCCGGATCGTACGTCACACCTTTGCCACCGCATTTTGCTGCCGCTAAGAATTGCGTCCGTCGCCGCCGAGCAGGCGCAGCGCCGCCCGGCCTGAGCGACCCCCTGCGATTCGAAGAGGTACTGCCGCATGTCTGCGAAGACCCCTGGCCACAGTCGTGGTCTGAAGAAGACCCACAAGGCCGCGATCGCCGGCGTCGCCGCCCTCAGCGCCGCCGCCATCGGCTTCTCCCTGGTCCCCGGCAACGGTGGCGCCACCGAGACGGAGCCGCAGGCGCTGGCCAACACGCAGCAGGTCGCCTGGTCGTACGACGCGAACAGCCCGCAGGCGAAGGCGCTGGCCGCCAGCCTCGACTCCCAGCAGTCCACGATCGAGCTCAAGGCCAAGCAGGACGCCGCCGCCAAGGCGAAGGCCAAGGCCGCCGCCGACGCGAAGGCCAAGGCGGAGGCCAAGGCGAAGGCCGAGGCCAAGGCCAAGGCCGACGCGAAGAAGCGCGCCGAGGCGAAGGCGGCCGCGAGCCGCGCCGCCGTCCGCAAGCCGGTCTTCGCGAACAACCTCGACGGCTGGATTCGCGAGGCGCTCTACATCATGGACAAGCACGACATCCCGGGCACCTACAACGGCATCCACAAGAACGTGATGCGCGAGTCCAGCGGCAACCCGTTCGCGATCAACAACTGGGACATCAACGCCATCAACGGCGTCCCGTCCAAGGGTCTGCTGCAGGTCATCTACCCGACCTTCAAGGCCTACCACATCCCCGGCACCAAGTTCGACCAGTACGACCCGGTCGCCAACATCGTCGCCGCCTGCAACTACGCGGCCGACCGCTACGGCTCGATCGACAACGTCAACAGCGCGTACTGAGCCTCCGCTCCGCGCCCCACGACATGCCGAAGGGCGGCACCCCGCACGGGGTGCCGCCCTTCGGGCGTGGTTCCGCGGCCGTTACTTGCGCATGACCTCGGGCTCGTGGCGGCGCAGCAGCCGCGCGACGAGCACGCAGCAGACGGTCGCCATGAGCAGCTGGATGCCGAGGTCGAGGCTCCACTGCCCCACCGAGTGCTCCCACAGGGCGTCGGTGTTGTCCGGGTTCTTGTGGTCCCACGGCGGCATCAGGTGGGCCAGGTCGAGCGTGGTGCCGGCGCCGGCGATGCCCCAGCGGGAGGGCATCAGCCAGGCGAACTGCTCCAGGCCGGGCGAGCCGTAGACCTGGAAGAGGATGCCGGTGAACACGACCTGGATGATCGCGAACATGACGAGCAGCGGCATGGTCTTCTCGGCGGTCTTCACCAGGGCCGAGATGACCAGGCCGACCATCATCGAGGTGAGGCCGAGGGCGATGACCTGGATGCACAGCTCGATCGCCGGCGGCATGAAGAGGCCCTCCTCCGGCAGCTCGCGGGTGGAGAAGCCGATGCCGCAGATGATCACGCCCTGGAAGGCGGTGATCACGCCGAGGACGATGACCTTGGACATCAGGTACGCGGAGCGGGACAGGCCGGTGGCGCGCTCCCGCTCGTAGATGACCCGTTCCTTGATCAGCTCTCGTACGGAGTTGGCCGCGCCCGAGAAGCACATGCCGACCGCGAGGATCAGCATGATCGTGCCGGCGTCGCCGTTGAAGCGGGACGGCGCGACGGGCTTGCCGAGGCCGAAGTCGGCCGGGATGACCACGGAGACCGCGCCGAGCACGGCCGGCAGGATCACCATCAGGGCCAGGAAGCCCCGGTCGGAGGCGATCACCGAGACGTAGCGGCGGATCAGGGTCCACAGCTGGGAGCCCCAGCCCTGCGGCTTGGGCGGGCGGGCCAGCGCCTGCTGGGCCTGCTGCGGCAGCTGGACCGGCTGGGCGGCGACGGCGTCGATCTCCGCCGCGTACATCTGGTAGTGCTGCGAGCCCTTCCAGCGGCCCGCCCAGTCGTAGTCGCGGTAGTTCTCGAAGGCGGAGAAGACGTCGGCCCAGGTGGAGTAGCCGAAGAAGTTCAGCGCCTCCTCCGGCGGACCGAAGTACGCCACCGAGCCGCCGGGCGCCATCACGAGCAGCTTGTCGCACAGGCCGAGCTCGGCCACCGAGTGGGTGACGACGAGGACCGTGCGGCCGTCGTCGGCGAGGCCGCGCAGCAGCTGCATGACGTCGCGGTCCATGCCCGGGTCGAGGCCGGAGGTCGGCTCGTCCAGGAAGATCAGCGAGGGCTTGGTGAGCAGCTCCAGGGCGACGGAGACGCGCTTGCGCTGGCCACCGGAGAGGGAGGTGACCTTCTTCTCCTTGTGGATGTCCAGCTTGAGCTCGCGCAGCACCTCGTCGATGCGGGCCTCGCGCTCGGCCTCGGCGGTGTCGCCGGGGAAGCGGAGCTTGGCCGCGTAGCGCAGCGCCTTCTGGACGGTCAGCTCCTTGTGCAGGATGTCGTCCTGCGGGACCAGACCGATGCGCTGGCGCAGCTCGGCGAACTGCTTGTAGAGGCTGCGGTTGTCGTAGAGGACGTCGCCCTCGTTGGCCGGGCGGTAGCCGGTCAGCGCCTTGAGGAGGGTGGACTTTCCGGAGCCGGACGGGCCGATGACGCCGATCAGCGACTTCTCCGGGACGCCGAAGGTGACGTCCTTGAGGATCTGCTTGCCGCCCTCGACCGTCACCGTGAGGTGGCGGGCGGAGAAGGAGACGTCGCCGGTGTCGACGAACTCCTCGAGCTGGCTGCCGACGATCCGGAAGGTCGAGTGGCCGACGCCGACGATGTCGTTGGGGCCGATGAGAACGGTGCCGTTCTTCGGGATCGGCTGACCGTTGACGTACGTGCCGTTGTGCGAGCCGAGGTCGGTGATCTCGAACCGGCCGTCGGGCGTCGCCTGGAACTTGGCGTGCTGGCGCGAGACCTGGAGGTCGGAGACGACCAGTTCGTTCTCGAGCCCACGGCCGATGCGCATGACATGGCCGAGGTTCAGCTGGTGGAAGGTGGTGGGGCTGCGGTCGCCGTGCACCGGGTAGGCGCCCTGCGGGCCGGCCTGCTGGTGCGGGACCTGCGGCTGCGGCGGCTGCTGGGCCTGCGGCACCTGCTGGTGTGGCACCCCCTGCGGGGCCTGCTGCTGCGGCTGCTGCCAGCCCTGCTGCGGCGGCGGGGCCTGGTGGGTGGCCCAGTCGGCCTGCGCAGCGGCCTGCTGCTGCCCGGCGGCGTGCGCCTGGTGCGCGGGCTGCGCCTGCGGGGCCGGAGCCTGCTGGGCCGGCGCGGCCGCCTGCTGCTGGGCCGGCGCGCCGGCGGCGGCGAGGTTCAGCCGCGGGCCGTCGGTGGCGTTGCCGAGGTGGACGGCCGAGCCCGGCCCGATCTCCACCTGGTGGACCCGCTGGCCCTGCACGAACGTGCCGTTGGTGGAGCCGTGGTCCTCGATGACCCAACTACGGCCGCCCCAGCTGACGGTGGCGTGCCGCCACGAGACCCTGGCGTCGTCGATCACCAGGTCGCCCTGGGGATCGCGGCCGAGGGTGTACGACCTGGACGGATCGAGGGTCCAGGTCCTTCCATTCAATTCCAGTACGAGTTCTGGCACTCCATGCCCCACTACTTGTCCCCCGCGGTACCCCCGTCATCGGGAGCCCAGGGATGATGAACATCCGGGGGAACTATTTCAGGCCCCGGCCCGTATCCGAAAGTCGGGCCGCGTGAAGAGCTTGCGCAGCCCGCACGGCGCACGCCTCCGTGGCAAGCGCGCGGCCACGCGGGTGTCCGGCAGGCGGGACGGGGGGCCGGGTGGCGGCGGGTGCCCGATACGGTGGAAGCACCATGAGCGCATCGCAGACCTCAGACGTTCCCACCTCGGACGATCCCGCCGCGCACCTCGCCGCCGCGGACGTTCCCACGCTTCTCGTCAAGATCTTCGGGAAGGACCGTCCCGGGATCACCGCCGGACTCTTCGACACCCTCGCCGCCTACTCCGTCGACGTCGTGGACATCGAGCAGGTCGTCTCCCGCGGCCGGCTCGTCCTGTGCGCGCTCGTCACCGAGCCGACCGTCGCCTCGCAGGGCGAGCTCCGCGCGACCGTGCACAGCTGGGCCGAGTCCATGAAGCTGCAGGCCGAGATCATCTCGGGCACCGGCGACAACCGGCCACGCGGTGAGGGGCGCTCGCACGTGACCGTGCTCGGGCACCCGCTGACCGCCGAGCAGACGGCGGCCATAGCGGCCAGCATCGCCGGGACCGGCGGCAACATCGACCGCATCTTCCGGCTCGCCAAGTACCCGGTGACGGCGGTCGAGTTCGCCGTCTCGGGCTGCGAGACCGAGCCGCTGCGGACCGCCCTGGCCACCGAGGCGCACGCGGTCGGCGTGGACGTGGCCGTGGTCTCGGCCGGGCTGCACCGGCGGGCCCAGCGGCTCGTCGTCATGGACGTCGACTCGACCCTGATCCAGGACGAGGTCATCGAGCTGTTCGCGGCGCACGCGGGCTGCGAGGACAAGGTCGCCGAGGTGACGGCGGCGGCGATGCGCGGCGAGCTGGACTTCGAGCAGTCGCTGCACGCGCGGGTGGAGCTGCTGGCCGGCCTGGACGCCTCGGTGGTGGACAAGGTCCGCGCCGAGGTGCGGCTGACCCCCGGGGCGCGCACCCTGATCCGTACCCTCAAGCGGCTCGGCTACCAGGTGGGCGTCGTCTCCGGCGGTTTCACCCAGGTCACCGACGACCTCAAGGAGAAGCTGGGCCTCGACTTCGCCCAGGCCAACACCCTGGAGATCGTGGACGGCCGGCTGACCGGCCGGGTGACCGGCGAGATCGTGGACCGGGCCGGCAAGGCGCGGCTGCTGCGCCGCTTCGCGGAGGAGGCCGGGGTGCCGCTGGCGCAGACGGTCGCGATCGGCGACGGCGCCAACGACCTGGACATGCTGAACGCGGCCGGGCTCGGGGTGGCGTTCAACGCCAAGCCCGTGGTGCGCCGGGCGGCGGACACCGCGGTCAACGTGCCGTTCCTGGACACGGTGCTCTACCTGCTGGGGATCACCCGCGAGGAGGTCGAGGCCGCGGACGGCGGCGCGGAGGACCTGCTGCACTGACCCGCGGGGCGGTACGCGTACGGGAAGGGGCCCGGTCGTCGGTCGACGGCCGGGCCCCTTCGCGTACGGGCGTGCGGGCTCAGGCGTGCGGGGCCCAGAAGTCGACCAGGGTCCCGACGCCGTGCTCGACCGACTTCCAGGAGCCGTTGAAGGTCACGACGGCGTAGGCGGAGGTGGGGAAGCCGCTGCGGTTCATCCGGGCGAGGGCGTCGCCCTCGACCTGGCCGGCCAGGGCGTCGGCCATCGCGTGCATCCCGGGGTTGTGGCCGACGAGCAGCAGGCCGTCGACGGTGTCGGGGGTCTCGTTGACCACGGCGATGAGCTCACCGAGGGAGGCCTCGTACAACCGCTCCTCGTACACCGTCTTCGGGCGTTGGGGGAGCTCCTGGACGGCGAGCTTCCAGGTCTCGCGGGTCCTGGCCGCGGTCGAGCACAGGGCCAGGTCGACGGAGATGCCGGAGGAGGCCAGTCGGCGTCCCACGACGGGGGCGTCCTTGCGGCCGCGCTCGGCGAGCGGCCGCTCGTGGTCCGAGGTCTGCGGCCAGTCGGCCTTGGCGTGTCGGAGCAGCACGATCCTGCGGGGTGTGTCGACGCTCATGCTTCACAGCTTCGCACGGATCAGGCCGCGTTGACCCGGAGAGCGCCTCGGTGCACACGTCAGAGGGAGAGCGTGGTCTGGAGCTGCTCCAGGAGGCGGGAGACCGTGACGTCGCCGCTCACCGCCTGTGCCTGGTCCGGTCCCGTGATGAGGAGGAAGAGGGCGCCGAAGGCGAGCACCGGAAGGGCGAGGGCCCACCAGGGCAGCCGGGTGTCGACCCCTGCCGACGCGCGGGCGAGGTCCCTCCGGCTGCTGCTGTGGGTCTGCGCCGGCATGGCCGCCTCCAGGGGTGCGGGGTCACTCCGCGGAGCCGTTCTCCGCGATGACTCCACCGTAGGGAGCGCGCGGCTTCCGGCCCATCAGGTGACCCACCCACTCGACCCTGACACTCACCCCCTAGGGGATGCGGGGGTTAGCCCCACCCCCGGCGGGTTCAGGGGGAGGCGAGGGAGGCGATCACGGCGATGACGGCGGTGATGCCCAGCATCGCGCCGAGCACGATGAGGAACTTCTTCTGGCCGTTCGGGGGGTTCGGTTCGAGTACAGGCATGGGATCAGTCTCGCATCTCAGCATTCGTCCTCGACCGTCCGGTCCCGCCCGGCGAGGCTGCCCACGATCATCTGCGGGATCATCAGGCCGGCCATGAGCGCGATGGGCAGCCCCCAGCCGCCGCTGTGCTGGTAGAGGATGCCGACGAGGAGCGGGCCGGGGATGGAGATGAGGTAGCCGACGCTCTGCGCGAAGGCGGACAGCTTGACGACGCCGGCGCCGGTCCGCGAGCGCATCCCGATCATGGTGAGGGCGAGCGGGAAGGCGCAGTTGGAGACGCCCAGGAGCAGGGCCCACAGCCAGGCGCCGCCGGCCGGGGCGAAGGCGAGGCCGGTGTAGCCGGTGAGGCCGCACAGGCCGAGGGCGACGACGATCGGGCCCTGGCTCTTCATCCGGGTCGCCAGGCGGGGTATGACGAAGGCGAGCGGGACGCCCATGACCATCGTGACGGCGAGCAGCACGCCCGCGGTCGAGGCGGGGACGCCTGCGTCGCGGAAGATCTGCGGCATCCAGCCCATGGTGATGTACGCGCCGGTGGCCTGGAGCCCGAAGAAGACGCCGAGGGCCCAGGCGGTGCGGCTGCGGGTGACCCGGGGCCCCGCGGCGGCCGCGGCGGCGGACTGCGCGGGGACCGGTCCGGTGCCGCCGGCGGTGGAGCGGCCGCGCAGCGTCAGCAGGAGCCAGGGCAGCACGGCGAGGGCCGCGAGGCCGGCCCAGACGCCGAGGCCGAGCCGCCAACTGCCGCCGAGTGCCTCGGTCACGGGCACGGTCGCCGCGGCGGCCAGGGAGGTGCCGAGGGCGAGGGCCATGGAGTAGAGGCCGGTCATGCTGCCGATGCGCTCGGGGAAGTACGTCTTGACGATGACCGGCATCAGGACGTTGCTGAGCGCGATGCCCATGAGGGCGAGGGCGCTGGCGGCGAGGAAGGCCGGGGTGCCGCCGGCGAAGGGGCGCAGCAGCAGGCCGGTGAGGATGGCGGCCATGCCGGCGCAGACCACGGCCGCGGGGCCGAAGCGGCGGGCGAGGCGCGGGGCGGCGATGCCGAAGACGGCGAAGCAGAGCGGCGGTACGGAGGTGAGGACGCCGGCGACGCTGCCGCTCATGTGGAGCCCGCCGCTGACCTCTTCGAGGAGGGCGCCGAGGCTGGTGATGGCGGGGCGCAGGTTGAGCGCCGCGAGGACGAGGCCGACGGCGACGAGTCCGGTGACCCAGCGGGCGGGGCCGACGGGCGTGCCGGGTACGGGAGAATCGGCGGCGCCCGCGCGGGGGCGGGCCCCGGTGGGGGCGGCCTCGGCGGCGGGGGCGAGGGTCTGCGGCTCGTCAGGCATGAGGACATCATAGAATCATGGGATGATTGGTTGTCCAATCTCGAACCAATCCCCCACGACGGAACGACGACGGAAGGTGCACCCATGGCGCTCGGCCATCCCCGGCGTGCCGGGCTCTCCGATCAGGTGATCGCCCAGCTGCGGAACCAGATCACCTCGGGCGAGTGGCCGGTGGGCACCCGGATCCCGACCGAACCGGAACTCGTCGAGCAGCTCGGCGTGGCCCGCAACACCGTCCGCGAGGCGGTCCGCGCCCTCGCCCACAACGGGCTCCTCGACATCCGGCAGGGCTCGGGCACGTACGTGGTCGCGACGAGCGAACTGGCCGGGGTGATGCACCGCAGGTTCGCCGGCTCCGACCCGCGGGACATCGCGGAGCTGCGCTCGACGCTGGAGTCCTCGGCGGCCCGGCTGGCCGCGCAGCGGCGCACGGACCGGGACCTGAAGCAGCTGGACGCACTGCTCGCGCGGCGCGAGGAGGCGTGGGAGTCGGGGGACGCGGAGGAGTTCGTGACCGTGGACGCGGCCTTCCACCACGCGATGGTCGTCGCCTCGCACAACGACGTGCTGACCGAGCTCTACGCGGACCTCGGGCACGTGCTGCGGGAGTGGCTGCGCGGCGACGTCGGCCGGGAGCTGCGACCGGAGAACCACATGGACCACGCGCGCCTGGTGGAGGCGGTCCGCGAGGGCGACGCCGAGCGGGCGGCGGCGGAGGCGGCGAGCTACCCGTTCCTGTGCCTCAGGAGCCCGGAGCCGCCGGTTCGTGGGTGATCCACGCCGAGCGGACCTCCTTCCAGCAGTGGCCGGTCACCTGGGCGTAGTCGGCGGGGCCGACCGCCACGGCGGCGCTGTCGCTGTCCACGTCCCACCAGCGCTCGCACTCGATGTGGAGCCGGACGCGGTCGGTGCGCGGGTAGGGGTTCTGGCAGTGGGCGGTGACCGAGGAACCCTCGACGACCGTGCGGCAGGAGGCGCCAACGTCCTGGTCGCGCTCGGCCCGCCCGGCCGCCGGGGCGGCGGGGGCGGCCTCGGCGGGCGCCGGTGCGGCGCGGACCTCTGCGGCGACGGCGAGACCGGCCAGGCCCGCGAGGAGAGCGGCGGCCGAGAGGAGGGCGGGGGCCCTGGAGTACAGCGCGCGCATGTGCGTACCTACCTCCCCGTCCGTGGCCCGTCAGCCCGCCTGCGGCCCGTCCGCGGCCCGGTGGACCGTCCGTAGCCCGTCGGCAGCCTGCCGGTAGTCGGAATGTCACGCTCTGAACGTCACGCTTCGACCAGTCTGCGGTGATTCGCTCCACTTTTCGACTCGGGCCCGGGTTGCGGAACGGCGAAGGGGCCGGACGCCCGCCTCTCGGCGGGTGTCCGGCCCCTTCGGAGCGCTGCGGGAGGCGTCAGGCGCCGATCGCGTGCAGGCCGCCGTCCACGTGGACGATCTCGCCGGTCGTCTTCGGGAACCAGTCGGAGAGCAGCGCGACGATGGCACGGCCCGCCGGCTCCGGGTCGGACAGGTCCCACTCCAGCGGGGAGCGGGAGTCCCAGACGCTCGCCAGCTCGCCGAAGCCCGGGATGGACTTCGCGGCCATCGAGCCGAGCGGACCGGCCGAGACCAGGTTGCAGCGGATGTTCTGCTTGCCCAGGTCACGGGCCATGTAGCGGCTGGTGGCCTCCAGGGCGGCCTTGGCCGGGCCCATCCAGTCGTACTGCGGCCAGGCGAACTTCGCGTCGAAGGTGAGGCCGACGACCGAACCGCCCTCGCTCATCAGCGGGAGCAGCGCCATCGTCAGGGACTTCAGCGAGAAGGCCGAGACGTGCATGGCGGTCGAGACCGACTCGAACGGCGTGTTGAGGAAGTTGCCGCCGAGCGCGTCCTGCGGGGCGAAGCCGATGGAGTGCACGACGCCGTCGATGCGGTCGCCCAGGTGCTCGCGCACCTGGCCCTCCAGGCGCGCGAGGTGCTCGTCGTTGGAGACGTCGAGCTCCAGGACCTTCACGTTCTCGGGCTTGGGGAGCTTCTTGGCGATGCGCTCGGTCAGCGTCGGCCGGGGCCAGGCGGTGAGGATGATCTCCGCGCCCTGCTCCTGGGCCAGCTTCGCGGCGTGGAAGGCGATGGAGGACTCCATCAGCACACCGGTGATCAGGATGCGCTTGCCCTCGAGAATTCCGCTCATGTGATCAGTGACCCATGCCCAATCCGCCGTCAACCGGGATGACGGCTCCAGTGATGTACGAGGCGTCGTCCGAGGCGAGGAACTTCACCGCCGCGGCGATCTCCCCCGGCTGCGCGTAACGGCCCAGCGGTACCTGGGAGACGATGCCGGCACGCTGCTCGTCGGTGAGGACGGCGGTCATGTCGGTGTCGACGAAACCGGGCGCGACGACGTTGAACGTGATGTTGCGCGAGCCCAGCTCCCGGGCGAGCGAACGCGCGAAACCGACCAGGCCGGCCTTCGAGGCGGCGTAGTTCGCCTGACCCGCGGAGCCCAGCAGACCGACGACCGAGGAGATCAGCACGACGCGGCCCTTCTTGGCGCGCAGCATGCCGCGGTTGGCGCGCTTCACGACCCGGAAGGTGCCGGTGAGGTTGGTGTCGAGGACGGACGTGAAGTCCTCCTCGGACATGCGCATGAGGAGCTGGTCCTTCGTCACGCCGGCGTTGGCCACGAGGACCTCGACCGGACCGTGCTTCTCCTCGATCTCCTTGTACGCCTGGTCCACCTGCTCGGCGTCGGTGATGTCGCACCGGACGGCCAGGAAGCCGGCCTTCTCCAGCTCCGCGGGGTCGCCGGAGCGGTACGTGATGGCGACCTTGTCGCCGGCCTCGGCGAACGCGTGGGCGATGGCGAGGCCGATGCCCCGGTTTCCTCCGGTGACGAGAACCGAGCGGCTCAACGGATCACCCTTTCGATAGCGGTCTGGTATGCCGAAAACCTATCGGTCCGTTCCTCGATACGGAGAATCGGGCCCTGACAGTGGCGTACGGATGTCACTGTCGGATCCCTACAGAATGGTCTGGGCATCCCGGCGTAAAGCGCGACATGATCGGGGACGACCGGTCTCACACGACAGGAGACAGCTGTGCCATCTGGCCTCCATTCCCTCGACGAAGCCTTCACGGCGCTGCCGCTGCGGGCGCTCGCCGACGCGGCGCTCGCCCGCGCCCGCGCGCTCGGCGCCGACCACGCGGACTTCCGCCTGGAACGGGTGCGCAGCGCCTCGTGGCGGCTGCGGGACGCCAAGCCGTCCGGCTCCTCGGACACCACCGACCTCGGCTACGCGGTGCGCGTGGTGCACGGCGGGGCCTGGGGCTTCGCCTCCGGTGTCGACCTGACCATGGACGGGGCCGCGAAGGTCGCCTCGCAGGCGGTGGCCATGGCCAAGCTGTCCGCGAAGGTGATCGCGGCGGCCGGGTCGGACGAGCGCGTGGAGCTGGCCGACGAGCCGGTGCACGCGGACAAGGTGTGGATCTCCTCGTACGAGATCGACCCCTTCACCATCTCCGGCGAGGAGAAGAGCGGGCTGCTCGCCGACTGGAGCGCGCGGCTGCTGCGCGCCGACGGCGTGGCGCACGTGGACGCCTCGCTGCTCACCGTCCACGAGAACAAGTTCTACGCGGACACCGCGGGCACCGTCACCACCCAGCAGCGGGTCCGGCTGCACCCGCAGCTCACCGCGGTCGCGGTGGACGAGACCACCGGCGAGTTCGACTCGATGCGGACCATCGCGCCGCCGGTCGGGCGGGGCTGGGAGTACCTGACCGGCACCGGCTGGGACTGGGACAAGGAGCTCGACGAGATCCCCGGGCTGCTCGCCGAGAAGATGCGGGCGCCGAGCGTCGAGGCCGGCCGCTACGACCTGGTGGTCGACCCGTCGAACCTGTGGCTCACCATCCACGAGTCCATCGGCCACGCCACCGAGCTGGACCGCGCCCTCGGCTACGAGGCGGCGTACGCGGGCACCTCCTTCGCCACCTTCGACCAGCTGGGCAAGCTGGCGTACGGCTCCTCGGTCATGAACGTGACCGGCGACCGGACCGCCGAGCACGGGCTCGCCACCATCGGCTACGACGACGAGGGCGTCGAGGGCCAGAGCTGGGACCTGGTGAAGGACGGCACGCTCGTCGGCTACCAGCTCGACAGGCGGATCGCGAGGCTGACCGGCCTCGGGCGCTCCAACGGCTGCGCCTTCGCCGACTCCCCCGGCCACGTGCCGGTGCAGCGGATGGCGAACGTGTCGCTCCAGCCGGATCCCGGCGGGCTCTCCACCGAGGACCTGATCGGGGGCGTGGAGCGGGGCATCTACGTGGTCGGCGACCGTTCCTGGTCGATCGACATGCAGCGCTACAACTTCCAGTTCACCGGCCAGCGCTTCTTCCGGATCGAGAACGGGCGGCTCGCCGGGCAGCTGCGGGACGTCGCGTACCAGGCGACGACCACCGACTTCTGGGGCTCCATGGAGCAGGTCGGCGGCCCGCAGACGTACGTGCTCGGCGGCGCGTTCAACTGCGGCAAGGCCCAGCCGGGCCAGGTCGCCGCCGTGTCGCACGGCTGCCCGTCCGCCCTCTTCCGGGGCGTCAACATTCTGAACACGACGCAGGAGGCCGGTCGATGAGCCGCGTCAGCAAGCCGTACGAGATCGTCGAGAAGGCCCTGGAGCTGTCCCGGGCGGACGGCTGCGTCGTCATCGCCGACGAGGAGTCCTCGGCCAATCTGCGCTGGGCCGGGAACGCGCTCACCACCAACGGCGTCACCCGCGGCCGCACCCTCACCGTGATCGCCACCGTGGACGGCGCCCAGGGCACCGCCTCGGGCGTCGTCTCGCGCTCGGCCGTGACCGCCGCCGACCTGGAGCCGCTGGTCCGCGAGGCGGAGGCGGCCGCGCGGGCCGCCGGTCCCGCCGAGGACGCGCAGCCGCTGGTGACGGGGGTGCCCTCCTCGCCGGACTTCACGGACGCGCCGGCCGAGACGAGCTCCGCGGTCTTCGACGCCTTCGCGCCCGCGCTCGGCGAGGCCTTCGCCCGGGCCCGGGCCGGCGGCCGGGAACTGTACGGATTCGCCAACCACGAGTTCACCTCCAGCTACCTCGGCACGTCCACCGGGCTGCGGCTGCGGCACGACCAGCCGAAGGGCACCCTGGAGCTCAACGCCAAGTCGCCCGACCGCTCGCGCTCCGCGTGGGCCGGCCGCTCGACCCGCGACTTCAAGGACGTCGACCCGGCCGCGCTCGACGCCGAGCTCGCCGTCCGGCTCGGCTGGGCGGAGCGCCGGATCGAGCTGCCCGCCGGCCGGTACGAGACGCTGCTGCCGCCGACCGCCGTGGCCGACCTCCTGATCTACCAGCTGTGGTCCTCCACGGCCCGGGACGCGGTGGAGGGCCGGACGGTCTTCTCCAAGCCCGGCGGCGGCACCCGGCTCGGCGAGACCCTCTCGCCGCTGCCGCTGACCCTGCGCAGCGACCCGAACGAGCCGGGCCTGGAGTCGGCCCCGTTCGTGATCGCCCACTCCTCCGGCGACGACTCCTCCGTCTTCGACAACGGTCTGCCGATCTCCCCGGTGGACTGGGTACGGGACGGGAAGCTGGCCCATCTGATCACCACCCGGCACACCGCGGGGCTTACTCGGTTGCCCGTGGCGCCGGGAGCCGGGAACCTGATCCTGGACGGCGGCGGCGAGCGCTCCCTGGAGGAGATGGTCGCGGCCACCGAGCGCGGCCTGCTGCTGACCTGCCTCTGGTACATCCGCGAGGTCGATCCGGCGACGCTGCTGCTCACCGGCCTGACCCGGGACGGCGTCTACCTCGTCGAGAACGGCGAGGTGGTCGGCGAGGTGAACAACTTCCGGTTCAACGAGTCGCCGGTGGACCTGCTGTCGCGGGCCACCGAGGCGGGCCGGACGGAGAAGACGCTGCCGCGCGAGTGGAGCGACTGGTTCACCCGGGCCGCGATGCCCGCCCTGCGGGTGCCCGACTTCAACATGAGCTCGGTCAGCAAGGGCGTCTGACCCGCCTAGACTGGCCGGGAAGCCATTCCATCCAGGATCACGAGGAGACGGACGACGTGACCGACATCGTCGACGAGCTGAAGTGGCGTGGGCTCTTCGCCCAGTCCACCGACGAAGAGGCCCTGCGCAAGGCCCTCGCGGACGGTCCCGTCACGTTCTATTGCGGTTTCGACCCGACCGCGCCCAGTCTCCACGTCGGCCACCTGGTCCAGGTGCTCACCGTCCGCCGGCTCCAGCAGGCCGGGCACCGGCCGCTGGCGCTGGTCGGCGGGGCCACCGGCCAGATCGGCGACCCGCGGCCGACCGCCGAGCGCACCCTGAACGACCCCGAGACGGTCGCCAACTGGGTGAACCGGCTGCGCACGCAGATCGAGCCGTTCCTCTCCTTCGAGGGCGAGAACGCCGCGGTCATGGTGAACAACCTGGACTGGACCGCCGGCCTGTCGGCGATCGAGTTCCTGCGGGACATCGGCAAGCACTTCCGGGTCAACAAGATGCTGACCAAGGACTCCGTCGCCCGGCGCCTGGAGTCCGAGCAGGGCATCAGCTACACCGAGTTCAGCTACCAGCTGCTCCAGGGCATGGACTTCCTGGAGCTGTACCGGCGTCACGGCTGCACGCTGCAGCAGGGCGGCTCCGACCAGTGGGGCAACCTGGTGGCGGGCCTCGACCTGATCCACCGGCTGGAGCCGGAGGCCAAGGTCCACGCGCTGGCGACCCCACTGATGGTCAAGGCCGACGGCACCAAGTTCGGCAAGACCGAGAGCGGCGCCGTCTGGCTGGACCCGGAGATGACCACGCCGTACGCGTTCTACCAGTTCTGGCTGAACGTGGACGACCGCGACATCTCCACCTACCTGCGGATCCTGTCCTTCAAGTCCCGCGAGGAGCTGGAGGAGCTGGAGAAGCTGACGGCGGAGCGGCCGCAGGCCCGTACCGCCCAGCGCGCGCTGGCCGAGGAGCTCACCGCCCTCGTGCACGGCGCCGACCAGTGCCAGGCCGTCATCGACGCCTCCAAGGCGCTGTTCGGCCAGGGCGAGCTGTCCGGGCTGGACCCGGCGACCCTCGCCGCTGCCCTCTCCGAGCTGCCGCACGCGCAGGTGTCGGAGCTCGGCCAGGTGGTGGACCTCTTCACCGAGGTCGGCCTCGCGCCGAGCAAGTCGGGCGCCCGTCGCACGGTGAAGGAGGGCGGCGCCTACGTGAACAACGTCAAGGTGACCGCCGAGGACGCCGAGGTGTCGGCGGACGAGCTGCTGCACGGCCGCTGGCTGGTGCTGCGCCGGGGCAAGAAGAACCTGGCCGCGATCGAGTTCGTCGGCTAGTCCGGCCCCGTACGGGCGGAGGGCCCGGTACGCGCGCGGTGCGCCGTACCGGGCCCTCGGTCGTCCGTGCCGCGCGGGTCACGTCCGCTGCTTGTTGCCCTTCATCGAGGCCCACAGCATGTCCCCCACGCCCACCACCGCGACCGCGCCGATGAGCTGGAGCAGATGACGGGTCCAGTCGATGCCCTTGGTGTCGTTGACCCCGATCCAGGTCGCGACCGCGTTGCCCAGCACGCTTCCGACAATGCCGAACACGGTCGTCAGCCACAGCGGGATCTGCTGCTTGCCCGGAAGGATCGCCTTCGCGATCAGACCCAGGACGAAGCCCACAATGATCGCCCACAACCAACCCATCGTCGCCTCCTCGTGCGCATGTGTGCCCAGTCTCGGGCCCTGGGCCATACGGCGCATGTCGGACGGCTCCATACGTGCCCCGGTCTCCTCCGCCCGGCACGACGGGCGTACCGTGGAAGCAGGAACGGACCGGGGAGAGTCCGGCACGTCTCGTGGGTGGTGGGTGTGATGCGGAAGCATGGCGGAACCGAGGTCTTCCGGATCACCGGCGCCCGGCAGGGCCTTGCGGAGGACGTCCGGGGCCGGCAGCGGCGGTACGTCATCTCCATGTCGATCCGCACGCTGTCGGTGATCGCCGCCGCCTCGCTGTGGAACGTGGAGCGGTACGTGGCCATCGTGGCGCTCGTGGTCGGCGCCCTGCTCCCCTACATCGCCGTGGTGATCGCCAACGCCGGACGCGAGACCCCTCCGTCCCTTCCCTCCACCTTCATCCCCCCTCCGGTGCGGCCCGCGCTGGAGGCCGATGCGGAACGCCGGGGCGACGAGAACGATCACGCAGCGTGAGCGCGAAGCTCAAGAAATGCTCAGATCAATCATGAAGTTCCGGTGCACCGCACCCCATAGGCCGTGACATACTGCCTACGCGCTCCGCATCCCCCGTCGGAGCGACGGACCGATGCCGGGCAGCTCCCCCCGTGGCTGCTCGGCATCGCCCTTGCTGGAGAATGTTCCCGTGATCAACGGTCCAGTGAGTGAAGAGAAGCCGATCTGTTCCGCCAAGGGCTGCCGGGCCGATGCCGTCTGGGTCCTCGCCTGGAACAACCCCAAGCTGCACACGCCGGAGCGGCGCAAGACCTGGCTCGCGTGCGAGGAGCACCGCGAGCACCTCTCCCAGTTCCTGGGCGTACGGGGCTTCCTGAAGGACGTCGTCCCGTTCGCCGACTGGGACGGGGAGTCAGCCGCCGATCGCTGACATCGGGCGGTCCGGCTGGAGGAAGCTCGGGTCGTCCAGGCCCGAGCCGGCCTTCTTGCCCCACATCGCCTTCCGCCAGATCTCCGCTATCACCGCGTCCGGCGCGTCCGAGCGCAGCGCGGCCCGCAGGTCGGTCTCCTCGGTGGCGAACAGACAGGTCCGCACCTGGCCGTCGGCGGTGAGCCGGGTGCGGTCGCAGGCCCGGCAGAACGGGCGGGTGACGGAGGCGATGACGCCGACCGTGTGCGGGCCGCCGTCGACGACCCAGCGCTCGGCGGGGGCCGAACCGCGCTCGCCCTCGCCCTCGGCGGTCAGCTCGAAGCGGGTGCGCAGCGACTCCAGGATGTCCCCGGCGGTGATCATGCCGTCGCGCTTCCAGCCGTGCTGGGCGTCGAGGGGCATCTGCTCGATGAAGCGGAGCTCGTAGCCCTCGGCGATCGCCCAGGCCAGCAGGTCGGGGGCCTCGTCGTCGTTGAGTCCGGGCATCAGGACGGCGTTGACCTTGACCGGGGTGAGTCCGGCCTCGCGGGCGGCGGCCATGCCGTCGAGGACGTCGTGGTGCCGGTCGCGGCGGGTGAGGGTCTTGAAGACCTCGGGGCGCAGGGTGTCGAGCGAGACGTTGACCCGGTCGAGGCCGGCCGCCTTCAGGGCGGCGGCGGTGCGCTTGAGGCCGATGCCGTTGGTGGTGAGCGACATCCGGGGCCGGGGCTCCAGGGCGGCGCAGCGCTCGACGATCCCGACCAGGCCGGGGCGGAGCAGCGGCTCGCCGCCGGTGAAGCGGACCTCGGTGACGCCCAGCTCGGTGACGGCGATCCGGATCAGCCGGACGATCTCGTCGTCGGTGAGCAGATCGGGCTTGGCCAGCCACTGCAGACCCTCTTCCGGCATGCAGTACGTGCACCGCAGGTTGCACCGGTCGGTCAGGGAGACGCGCAGGTCGGTGGCGACCCGCCCGTAGGTGTCGATGAGCACTGGGCCCCCTCCCCTTCTTCTGCCGGTCCGTTGGGCCGGACCGTTCCGCCGGATCTTCCGGTCGCTTCTCGTTCGAGCCTACGTGACCGGTCGGACACGGGGCACGGCCCGATTGTCACGAGGACCGGACCGGCCGCGTCGTAGAACTCTACGACGCGGCCGGCGGGCGGTCGCGGAACGTATACGGATCAGTGCGCTCCGACGCCGGTGAGGGACTTGACCTCCAGCTCCGCGTACTTGCCCTTGTCCGGCTCCTCCTTGGAGAGGACCGAGCCGAGCCAGCCGAGCAGGAAGCCGAGCGGGATGGAGACGAGGCCGGGGTTCTCCAGCGGGAACCAGTAGAAGTCCACGGTCTTGAACATCGAGGTGGGCTTGCCGGAGACGACCGGCGAGAACAGCACCAGGACGACCGCGGAGACCAGGCCGCCGTAGATCGACCAGAGCGCTCCGGTGGTGGTGAAGCGCTTCCAGAAGAGGCTGTAGAGGATCGTCGGCAGGTTGGCGGAGGCGGCGACGGCGAAGGCGAGGGCGACCAGGCCGGCGACGTTGAGGTCGCGGGCGAGGGCGCCGAGGGCGATCGAGACGATGCCGATGAGGACGGTGGCCCAGCGGGCGGCCCGCACCTCCTCCTTCTCGGTGGCCTGGCCGCGGCGGATGACGTTGGCGTAGATGTCGTGCGCGAACGACGAGGACGAGGCGAGGGTGAGGCCGGCGACGACGGCGAGGATGGTCGCGAAGGCGACGGCGGAGATGACGGCGAGCAGGATCGCGCCGCCGGTCGAGCCGGCGCCTCCGCCGATCTCCAGGGCGGCGAGCGGGGCCGCGGTGTTGCCGGCCTTGTTGGAGGCGATGATGTCGCCGTTCTTGAGCAGGGCGGCGGCGCCGAAGCCGAGGACGATCGTCATCAGGTAGAAGGCGCCGATGATGCCGATGGCCCAGTTGACCGACTTACGGGCGGCCTTGGCGGTGGGCACCGTGTAGAAGCGGATGAGGATGTGCGGCAGGCCGGCCGTGCCGAGCACGAGCGCGATGCCGAGCGAGAGGAAGTCCAGCTTCGAGACGCCGGTGGCGCCGTACTTGAGGCCGGGCTTGAGGAAGGCCTCGCCCTTGCCGCTGTTGGAGGCGGCGGCGCCGAGCAGCTCGGAGACGTTGAAGTGGAACTTCAGCAGGATGAGGAAGGTGATCAGGAGCGTGCCGGCGATGAGCAGCACGGCCTTGACCATCTGCACCCAGGTGGTGCCCTTCATGCCGCCGATCGTCACGTACACGATCATCAGGACGCCGACCAGGGCGACGATGGCGACCTTGCCGCCGTCGCTGGTGATGCCGAGCAGCAGCGAGACGAGGACGCCGGCGCCGGCCATCTGGGCGAGCAGGTAGAAGATCGAGACGACGATGGTGGAGGTGCCGGCCGCGGTGCGGACGGGGCGCTGGCGCATCCGGTAGGCGAGGACGTCGCCCATGGTGAAGCGGCCGGAGTTGCGGAGCGGTTCGGCGACCAGGAGCAGGGCGACGAGCCAGGCGACGAGGAAGCCGATGGAGTAGAGGAAGCCGTCGTAGCCGAAGAGGGCGATGGCTCCGGCGATGCCGAGGAAGGACGCGGCGGACATGTAGTCGCCGGAGATCGCGAGGCCGTTCTGGAAGCCGGTGAACTGGCGGCCGCCCGCGTAGAAGTCGGCGGCGCTGCGGGTCTGGCGGCCGGCCCAGACGGTGATGATCAGGGTGGCCACCACGAAGGCCGCGAAGAGCCCGATGATCAGCGGGCGGTGCTCGCTCGCGCCGCCGCCGGCGGCGAGCAGCAGGGTGGTGTCGGCGGGGGTGCTCATGCGTCGGCCTCCATGCGCGCCTTGATGGCTTCGGCCTTCGGGTCCAGGCGGTGGGCCGCGTGCCGCGAGTAGAGCCAGGCGATGAGGAAGGTGGTGGCGAACTGGCCGAGGCCGAGGACGAGGGCCACGTTGATGTTGCCGAAGACCTTGGTGCCCATGAAGTCGCCCGCGTAGTTGCAGAGCAGGACGTACAGCAGGTACCAGGTGATGAAGGCGATCGTCAGCGGGAAGGCGAAGGACCGGTAGGTGCGGCGCAGTTCGCCGAACTCCTCGCCCTCCTGGACCTCGATGAACCGCTCCGTGGTGGGCTGGGCGGGACCGCTGTCGGTCTCCGTGCCGTTTCTCGGCGGCGGCGGTGCTTCGGTAGCCACGGAATCTCCTCGTGACGCGGGGGCGGGCGGCTTGGACAAGGGGGCCTCACTGAGGTGCGGAGCGGGGGCTTCCGGGAGGGAGCCCCTCCCCTGCTCAACGGCACGGAGGGCGTGGCGAAGCGGTTCACGCGGTGGATTTCTTTTGCCCGATCTTCATGAAGTCTTCTCAACTCATTGAATCGCGGGGAAGATCGGCGATAGCTTCACTCGTCATGCACCTGTTCGCATGCAATCGGCGCGCGGACAGTACAGACGGATGATGTGGAGAACCCATGGCTCATCTGGGATCGAGGCGCGGCCGAGTACTCGCTCTGCCGGTTGGTCTCGCGCTCACGGCCTCGCTCGGCTTCCTGCCCTCCGGCGCCGCCTCCGCCGCGGAGCTGAGTGACGTCAAGGCCGCCGTTTCCACCGACGGCCCGCAGCTGTCGTACGTCGTCAACGTCGAGGGGGGCCGCTGGACGGCCGCCTCGGTGAAGAAGGCGATCGCCCGCGCCGGTGGTGAAGTGGTCGTGTCCTACGACCAGATAGGCGTCATCGTCGTCCACTCCAAGAACCCGGAGTTCGCCCAGTCGATCCGCCAGGTGCGTGGCGTGGTCTCGGCCGGCGCGACCCGTACGGCGCCGCTGAAGGCCGCCCAGGACGACGCCGTCGACGAGGGCGCCCAGGCGCTCACCCCGGCCGAGGTGAAGGCCGCCGCGGCCGCCGCCACGGACGAGCAGGACCCGCTGGAGCCGCTGCAGTGGGACCTGCCGGCCATCAAGGCGGACAAGGCCCACCAGAAGACGCTGGGCAGCAAGCGCGTCACGGTCGGCATCATCGACACCGGCGTGGACGACACCCACCCGGACCTGGCGCCGAACTTCGACGCCAAGGCGTCCGCCAACTGCGTGAGCGGCAAGGCCGACACCACCCCCGGCTCGTGGCGCCCCAACGCGGGCGAGTCCGACCACGGCACGCACGTCGCGGGCACGATCGGCGCCGCCAAGAACGGCGTCGGCGTCACCGGTGTCGCGCCGGGCGTCAAGCTGGCCGGCATCAAGGTGTCGACGCCGGACGGCTTCTTCTACACCGAGGCCGTGGTCTGCGGCTTCGTGTGGGCGGCCGAGAACGGCATCGACATCACGAACAACAGCTACTACACCGACCCGTGGATGTTCGCCTGCAAGAACGACGAGGACCAGAAGGCCCTCATCGAGGCGGTCACCCGTGCGACCCGCTACGCGGAGCGCAAGGGCACGGTCAACGTGGCGGCGGCCGGCAACTCGAAGTTCGACCTCGCGGCCGACTCGATCCTGGACGGCAGCAGCCCGAACGACAGCACCCCCGGCGACCGGGTCATCAACCCGAAGGAGTGCTTCGACTACCCGGCCCAGCTGCCGGGCGTGGTGACGGTCTCCGCGACCGGCGCCAAGGGCCTGAAGTCCTCGTACTCCAACTACGGTCTCGGCGTCATCGACGTGGCGGCGCCCGGCGGCGACCGCACCGAGTACCAGACCCCGGACGCCCCGGCGGTCAACGGCCGCATCCTGTCGACCACGGTCAACGGCGGCTACAACTACAAGGCCGGCACCTCGATGGCCTCGCCGCACGTGGCGGGCGTCCTCGCGCTGCTGAAGTCGACCCACCCGTACGCCTCGCCGGCGGCCCTGAAGGCGCTGCTGTACGTCCAGGCCGACGAGCACGCGTGCACCAACCCGTACGACATCGAGGGCGACGGCAAGGTCGACGCGGTGTGCGAGGGCGGCAAGAACAAGAACGGCTTCTACGGCGCGGGCATCGTCGACGCGCTGGCGGCGGTCCGCCGCTAAGCAGGCGAAAGGTTTTTCCCGAGGCCCTGGTGTGGTGCGCCACACCAGGGCCTCTTCGCGTGGCACCGAGTGCCATGATGCGGGTATGGACAACACGGTGCGCAGCGGTACGGAGTTGTTGTGGTCGGCCCTGGGCGGCGATCCCGCCCTGCTCGACCGGGTGGCGTACGGCGGCCCCTCCGGGCTGCTGGCGGCCCGGCTGCCGGTGATGGACCTGGCGCGGGCGACGGTCGCGGTCTGCTCGCTGGCCGCCGTCGAGCACGGCGGGCTCGCGGGGCCCGCCCGGGTGGACGACGGGGCGGTGGCCACCGCCTTCGTGAGCGAGCGCCACCTGCGCGTGGACGGGCGGGCGCCGGTCAACTTCGCGCCCCTGTCGCGGTTCTGGCGCGCCGCGGACGGCTGGGTGCGCACCCACGCCAACTACCCGCACCACAAGGCCGCGCTGCTCGCCGCGCTCGGGGCCGCCGACTCCGTGGACGCGGTGGCGGCGGCGATCGCCGAGCGGAGGGCGGTGGAGGTCGAGACGCTCGTGTACGGGGCCGGGGGCCTCGCCGTCGCGCTGCGCACGCCCGGGGAGTGGGCGGCCACCCCGCAGGGCCGGGAGGTGGCGGCCCGGCCGCTGCTGACCCGGGAGCGGCTCGACGAGGCGGCGCCCCGGGCGCGTGCGGGCCGTCCGCTGCGGGTGCTGGACCTGACCCGGGTCATCGCGGGCCCGGTGGCCACCCGGTCGCTCGCGCTGCTCGGGGCGGACGTGCTGCGGATCGACCCGCCGGGCAACCCGGAGCTGCCGGACCAGCACGCCGAGACGGACGTCGGGAAGCGCACCGCCGCGCTGGACCTGGACCGTCCGTCGGACCGGCGCACCTTCGACGAGCTGCTCGACGCGGCGGACGTGCTGGTGACCGGGTACCGGCCGGGCGCCCTGGACCGCTTCGACCTGCACCGGCCCGGCCTGGTGGTGGCCCGCCTCTCCGCGTGGGGCGACTACGGGCCGTGGGCCGGGCGGCGCGGCTTCGACAGCCTGGTGCAGGTGGCGACGGGCATCGCGGCCGTGGAGGGCTCGCCGGAGGAGCCGGGCACGCTGCCGGCGCAGGCCCTGGACCACGGCACGGGCTATCTGCTCGCGGCGGCCGTGCTGCGCTCGCTGACCGAGCAGGACCGCGAGGGCGGCACCCGCCTCGTACGGCTGGCGCTGGCGCAGACCGGACACTGGCTGACCGGCACGCTGCCGCGCTACCGGCCCGAGCGGTACCTCACGGAGACGGAGGGCCCGCTCGGCCGGCTGCGGCACGCGCTGTCGCCGGTGGCGTACGAGGGCGGTCCTGCGGACTGGTCGCGGCCGGCCGGCGTGCAGGGCGGGGACGAGCCGGTCTGGCTGACGGACTGAGCTCGCCCGGGCGCCCCGACGGGACGACGGCTACGGCTACGGCTACGGCTACGGCTACGGCTTGACGAGGACCTTGAGCGCGGTGCGCTCGTCCATGGCCCGGTAGCCGTCGGGGACGCCGTCCAGGCCGACGGTCAGGTCGAAGACCGGGGACGGGTCGATGGTGCCGTCCAGGATGTCCGGGAGCAGCTCGGGGATGTACGCGCGGACCGGGGCGACGCCGCCGCGCAGGGCGATGTTGCGGTCGAACATGACGGACAGGTCGAGGCCGGTGCCGCTGCCGTGCGGGACGCCGACGTAGCCGATGGAGCCGCCGTCGCGGGTGACGGCGACGGCGGTGCGCATGGACTGCTCGGTGCCGACGGCCTCGATGACGGCGTGGGCGCCCTGGCCGCCGGTGAGCTCGCGGACGGCGGCCTCGGCGGCCTCGCCGCGCTCGGCGACGACGTCGGTGGCGCCGAAGGCGCGGGCGATGTCGGTGCGGGCGGTGTGGCGGCCGAGCGCGATGATCCGCTCGGCGCCGAGCCGCTTGGCGGCGAGGACCCCGCAGAGGCCGACGGCGCCGTCGCCGACGACGGCGACGGTGGAGCCCTTGGTCACGCCCGCGCCGAGGGCGGCGTGGTGGCCGGTGCCCATGACGTCGGAGAGCGCGAGCAGCGCGGTGAGCAGGTGGTCGTCGGAGGCGGCGTCGGCCGGCAGCTTGACGAGGGTGCCGTCGGCGAAGGGCACGCGGACGGCCTCGCCCTGGCCGCCGTCGGAGCCGGCCGAGCCCCAGAAGCCGCCGTTGGGGCAGGAGGTCTGGAGGCCCTCGGCGCAGTAGTCGCAGCTGCCGTCGGACCAGACGAAGGGGGCGACGACGAGGTCGCCGGTGCGGAAGCCGCGGACCTCGGAGCCGGCCGCCTCCACGACGCCGAGGAACTCGTGGCCGATGCGCTGGCCGGGCTGCCGGGCGGACTCGCCGCGGTAGGCCCACAGGTCGCTGCCGCAGATGCAGGCGCGGACCACGCGGACGACGACGTCCGTGGCGTCCTGAATGACGGGGTCGGGCACGTCCTGCACGCGCATGTCGAAGGGGGCGTGGATGGTGGTGGCGCGCATGACGGACGTTCCCTGCTGTGCTCGGAGCGGTGCTCAGACTGTTGTACGACGTTCACCGTACATCGAGCGCGGCGGCTTTTGTACGACGCTCACCGTACGTTGCGCGCAGGGTTCCCTCGGTCAGCAGCCACTGCGCCGCGATGTAGGTCGCCATGACCCAGAAATCGGGGGCGGGCGGCTGGGGCCAGTCGGCGACGCCGGTGGCGATCAGGGTGTCGGAGAGCAGGAAGAGCGCGCCGCCGAGGCCCGCGCGGAGGCCGAGGGAGCTCGACCGGTAGGCCATGGCGGTGAGCAGGAGGGAGTAGCCGGCGACGGGAACGCGCAGGTCGGCGGGGAGGTCGGGCCACAGTGCGGTCACGGTGGCGAGGAGCGCGAGGGCGTAGAGCGCCCCGAGGGGGACGCCGGTCCCGCGCCGCCCGAAGAGCACGAGGTAGCAGACGTGCCCGGCGGCGAAGGAGGCCATGCCGACGAGGAAGGCCCCGTCGGCGCCGGAGAGCAGGAACACGTCCCCGCCCCAGCCGAGGAGGAGCGCGGCGAGCAGCGCCGTGGGGGCCCGGCGGGTGGCCGCGTACCCCGCGAGCAGCGGCATGAGGAGCGGCTTGGCGATCTGGTGGCCGAGCCCGGCCCCGACGAGCAGGGAGCCGAGGTCGACGGCGGCGGCGAGCAGGAAGGCGACGAGCAGGACGCGCCGGAGCCGGCTCACGCGGCGGGCTCCGGGACGGTGCCGCCCTGCGCCGCCGGGGGCGGTCCCGGCTGCCAGCCGGGCCCCCGGAACAGGCGCCCGGCCCGTTCCGGCCAGCCGCGGGCGGCCCGCAGGTCGCGGGCGATGGCCGCGTACTCGTGGGTGGCGACCCGCAGCGGGTTGTGGGTGGCGATGTTCTTGGTGAGCCCGTAGACCGGCCGGTCCGTCTCGGCCGCGAAGGAGCCGAACATCCGGTCCCAGACGATGAGGACGCCGCCGAAGTTGCGGTCCAGGTAGCCGCCCTGGGAGGCGTGGTGGACGCGGTGGTGCGAGGGCGTGTTCAGGACGTACTCGAAGGGCCGCGGCAGCCTGCCGACCCGCTCGGTGTGGATCCAGAACTGGTAGACGAGGCTGATCGAGGAGCAGAACGCGACGACGGCCGGGTGCGCCCCGAGCGCGATCATGGGCAGATAGAACGCCCAGGACGTCACCCCGGTCCAGGGCTGGCGCAGCGCGGTGGTGAGGTTGAACCTCCGGCTGCTGTGGTGCACGACGTGACTGGCCCACAGGATCCGGACCACGTGGTGGCCCCGGTGCTGCCAGTAGTAGAGGAAGTCCTGCCCGAGCAGCAGGAGCGGGAAGGTCCACCACAGGAGCGGCACGCGCAGCGGGGTGAGCTCGTAGAGCGCGGTGGAGAGCGCGACGACGGGGATCTTCCACAGGGCGTCGAACACGAGGCTCCCCAGCCCCATGGAGACGCTGGTGGCGGCGTCCTTCGCCTCGCACCCGGCGGCGTCCTCGTCGGGGCGCAGCCGGTGGGCGGCCATCTCCACGGCGGTGAGCAGCACGAACGCCGGTATGGACCAGAGCACGACATCGGGCAGGTGGGGCATGCCGATGACGGTAGGGCCGGGCGGCGGGCGCGGCTAGACGTCGTTACTTACAAGTAAGTGAGACGGCTTGTCAGCAAGCTTTGGCGACTTCTCACAAGCGGCGCCGCCCCCGGTCACACCCCCGCCGCCCCCAGCAGCGACCCCGCCCCGTACGTGACCGCCATCGCGAGCGCCCCGCCGGCCACGTTGCGGAGGATGGCGCGGGCCGGTGGGGCGGCGCCGAGGCGGGCGCTCCACCAGCCGGTGAGGGTGAGGGCGGCCAGGACGGAGAGGACGGTGACCCAGAGGCGGGTGGAGGCCGGGGGCAGGACGATGGCGAGGAGCGGGAGCAGGGCGCCGACCGTGAAGGCGAGGAAGCTGGCGCCGGCGGCGTGCCAGGGGTTGGTGAGGGCGTCGGGGTCGATGCCCAGTTCGACGCGGGCGTGGGCGCGGAGGGCGTCGCGGGCGGTGAGCTGTTCGGCGGCCTCGCGGGCGACGTCCGCGGAGAGGCCGCGGGCGGAGAGGAGCGCGGTCAGTTCGGCGAGTTCGGCCTCGGGCTGTTCGCGCAGTTCGCGGCGTTCCTGGGCGAGGGCGGCCACCTCGGAGTCGCGCTGGGTGGAGACCGAGACGTACTCCCCCGCGGCCATCGACATGGAGCCGGCCAGGAGGCCGGAGAGGCCGGCGGTGAGCAGGGCCGCCTGGGACTCGGTGGCGCCGGCGACGCCGACGACGAGGCCCGCGGTGGAGACGACCCCGTCGTTGGCTCCGAGCACGGCGGCCCGGAGCCAGTTGAGACGGGAGCCGAGGCCGCCGCCGTGGGCCTCGTCGTGCGCGGGGGTTTCGGTCACGTCAGGAGGGTCGCACCCGGCGGCTCACCAGACGCGGACCGACCCGCCCAGCGCGAACGCGGGGCTGGTGGCGCCCGCGGGAACCTCCTTCAGGGGCTCGGCGATCTCCTCCACGGTCGGGCCGTGGACGGCGGCGAGGGCGTCGAGGAGCCGCAGGTCGAAGCCGTAGACCCGGGCCGCGTTGCCGCCGACCATCGCCGCGACCTCCTCCCGGGGCAGCCCCGCGTACGCGATGCGGAGGCCTTCGCGGGAGTACGGGGTGGTGCCCTCGTCGTGCGGGTAGTCGCTGCCCCACATGATCTTGTCGAGGCCGATCCGCTCGCGCAGCGGCACCTCGTGCGGGCGCATGAAGCTGGCGCCGACGAAGCAGTTGTCCCGCCAGACCGCGCTCGGGCCCTTGCCCATGGACTCCGCCAGGCCCGCGCCGAACTTCGACTCGGCCGTCGAGGCCTTCGTCGACGCCGCGACCAGCCGGTCGTGGTAGTAGTCCAACATCCGCAGCACGCCCGGGATCCAGCCCGAGCCCTGTTCCGTGAGGACCAGCTTGAGGTCCGGGTGGCGGCGGAACGCGCCGCCGAAGATCAGGTGCCAGAGGGCGCGGTGCGAGAACCACGTGGTCTCCACCATGAACACCGCGCGGGCGGCCGGTTCGTCGCCGAGCGGCGGGGAGGCGGAGCCGCCGTGGTGGTTCACGGGGACGCCGAGCTCGGCGCAGACCGCCCAGATCGGGTCGTACGCCTCCGCGTACAGCTCGGGCACGGGCGAGCCGGGCGGGACGCCGGGCAGCAGGATGCCGCCGGTCAGCCCCGCCTCGCGGGTGCGGCGGATCTCCGCGACCGCCGCGTCCACGTCGTTGAGCAGGATCTGCGCCACCCCCGCGCGGCGCCCGGGCGCGTCCGCGCAGAAGTCGGCGAGCCAGCGGTTGTGCGCCTGGAGTCCGGCCCAGCGCCGCTCGTACTCGCCGCGCGTGGGCGGCTGGGCCATCAGCGAGGCCTTGGGGAAGAACGGCGGGATGGTGTTGGGGAAGACCACCTCGGCGACGATCCCGTCCGCCTCCAGTTCGCGCAGCCGGCGCTGCGAGTTCCAGTTGCGGTCCGCGGTGTCGGCGAGCAGGTCCTCGTACGGGTTGACGTAGGTCGCCGCCCAGGCGTCGAAGTCGTCGTGGTGCCTCTTCTCCAGGTACGGCCGGTAGTCGAGGAGGTCGGCGCCGGCGTGGCAGTCGGCGGAGATGACCGTGTAGCGGTCGGGCGCGGAACTCACGGGGTCACCCCCGTGGTGCCCAGGGACGGGAAGTCGTGCTCCGTCAGCCAGTGGCGGCCGACCTCCCGGGAGCGGGCCCAGGACGCCTCCACCGCGGCCTGGTCGGCGGGCTGCCCGAGCTCGGCCGGGGTGGGGCCGATGCGCCGGGCGATCGGTTCCAGCTTCCGGACGTCGAAGCCGAACACCTCCGCGGCCGCCAGGCCGAGCATCCGCCGGGTCTCCGCCACCGGGATGTCGTGGAAGGTCCGCCGCAGCCACGCCCGGGTGTCGGGCCAGGTGCCCTCGGGGTGCGGGAAGTCGGAGCCCCACAGGATGTTGTCGACGCCGATCTCGTAGCGCTGGGCGAGCTCCCGCCGCTTGGTGTTGGTGGCGCAGACGAACATCTGGCGGTCCAGGTACTCGCTGGGCGGCCTCTTCAACTCGGCGAAGGGTGACAGTTTCTTCCCGCCGTGGGCGCCCAGGTAGAGCCGGTCCATGAACCAGAGCAGGTTCGGCAGCCACCAGCAGCCCGACTCGGCGACGCCGAAGCGCAGCCCCGGGTGGCGCTCGAAGACCCCGGACCAGAGCAGGAACCACAACGGCCGGGACGGCCAGAACGTGACCTCCGAGACGTAGATGCCGAGGTGGTCGCCGTACTCCTCGCGCGGCGCCGCGCCCGAGTGGGTCACCACGGGCATCCCGGTCTCCGCGGCGGCCGCCCACACCGGGTCGTAACGCCGGTCGTGGTAGGGCGCCTTGTCCACCCACATGGAGGGGATCATCAGCGCGCCGAGCCCGGACTCCTTGGCGCGGTGGATCTCGGCGACGACCTCGGCCGGGTCGGCGGTGACGGGCAGCAGGGCGACCCCGCAGTGGCGCTCGGGGTTGCGGGAGACGAAGTCGGCGAGCCAGCGGTTGTGCGCCCGGGCGCCCGCCATGCCGAGCTCCGGGTCCTGGTCGCCGGAGAGCCCGAGGCCGACCCCGAAGGGCGCGGCGGTCTGGCTGTCGACGGCGTCCGCGTCGGGGAAGACGACCTCGGCGGCCACCCCGTCGCCGTCGAGCTCCTTGAGCCGCTGGGCGGTGTCCCAGCCGCCCCTCAGCCCTTCCTCGTTGTCGCTGAACCACTTGTCGGCGAAGGCCTCGTTGCGCACCCCGAGCCGGGTCATGGCCTCCCGGCGGGCCTCGCGCCCGTCGAGGAACTCGTCGAAGGCGCGGTGGAAGCGGGAGTCGAGGTAGGGCCGGTACTCCTCGGTGGGGAGGCCGGCGTGACAGTCGGAGGAGATGATCAGGTACGGGTCGTCCGCGGGGTTCGCGGCGTGCGCATCGTTCGAGTCGGTCATCACGGCCCCTCAGTCGAGGATGAAGCTCTCCAGGTACGACGGGTTGGCGCGGTCGAGCATCGACTGCGAGCGCGCCCGGATCTGCCGGTCGCTGTGCTCGCTCGCCGGCAGCATCCAGAAGCGGTCGGCCCGGATGCCGTCCACGACGTGCTCGGCGACCTCCTCGACCGGGGTGAAGGCGATCTCGTGCCCGGCCTCCTTCATGGCCGCCTCCCACTGGTCGAGGCTGCGGTACGGGGTCTTGCGGGGGCGCTGCTTGGCGTACCGCTCGGGCCGGTTGCGGTGCGACTCCCACAGGCCGGTGCGGAGCATGTGGGGGCCGGGGAAGAGGACGGAGGCGCCGACGGGGGCGCCTTCCGCCTTCAGGTGGGCGTAGAGCGACTCGGTCATGGTGACGACCGCGGACTTGGTGACGGCGTAGACGGAGGCGGTGGGCAGCGGGGCGATGCCGCCGTCGCCGGAGGAGGTGTTGACGACGTGGCCGGGCTCGCCGCCCGCGAGCATGCGCGGGAGGAAGGCCTGGATGCCGTGGAAGACGCCCCAGACGTTGACGGCGAAGGCCCACTTCCAGTCGTTGGGCTCGTGCTCCCACATGCGGCCCTCGGCGCCGGAGCCGACGCCGGCGTTGTTGCAGAGCACGTGGACGGCGCCGAAGGTGTCGTACGCGGCGTCGGCGAAGGCGCGTACCGAGTCGGGCTCGCTGACGTCGACGGTCCGGGCGAGGATCTGCGCCCCGCCCGCCATCAGCTCCTCGGCGGCCTTGGCCAGCGGGGCCTCCTCGACGTCGCCGAGGACGACGGCGAGGCCCTCGGCGGCGAAGCGGCGGGCCATCGCGAGCCCGATGCCCCCGGCCGCGCCGGTGACGACGGCGACCTGTCCCTGTCGCAGTTCCATCAGGCGCGTCCTTCCAGGGAGCCCTCGGGCGGCGCGTCGAGGATCTGCTGCGGGTCGTCGTAGCGCTGGTGGAGGTAGGGCAGCAGGGCCTGGGCGCTGACCCGTTCGACGACCCGGCCCTTCTGGTCGGTGGTCTTCTCGCCGATGGTGATCTCGACGAGCCGGCGGACCGGGAGGTCGGCGACCGGGTCGTACATGGACTCGCGCAGCACGACGTCGCCGGTGATCCGCTCCAGGCGGCGCACCTTCTCGTTGCGGACGCAGTGGACGAGGACGGGGTCGGCGTCGAAGCCGGTCCCGGCGCCGTCGACGGACGGCAGGAACTTGAAGTAGAAGTCGGTCTTCTCGACCGGTTCGGGCACCGGCAGCTCGCCCGAGACGGCGCCGCGCACCTCGACGAAGGCGATGCCGTGCCGGGCGAGCGAGGCCCTGACCACCAGGCCCTCGCGCTCGACGAGGACCTCGCCGAGCTTCTTCGGCTCGCCGAAGACCTCCCGGCCGCCGGTCAGCGCGCGCTCGTGGGTCATCGGCATGACCAGCGGGTACCAGCCCTCCTGGTCGCCGTGGGCGGCGGCGACGGCGACGGATCCGGCGCCGAGGGGGTAGCCGGGCAGGTCGACCTTGCTGATGTTGGCGCGCACCAGCGGGCGCGCGGTGGGCTTGAGCGGGGGCGGCAGGACGGCCGCCACGACGTCGGGGTCGGTCTCCCAGACGGCGACCACTCCGGTGGACCAGATGTCGGGGAGCCCCGCGCTCCTCGCGCGGGTCGCGGCGATCTCCGCCTCGGTGCGCGCCCCGTACCGTACTCGTGCCATGACGTACCGCCTTTCGGGAACGTATCGGCCTGTAACACAGTTACACCGACGGCCCGGAAGGGTAAAGAGCCGTGCACGCAAAGGAGTTGGGGGATCCGATGGCACGCACCGCATTGAGCCGCGACCAGGTGCTCGACACCGCCGCCGCCCTGGTCAAGGAGCACGGCCCGGCGGCGCTCACCATGCGCCGGCTCGCCGCGGAGCTCGGCACCGCGGTGACCTCGATCTACTGGCACGTCGGCAACCGCGAGTCGCTGCTCGACGCGCTCGTCGAGCGCACGGTCGCCGACCTCGGCACGCTGCGCCCGCACGGCGCGGACCCCGCCGAGCGCATCGTCTCGGTGGCCCGGCTGCTGCGCCGCGCCCTGCGGGACCGGCCGCACCTGGTGGCGATGGTCCACGAACGCGGCCTGACCGAGCAGATGTTCCTGCCCGCCCAGCGCGCCCTGATCCACGAGGCCCACGCGGCAGGACTGCGCGGCGCGCGGGCGGCCGAGCTGGTGCGGGCGGTGCAGTTCCAGGTCGTCGGCCACGTCCTGGTGGAACGCAACCGCGAACGCTCCCCGGCCCAGTCGCCGGCCGAGACGGAGCTGTGGGCGGCGCGGAGCTCCGCCGGGACGCCCGACGAGGACCCGGCGCTGGCCCGCGCACTGGCCGCCCCGGTCGACACCGAACGGCTCTTCACGGCGGCGGTCGGGGCGCTGGTGGCGGGGCTGCTGGGCGCGCACACCGGTCCGGAGCCGTCAACCCGGTGACCGGTTCCGGCCACTGAGGGGGCACCGGGAGCGGGACTGTCACCGGTGGCCCGTATTCTCAATGACCATGCTCGACGACCGTACGACAGCAGCGACGTGGCCGGCCGCCTACCCACAGGGGTACGCGGTCGTCGACGTGGAGACCACCGGACTCGCCCGCGACGACCGGATAGTTTCGGCTGCCGTCTACCGGCTCGACGTCCAGGGCAACGTCGAGGACCACTGGTACACGCTCGTCAACCCGGAGCGGGACCCCGGGCCGGTGTGGATCCACGGACTGACCAGCGACGTGCTGGAGGGTGCGCCGCTCTTCCCGGAGATCGCCGAGGAGTTCTCGGCGCGGCTGGACGGGCGGGTGCTCGTCGCGCACAACGCGATGTTCGACTGGCAGATGATCGCCCGTGAGTACGCGCGGGCCGAGCGCACCGCGCCGGTGCGCCAGCGGCTGTGCACCATCGCGCTCTCCAAGGAGCTGGCGCTGCCGCTGCCCAACCACAAGCTGGAGTCGCTCGCCGCGCACTTCGGCGTCGTGCAGCAGCGGGCGCACAACGCGCTGGACGACGCGCGGGTGCTCGCGGAGGCGTTCCGGCCCAGCCTGCACGCGGCCGCCGAGCGGAACGTGCGGCTGCCCCTGCTGGAGTGCCGCCCGCTGACCGAGTGGGCCTCGGCCCCGGCGCAGCCGCGGATCGGCCACCAGGCCTCCTACCGGCAGACGAGCTGGCGGCCCTCGCGGAAGCGGCCGGCGTGCCCGTACCCCAACCCCGGGCGCTATGAATCGGACAAACCACTCAAGCAGGGCATGCGGGTGGCGTTCTCCGGTGACACCTCCATCGACCGCGAGCTCCTGGAGGACCGCACGGTCGAGGCGGGACTGCACGTGGCGACCAGCGTCTCCCGGGTCACCAGCCTCCTCGTGACCAACGACCCGGACTCGGCGACCTCCAAGACGGTGAAGGCGAAGGCCTTCGGCACGCCGGTCGTCGACGAGGCGGCGTACACCCAGCTGCTGCGGGACGTGACCCCGGCAGACGAGTGACGGGCGGGCGGGGGCCGGGCGCGCCGCCCGGCCCCCGCCGGTCCTCGGCCTCACCCTGTGGCGCATGGCACGTTGTGAGGTCTGCGGAAACGATTACGGCATGTCCTTCGAGGTGCACGCGCAAGGCGCCGTGCACGTCTTCGACTGCTTCTCCTGCGCCATCCACCGCATGGCGCCCATCTGTGAGCACTGCCGGGTCCAGATCATCGGCCAGGGGGTCGAGGTCCAGGGCAACTGGTACTGCGGGGCGCACTGCGCCCGCGCGGAGGGGAAGGCGGGGATCGTCGACAAGGTGTGAGCGCGGCGCGAGGCCCTTCGCGTACAGGTGAGGAAACGATCTGGCAACCCCCCTGCGGGCACCCCGTGACGCTGGCTGTACGGTCATGGGGTGTACCGCTTCCTGTTGTCCCGGCAGTGGGTGATCCTCACCCTCGTCGCCCTCGTCCTCATCCCCGTGATGATCGAGCTGGGCTTCTGGCAGTTCCACCGGCACGAGCGCCGGGTCGCCCAGAACGCGCTGATCGAGGACAACCTGCGGGCCGGGTCCGTCCCGGTCGAGGAGCTCACCTCCCCGGGGCACACCGTCCCGCGCGAGGACTACTGGCGGCAGGTGACCGCCACCGGCACCTTCGACAGCTCGCACGAGGTCGTCGTGCGCCGGCGCACCTCGGCCGACGACCGGGTCGGCGTGCACGTGCTGACCCCGCTGGTCCTGAAGGACGGCAAGGTGGTCATGGTCAACCGCGGCTGGGTGCCCGCCGCCGACGACCAGCACTCCTTCCCGAAGGTGCCGCCCGCCCCGCGCGGCGAGATCACCGTCACCGGACGGCTCAAGGCCGACGAGACCACCGGCGCCAGCGGCATCAAGGACCTCAAGGGCCTGCCCGACCGCCAGGTGATGCTGATCAACAGCGCCCAGCAGCAGGCGCTGATCGGCCGCACGGTGCTCGGCGGGTACATCGAGCAGACCGCGCCCGAGGCCGCCGGGGGCTCCCCCGAGCAGATCGCCGAGCCCGACCACGACTCGATCGGCGCACACATGGCGTACGCCGTCCAGTGGTGGCTCTTCACGGCCGGTGTGCCGGTCGGCTGGGTGATCCTGGTGCGACGCGAGGTGCGCGACCGCAGGGCCGCCGCGGAAGGGGACGACGCGACGGACGCGACGCCCGAGCCCGCCGGGGCGACCGCCTGAACTGATTGACCGTCGCCGCTTCCGGGAACAGCCCAGAGCGTGACCCAACGTATCGACGACTACGCCCTCATCGGTGATCTCCAGACCGCCGCGCTCGTCGGCCGCGACGGGTCGGTCGACTGGCTGTGTCTGCCGCGCTTCGACTCGGCCGCCTGCTTCGCCGCGCTCCTCGGCGACGAGGACAACGGCCACTGGCGGATCGCCCCCAAGGGCGCCGGCACCTGCACGAGCCGCCGGTACGCCGAGGACACCCTGATCCTGGAGACCCGCTGGGAGACCCGTACCGGCACGGTCGAGGTCGTCGACTTCATGCCGCAGCGGGACAGGGCCCCCGACGTGATCCGGATCGTGCGGGGCGTCAGCGGGCGCGTCGAGATGGACGCGGTGCTGCGGCTGCGCTTCGACTACGGCTCGATCGTGCCGTGGATGCGCCGGGCCGACGGGCACCGGGTCGCCGTCGCCGGACCGGACTCGGTGTGGCTGCGCAGCGAGCCGCCGGTGAAGACCTGGGGGCAGCAGTTCGCCACCCGCTCCTCGTTCACCGTCGGCGCGGGCGAGGAGGTCGCCTTCGTCCTCACCTGGCACCCCTCTCACGAGCCGCGCCCCGAGCTCGTCGACCCCTTCGATGCGCTGGAGCACGCGCTCGCGGACTGGCGGGAGTGGGCGGCCCGCTGCACCTACCGGGGCCCCTACCGGGACACCGTGATGCGCTCGCTGATCACCCTGAAGGCCCTCACCTACGCCCCGACCGGCGGCATCGTCGCCGCCCCGACCACCTCGCTGCCCGAGGAGCTCGGCGGGGTGCGCAACTGGGACTACCGCGCCTGCTGGCTGCGGGACTCCTCCCTGACGCTCGGCGCGCTGCTCTCAGCCGGGTACGTCGAGGAGGCGGCGGCCTGGCGCGACTGGCTGCTGCGCGCGGTCGCCGGGGACCCGGCGGACCTGCAGATCATGTACGGGCCGGCCGGCGAGCGCCGGCTGCCCGAGACCACCCTGCCGTGGCTGCGCGGCTACGCCGACTCGGCGCCGGTGCGGACCGGGAACGCGGCCGTGGAGCAGTTCCAGCTCGACGTGTACGGCGAGGTGATGGACTCGCTCAGCCGCGCCCGCGAGGCCGGGATCCCCGCGCGGCGGCACGCCTGGAACCTCCAGCTGAGCCTGCTCGGCTTCCTGGAGTCGACCTGGCGGGAGCCCGACGAGGGGCTGTGGGAGGTGCGCGGCCCGCGCCGCCACTTCGTCCACTCCAAGGTGATGGCCTGGGTGGCCGCCGACCGGGCGGTGCGCACCCTGGAGGACGACCCGGAGCTGCCGGGCGACGCGGCCCGCTGGCGGGCGATGCGGGACGAGATCCACGCGGATGTGTGCGCCAAGGGGTACGACCCGGTGCGCAACACCTTCACGCAGGCGTACGGCTCGCGCGAACTGGACGCGGCGACGCTGCTGATCCCGCAGGTCGGCTTCCTGCCGCCGGACGACCCGCGGGTGGTCGGGACGGTCGACGCGGTGCGGGCGGAGCTGACGCAAGGGGGCTTCGTGCGCCGCTACTCGACCGAGGGCGTGTCGGTGGACGGGCTGCCGGGCGACGAGGGCACCTTCCTGGTCTGCTCCTTCTGGCTCGCGGACGCGCTGCGGCTGACCGGCCGGACCGGGGAGGCGCGCGAGCTGTTCGAGCGGCTGATCGGGCTGTGCAGCGACGTGGGGCTGCTCGCGGAGGAGTACGACCCGGTGGCGGGCCGCCAGCTGGGGAACTTCCCGCAGGCCTTCAGCCACATCGGCCTGGTCGGCACGGCCCTCGCGCTGGCCGCGGAGGAGACGGCAGGATAGGCCCATGGATCTTGGACTGAAGGACCGTGTGTACGTGGTGACCGGCGCGACGCGGGGGCTCGGCCGGGCTTCGGCGGAGGCGCTGCTCGCGGAGGGCGCGAAGGTGCTGCTGACCGGGCGCGAGGCGGGCCCGGTGGCCGAGGCGGCGGCCGAGCTCGGCCCGGGCGCGGCCGGCATCGCCGCCGACAACGCCGACCCGGCGACCCCGGAGCGGCTGATCGCGGAGGCGCGGTCCCGCTTCGGCGGCCTGGACGGCGTGCTGATCAGCGTCGGCGGGCCGGCGCCCGGCTTCGCCGCGGACAACACGGACGAGCAGTGGGCGGCCGCCTTCGACACGGTCTTCCTGGGCGCGGTGCGGCTGGCCCGCGCGGCGGCGGACGCGCTGCCCGAGGGCGGGGTCATCGGCTTCGTGCTGTCCGGCTCGGTGCACGAGCCGATCCCGGGCCTGACCATCTCCAACGGGCTGCGCCCGGGCCTGGCCGGCTTCGCCAAGTCGCTCTCCAACGACCTGGGCCCGCGCGGCATCCGGGTGATCGGGCTGCTGCCGAGCCGCATCGACACCGACCGGGTCCGCTCGCTGGACGCGCTGTCCGGCGACGCCGACGCGGCCCGCGCGGCGAACGAGGCGCAGATCCCGCTGCGCCGCTACGGCACCCCCGAGGAGTTCGGCCGCACGGCCGCGTTCCTGCTCTCCCCCGCCGCCTCGTACCTGACCGGCGTGATGCTCCCGGTGGACGGCGGGGCGCGCGGCGGCTTCTGAGCCCGGCTCAGTTGACCCGGCGGGCGCGGTGCTTGACGGCCCGCAGCCGGGCCTCGGTGGGCAGGGCGGGCAGACCGGCCGAGGTGCGGGCGTTGCCGAGGGCCTCGGCGGCCAGGGTGGTCAGGGCGTCGGCCGGGGCCGCGTACGGCTCCAGGAGGAGCGCGACGCGGGTCCGCGGGGCGGTGCGCCGACCGGTGAGCGAGACCCGGGCCCGGGCGACGCCCTCCTGGGCCGCCGCGTCGGCCTCCAGGACCGCTTCCAGGGCCCGGCCGCGCAGCACGGCCTCCTCGCCGTCGCCGCTGTCGACGAGCACCTCGGCGAGCCGGGCCCGCCGGAACTGGGCGATCAGCCACCACAGGGCGAGCAGCACGACGAGCCCGAGCACGGCGATGACCGTCGGCCACCACCAGCTCTCGGCGCGCCAGTGCTGCCGCTGGGAGCGGGTGAGCAGGACGTCGTCGGGGCCCGACCAGGGCCACCAGGACGGCACGGAGAGGCCGAGGCCGGCGGCGAGCACGGCACCGCCGCCCACCACGAGCAGCAGTCCCACGAGGGCCAGCACGATCCGGTTGACGCGCCGGAGCACGACGGTCACGCCGTCACCCCTTCCTGGGCGGCCGGGCCACCCGTACCGTCAGGGCCGGCGGACGGGCGAGCCCGAGCTCGTCGATGCCGGCGGTGAGGACGCTCTCCAGGTCGGAGCGGACCTCGTCGAGTTCGCGGAAGTGCGAGACGGCCCGTACGGCCGCCTTGGCGCGGCCCATCCTGACCCGTACCGACTGGACGCCGGACACCTCCATGGCCCGGTCGCGCAGGGCGAGCGCGGCGGCCTCGCGGTCGAGTCCGGCGCGGACGTCGGGGTGCTCGCGGCGCATCGGCAGGACGGCGCGCAGCCCCGGGGTGAGGGCGAGCAGCAGCAGCCAGACGCCGAGGAGGACGGCGACGCCCGCGCCGACGAGGACCGCGGTGTCGTCGAGGGGGCGGGTGGCGAGGCCCTCGGCCAGCGAGCTGCGCCAGGCCATGGCGGTGTGCTCGGCGCGGACGGCCGCCACGTCGTACAGGAGCAGTCCGGCGCCGCCGAGCAGGAGGGCGGCGAGGAGGGCGGCGGGGACGCGCCGCACCGCCCAGAAGCGGCGCCCGGGCGGGCGCGGGGCGGCGGTGCCCCCGTCGTCCCGGTCCCGGTCCTGGTCCTGGTCGGTGAGGACGGGTACGGGCGCGGGTTCCGGGGCGGGGCCCGGCGCGGGTCCGGTGCTCATCGCAGGCGCTCCCGGGCCTTCTCGTGCGCGGTGTGCGCGGAGTGCAGCTTCTCGACGTGGACGGCGACCTCGTGGACCTCCAGGCCGGCCAGTTCCTCCACGCGGTGGCGGACCCGGCCGCGGACGGCGCCGCACTGGCGGCCGATGTCGGAGGGGTAGGCGAGTTCGAGGCTCACCGAGACCCGGGCGCTCTCCCGGTGGACGACCACCGAGGCGTGCGGTCGGGACGCGCCCTTGGGGACGGCGTCCAGCGCCTCACGGGCCGCCTGCGCGGCGATCTTCGCGACGACGCGGTCGGCGACCGTGGTCGCGCCCCGGGCGGCCGCCCCCACCCGGTCCCTCGCCAGGTCCGCTGCCAACCCGGGTCACCTCCGCCAGTCGCCGCGTTCGCGGCCCCGGAAGAGGTCACCGAAGTCCAGGTCGCCGTCGAGGAAGCGCCCGGCGACGAAGCCGACCGCCCCCAGCGCGGCGACCAGGAGGAACGCCCCGAAGCCGCCGAAGTACCCGGCGAAGCCGAGCGCCATGCCGGCCACCAGGCCGACCCCAGCCATGCTCATGTTGAGCCCTTTCCGTCCTCGTGCCGTCGGCTACTGGAGCCGCGACTCCGGCTCCTCGTCCTCGTCGTCCGGCAGCTTGACATCGCTGACGGCGATGTTGACCTCGACGACCTCGAGACCGGTCATGCGCTCGACGGCGGCGATGACGTTCTCCCGGACCGCGCCGGCGACGTCGGAGATCGAGACGCCGTAGTCGACGACGATCTCCAGGTCGAGGGCCGTCTGCACCTCGCCGACCTCGGCCTTGACGCCCCGGGTGACGCCGGACTTGCCGCCGCCCCCTCCGGGCACGCGGTCCCGGACGGCACCGAGGGTGCGGGAGAGTCCGCTGCCCATGGCGTGGACGCCGACGACGTCGCGGGCGGCCAGTCCGGCGATCTTCTCGACGACCCCGTCGGCGATCGTGGTCCGGCCCCGGGAGGCGGGGTCGCCCCCACCGCGCTTGGTCACCGAGGTCTGCTGGTCGGAATGCGTGCTCTCAGCCATCACCATCCGTCCTTCCATGAGGCTTTTGCCTTGTTCGCCCACACTAAGGGCGCTTACCCGATCTCGCGCCGGGCATGCGGCAGGCTGGTGCCATGACGACGGTGCAGATGGGGCGTGCGACGGACCGGCTGCTGCCGCTCGGCGCGCCCGAGGACGGGGCGTGGATCGCGGAGCGCGCGGTGCGGGAGACGCTCGCCGCGGCGGCGGGGACGGTACGGGGCACGGTGCCGGAGCCGCCGAGGTTCCGGCTCGCCGCGGCGGCTGCCGGAGCGCCCTTCCCGGTGCCGCCGGGCGGGCTGCCACCCGGGGAGCTGGGAATCTCCGTGGAGTTCGCGGCGGTGGCCGGACGTCCGCTGCCGGAGCTGGCCGGGAGGCTGCGGACGGCGCTGCTGGCGGCGGCCGAGGAGGCCTTCGGCCTGGTGGTGGCGGCGGTGGACCTGAGGGTGACGGAGCTGCTCGACGCGCCACCCGATCCGGTGGCGCCCACTGCGCCGGCCGGGGGAACCTCGCCGGCGGCGCCCGAGGATCCGGCCGCCCTGGCCGCGCTCGCGGTGGAGGGCGTGGCGGCCCTCACCGACGTCTACGGCGGTCCGGTGCAGCGCACGGGAGGGGACGTGCGCCTCGAACTGGCGGTGACCGCCGGCCGACGGGCCCTGGACGTGGCCCGCGCGGTCCGCACGGCCGCGACCGCCGCGGCCCCGGAGGCGACGACGGTCACGGTGGTGGTGTCGGAGCTGCGCTGAGCTCCGGGGCGGTCTCAGTCGCCGAGGCCCGCGAGGTCGCGCAGCCGGCGGGCCTGGGCGGCGCGCTCGGCGGTGCGCTGCTCCTCGTACGAACGGCCCTGGGCGCCCTGGAGCAGCGCCTTGGTCTCGATGACCGCGGAGCGCGGCGCGGCGAGCAGGGCGGCGCTGAGGTCCCGTACCGCGGCGTCGAGTTCGGCGGCGGGCACGGCGATGTTGGCCAGGCCGGTGCGCTCGGCCTCCTCGGCGTGGACGAACCGGCCGGTGGCGCAGATCTCCAGCGCGCGGGCGTAGCCCACGAGGGAGACCAGGGGATGCGTACCGGTCAGGTCCGGGACCAGGCCCAGGCTGGTCTCACGCATGGCGAACTGCACGTCGTCGGCGACGACCCGCAGGTCACAGGCGAGCGCGAGCTGGAAGCCCGCGCCGATGGCGTGCCCCTGGACGGCCGCGATCGACACGATGTCGCTGCGGCGCCACCAGGTGAACGCCTCCTGGTACTCGGCGATGAGCGCGTCGAGGTCCTCCTCGGACCCGCGCGCCATCTCCAGGAAGGACGGCTCTCCGTCGAAGCCCTCGGGCGTGAACGCCTGCCGGTCGAGGCCCGCGGAGAAGGACTTGCCCTCACCGCGCAGGACCACGACCCGCACGCTGCCCGGGAGTGACCGGCCGGCCTCCGTCAACGCCCGCCACAGAGCGGGAGACTGGGCGTTGCGCTTCGCCGGGTTGGTCAGGGTCACCGTGGCAACGGCGTCCTCGACGGTGAGCCGTACACCGTCCTTGTCGAATACGAGCTCAGAGTCGTCGAGCGTAGTCATGGGGGCGCCTCCGGTTCCGGTGCAGCACTGCAGCCGATGCTAAGTGACTGCACAGTAACCACCCGGTCGACCACCCGGTCGACCGGGTGGCCACCGGAAACCCGGTGGACCGGTCGAGCCGCCCCGATGTCAGGCCGAGGCCGCCTTCTTGCCCCGTGTCGCTCCGCCGCGTCCCCGCAGCGTGACTCCGGACTCGCTGAGCATCCGGTGGACGAATCCGTAGGAGCGGCCGGTTTCCTCGGCCAGCGCCCGGATGCTCGCACCGGAGTCGTACTTCTTCTTCAGGTCTGCCGCGAGCTTGTCGCGCGCGGCGCCGGTCACCCGGCTGCCCTTCTTCAGAGTCTCGGCCACCCGTGCCTCCTCATGGGAAGTGCGCTCTGGACTTCTCATGATCACCCCTCCCGGACTTCCTGGCCACCCATTCGACAAGGTCCGTGCCATCGGCTTGGCCCGGGCGGCGGGGGACGACACGAACGGAATGGATTGTTCCGCCGGGCTCGGAGACCCGTCCGGAGCCGACTCGCGCGGGAAGTGCCAGGTCAGCGACACGGCGGGAACACCAGTACGGCGCGGGCCCTGGCGGAAGGATTCCGCAGGGCCCGCGCCGGGGGTACGAGACGCTCTCACTCAGATGAAGGATCACCCATGAGCCGAATGATCCAGTCCGGCATGATCACCCGGCGACCGGGGACGGGCCGGACCCGACCGGGCCGGTCAGGCCAGGGCCACCAGGTCCGCGTAGTCCGGGCCCCACAGGTCCTCGACACCGTCCGGGAGCAGGATGATCCGCTCCGGGTCCAGCGCCTCGACCGCGCCCTCGTCGTGGGTGACGAGCACGACCGCGCCCTTGTAGGTGCGCAGCGCGCCGAGGATCTCCTCGCGGCTGGCCGGGTCGAGGTTGTTGGTGGGCTCGTCGAGGAGCAGCACGTTGGCCGAGGAGACGACCAGGGTCGCGAGCGCGAGCCGGGTCTTCTCGCCGCCGGAGAGCACCCCGGCCGGCTTGTCGACGTCGTCGCCGGAGAACAGGAAGGAGCCGAGCACCTTGCGGACCTCGACCAGGTCGAGGTCCGGGGAGGCGGAGCGCATGTTCTCCAGGACCGTGCGCTCGGGGTCGAGGGTCTCGTGCTCCTGCGCGTAGTAGCCCAGCTTCAGGCCGTGACCCGGGGTGACCTCGCCGGTGTCGGGCTGCTCGACCCCGCCGAGGAGGCGGAGCAGGGTCGTCTTGCCCGCGCCGTTGAGGCCGAGGATGACGACGCGGGAGCCCTTGTCGATGGCCAGGTCCACATCGGTGAAGATCTCGAGCGAGCCGTACGACTTGGACAGGCCCTCCGCCGTGAGCGGGGTCTTGCCGCAGGGCGCGGGGTCCGGGAAGCGCAGCTTGGCGACCTTGTCGGAGACGCGGACCGCCTCCAGGCCCGACAGCAGGCGCTCGGCCCGCTTGGCCATGTTCTGCGCGGCGACCGTCTTGGTGGCCTTGGCGCGCATCTTGTCGGCCTGCGAGTTGAGCGCCGCGGCCTTCTTCTCGGCGTTCTGGCGCTCGCGCTTGCGGCGCTTCTCGTCGGCCTCGCGCTGCTGCTGGTAGAGCTTCCAGCCCATGTTGTAGACGTCGATCGTGGAGCGGTTGGCGTCCAGGTAGAAGACCTTGTTCACGACGGTCTCGACCAGGTCGACGTCGTGGGAGATCACGATGAAGCCGCCGCGGTAGGTCTTCAGATAGTCCCGCAGCCAGACGATCGAGTCGGCGTCGAGGTGGTTGGTCGGCTCGTCGAGGAGCAGGGTGTCCGCGTCGGAGAAGAGGATCCGGGCCAGCTCGATCCGGCGGCGCTGACCACCGGAGAGGGTGTGCAGCGGCTGGCCGAGGACGCGGTCGGGCAGGCCGAGCGCGGCGGCGATGGTGGAGGCCTCGGCCTCGGCCGCGTACCCGCCCTTGGTGAGGAACTCGGTCTCCTGGCGCTCGTACTGCCGCAGCGCCTTCTCGCGGGTGGCGCCGGCGCCGGTGGCGATGCGCTCCTCGTTCTGCCGCATCTTGCGGATCAGGACGTCGAGGCCGCGGGCCGACAGGATGCGGTCGCGGGCCAGCACGTCCAGGTCACCGGTACGGGGGTCCTGCGGCAGGTAGCCGACCTCGCCGGAGCGGGTGATGGTGCCGCCGGCCGGCTGGCCCTCGCCCGCGAGGCACTTGGTGAGGGTGGTCTTGCCCGCTCCGTTGCGGCCGACCAGGCCGATGCGGTCGCCCTTGGCGACGCGGAAGGAAGCGGACTCGATGAGGACTCGGGCGCCGGCGCGCAGCTCGATACCGGAAGCGGTGATCACGGACAGACTCCTGGGCGGTGGGAAGGGCGGAAGGACGGCTGATGGCGGGCTTCGACGCCGCTAATGCACCCAGAGGAGACAGACCATGCGGTCAGTCTAACGGGCTCATGCAACTGATTTTCGGCCGTGCGGCATAGCTCACATCCCTCTCATGCCGCACAAAAGGGGTGACATCCGGCGGGGCCCTCGATACTCGGCAGAGACGCGGAGGGCGGTGGCCATGCAGTTCGACGACGACGCCGATCTGGACACCTCGGAGGTCAAGGACGTCCGGGGCAGCCGCGTACCCGGCGGCAAGGCCACCATCGGCGGCGGGGTCGTCGGCCTCCTCGCGCTGATCCTGGGCCTGCTCTTCGGGGTGGGCCCCGAGCAGCTGGGCCTCTCCTCGGGCGGTGACGAGCCGGCCGCGACCTCCTCGTCGGCGGCCCAGGTGACCCAGGTCTGCAAGAAGGGTTCGGACGCGAACACCCGCGAGGACTGCCGGATCGTGGCGGTCGTCAACAGCGTGCAGGACTTCTGGCGGGCCGAGTACACCCGGCGCGGCGGGACGTACGCGCCCGCCTCCACCGTGATGTTCACCCAGCGGGTCCCCACCGCCTGCGGCTCGGCCACCTCCGCCGTCGGCCCGTTCTACTGCCCGGGCGACCGTCAGGTCTATCTGGACCTCGGCTTCTTCGACGAGCTGCGCACCAAGTTCGGCTCGACCGGCGGACCCTTCGCGCAGGCCTACGTGGTGGCGCACGAGTACGGGCACCACGTGCAGAACCTCATGGGCACGCTGGCCAGGGCCCAGGACGGGCGGACCGGCGCGAACTCCAACGCGGTGCGGGTCGAGCTCCAGGCCGACTGCTACGCGGGCGTGTGGGCGCGGCACGCGACGACCACGCCCGACGACCGGACCGGCCGACCGCTGCTCACCCGGCTGACCGAGGAGGACATCCGCGACGGCCTGGACGCGGCGGCCGCGGTGGGCGACGACCGGATCCAGGAGCGCTTCCAGGGGCGGGTGACGCCGGAGAGCTGGACGCACGGCTCGGCGGCGCAGCGGCAGCAGTGGTTCCGCACCGGCTACACCACGGGCGACATGGCGCGCTGCAACACCTTCCGGTGACCCGGGGCGACACGGCGGCCTCCGGCGCCGTGTCGGCGGCGACTGCCAGACTGAGATCCAGGTCACATCGCTCACGGGAGAGGAAGTGATCGGGATGGCTGAGTCACCCGACATCTGTCCGACGCTGCGGTACGCGGACGCGAAGGCGGCGATCACGCTGCTGACGGAGGCGTTCGGCTTCACGGCGACCGCGGTGTACGAGGGCGAGGACGGGCGCGTGATGCACGCGGAGCTCGCGCACGGGAACGGGATGGTGATGCTCGGCAGCTCGGGCACGGGCAGCGAGTTCGACAAGCGGATGGCCGGCGGCGGCCCGACGGGGGTGTACGTGCGCGTGCCGGACGTGGACGAGCACCACGCCCGGGCCGTGGCCCACGGCGTGGAGATCGTGATGCCGCCGACGGACCAGGAGTACGGCGCCCGGGACTACATGGCCCTGGACGCCGAGGGAAACGTCTGGAGCTTCGGGACCTACGCCCCCGGCGCGGCGGCCGGGTAGCGGTCTGCGTCCGGCACACGCATCCCTCCCGGGGCCATTGCCGCCCGGCCCCGCCCCCGTGGACCCGCCCGTCCGGCGCGTTTCCGCCGGACGGGCCCCGGGAGCCGGCCGGTCAGGCGCCGCCCGTGTGGACCTGGAAGGCGGCCCGGCGGACCGCCTTCGCCAGGGCCGGGTCGGGGTGGGCCGCGGCGAGCGCGACCAGGACCTGCACGGTGCGCGGGTGGCCGACGGCCCGCACCGCGTCGAGCAGGGCCGGGACGGTGCCCTGCACGGCCGAGTCCAGGTGCCGCACGAGCAGGGCGCTCTCGCCGTGGTCGGCGACGGCCGCGGCGGTGTCGACCCAGAGCCAGGTCGCCTCCTCCCGGGTGAGCACCTCGGGGGCGTCGTCGGGGTCGGCCCCCTCGTACTCGGCGAGCCACAGCAGCGCGTACGGGCGCAGCGAGGGTTCCGCCAGGACGGCGCGGACCTCGGGCTCGGCCGGGGCGCCGACCACCCGCAGGGCCTCGAAGGCGAGCCCGCGCAGCAGGGCGTCCTCGCCGCGGGCCACGGCGAGGAGCTCGCCGACGGCGCTGGAGAGGGTGCGGGCGGCGAGCCAGGCGCGGTACTCGTCGCGGGCCGGGCCCGGGGTGAGCCGGGCGCAGCCGCGCAGCATGTCCTCGGCGGACTGCTCGATGTTGCCCGCGGGGCTCTGGGCGGCGACGCAGATCTGCTCCAGCTTGACCCAGACCGCCCAGTTCCCCAGCGGGGTCAGGGTGGCCTGGCCGGTGCCCAGGGTCAGCGCGCCGACGGCGGCCAGGCCCTCCAGGGCCCAGTCGAGCAGCGCGGGCAGGCCCTCGGCGGCGGGGGCGGTCTCGACGGCGGTGCCCGGGGCCGGGACCTCGCAGCGCTCCTCGCGGAGCTCCTCGACGCGCTGCCCGAGCAGGTCGAGCAGGGTCGGCACCGGGACCGGCCCGGCGGAGAGCTGGAGCAGCGAGAGGACCTGCGGGACGGCCTCGACGACCTCGGCGACGGCGCCGGGGACGACGTCCCGGGGCGCCGGGTGGACCAGCGACCAGGCGTCGAAGAGGGCGACCCAGCCGCGCAGCACGGCGGAGTCGTCGCGGTCCCAGGCGTGCAGCCGCCAGCCGGGGCGGGCGGTGTCGCCGTGCAGTTCGACGAGTCCGGCGAGCCGGGCGCGGTCCCAGCCGGCCCGGACCTGCGCGGGCGTCAGGCCCAGTGCCGCGGCGGCCCGTTCCCCGGCGTCGACGTCCGGGGGAGCCGTCTCGGCGTTCCGCTCCACGGCGGCCCAGCGGGCGATCCGTACGGCGTCGGCAAGCACGGCACGGGCCTGTCCCGCCAGTTCCGCCCGGGGCGGTGTTCCCTCGGGCGGCCGCGGCGCCGGGCGGGTGCGCCGGGTCGTCACGGCCCGCCGCGCGGTGGCGAGGGCCCGCGGACGGACGAGTCGGAGTCTGGAGTTGCGCGCCAATGGTTCATCGGGCTTTCGAGACGTCACGGGGGCAGTCTTCCCGCTGACGGCCCGAAAGCCCAATCGGAATCCGCAACGCCGCTGCATCGGGCCCGGCTTCGGGGGCTGCGCCCCGGTCCGGCCCGGCGTGATCCGGAGGGCAGGACCTAGACGAGCGGCGTGAGGAAGCGGCGCAGGGCCTCCTCGTAGCGGAGCGGGTCCGCGTTCCACATGGCCGCGTGGGGGGCGTTGCCGACCGTGGTGAGGGTGACCAGGTCGGGGCGGAGGGCGGCGAGCTCCTGCGAGCGGGCCCAGGGGGCGATCGTGTCGTCGGGCCCGTGGAAGACGAGGGTCGGCACGCGCAGGCCCGCGGGGTCGGCGGCCTCGGCGAGCCGGTCGCCGTGCAGGCCGGTCCTGCCCTGGGCGGCGCGGACGGCGAGCGGGACGAGGGGGCCGGGCACGCCGCGGGCGGCGGCGAGGTTGCGCAGGGTGGCCTCCCAGTCGAGGACCGGGGAGTCGAGCACCAGGCCGCGGATCCTGTCCCGCACCCCGGAGCCGGCGGCGGCGTGCAGGGCCATCGCGGCGCCGGCCCCCCAGCCGTGCAGGACGACCTGTCCGGCGCCCCGGCGGACGGCGTAGCGGATGGCGGCGTCGACGTCGCGCCACTCGGAGTCGCCCAGGTGGGCGAGGCCGTCGGGGGCCGCGGGCGCGCCCTCGTCGCCCCGGTAGGCGGGGACGAGGACGGGGACCTGGCGGCGCTGGAGGAAGGGGACGAGGTTGAGGGCGTGCTCGCGGGTGGCGCCGAGGCCGTGCAGGGCGATCACCCAGGTGGAGTGGGCGCCGGGGACGAGCCAGGCGGGGAGGGTGCCGAGTTCGCCGGGGATCTCGACGTCCTCGTGGGCCAGGCCGAGGGCGGTCTCGGGGGTGCCGCAGTGCAGCTGGGGGGTGAAGCGGACGCGGGCGCCGGTGGAGAGGGTGCCGAGCTCGACCCGTTCGAGCCGGCGCACCACGGTGTCGGCGGTGTGCGGGACCCGGTCGAGGACGGGGCCGACGACCGCGTGCAGTCCGGCGGCCTCGATCCCGTACGTGCCGGGGCGCAGGGAGGCCAGGCTGCGGGTGAGGGTGATCCGGCCGGGGCCCGTGGCGTGCACGGTCAGCTTGGGATCTCCGGGGAGGGGACGTCCGGACGGCACCCCGAGGGCGGCGTCGCTGGCGTACCGGCCGGCCGCCACCGCGGCCGCGCCGACACCGATCACTGTGGTGACGGCCGCTGCCGTCGCTGTAGCCGGGCGCACGCTCCCAGTGTCGGCAGAGTGCGCGGAGGCTGCCACCGGGCGACACGCCGGACGCGGGGCACGGGCCCCCGGACGAGTGACATGGGTCTCCCCGGAGGGGTCGCCCGTACGACTGACGGGGTCCGCGCGGGGTCCACGGGACGGAACGGGTGGAGAGCGGCGGAAGGGGTGGGAGTCGCATCCGTCCCGGTACGCCAGGGCTTACCCCGGGTCGCACCACGACCGCATGGTGGACAGCGCGGCCGTCCGGGGCGGAAGCGGAATCCCGGGACCCCGGTTGGGGACACCACACAGCCGGACCCAGTTCATCTTCCGTTCACCCAGGTTGCGTACGTTCGACCAGCCACTGACGTCAAACGATTGCCTGGGTAAATGGAACACATCACGCTGCTGCTCGCGATTGTGGTCGTGACAGCTCTCGTGTTCGATTTCACGAACGGTTTCCACGACACCGCCAACGCGATGGCGACGACCATCTCGACCGGTGCTCTCAAGCCCAAGACGGCGGTGGCCATGTCCGCCGTGCTGAACCTCGTCGGCGCGTTCCTGTCCGTGGAGGTCGCCAAGACGATCTCCGGCGGGATCATCAACGAAGAGGGCATTCGCACAGAAGTGATCTTCGCGGCGCTCGTCGGCGCCATCCTGTGGAACCTGCTGACCTGGCTGCTCGGTCTGCCGTCCAGCTCCTCCCACGCCCTCTTCGGCGGCCTCATCGGCGCCGCCGTGATGTCGGCCGGCTGGGACGCGGTCAACGGCCCGACCATCGTCACCAAGGTCCTCATCCCGGCCGTCGCCGCCCCGATCGTGGCCGGTCTGGCCGCGATGGTCGCGACCCGCCTGACCTACCGCCTCGGCGCCAAGTCGAACACCGGGACCAAGGCCACCGCCAAGGGCTACCGGGCCGGCCAGATCGCCTCCGCCGGTCTCGTCTCCCTCGCGCACGGCACCAACGACGCGCAGAAGACGATGGGCATCATCACCCTCGCCCTGGTCACCAGCGGCGTCCTCGCCCCCGGCTCGAACCCGCCCATGTGGGTCATCGTCTCCGCCGGTGTCGCGATCGCGCTCGGCACCTACCTCGGTGGCTGGCGCATCATCCGCACCATGGGCAAGGGCCTCACCGACCTCCAGCCGCAGCAGGGCTTCGCCGCCCAGACCAGCGCCGCCACGGTCATCCTGGCCTCGTCCCACCTGGGCTTCTCCCTCTCCACCACCCAGTCCTGCTCCGGTGCCGTGATGGGCGCCGGCCTCGGCCGCAAGGGCGGTGTCGTCCGCTGGTCGACCGCCACCCGGATGTTCGTCGCCTGGGGCCTGACCCTGCCCGCCGCGGGCCTGGTCGGTGCCGCCGCCGAGTTCCTCACCAAGCAGGGCACCTGGGGCATCGCCGCCGTCGCGGTCCTGCTGGTCGCCGGCTCCGCCGTGATCTGGTCGCTGTCCCGCCGCAAGCCGGTGGACCACAACAACGTCACGGCCGACGACCTGGACGCCCCGGCCGCTCCCGCCGAGCCCGCGGGCGTCGTGACCACCGCCATCGCGGCCGTGACCCCGCCGCCGCCGGCCGGTTCCGTCGCCGCCGTCGCGGACGAGGACCTGAAGACCACCATCCCCACCCCGGGCCCCACGGACCCGGCCGCTCCCCCGGCCCCCGCCGCCGCGGTCTAAGGAACTGGAACCAAGCATGAAGATCGACTGGGCAGCCCTGGGCTCCGTCTTCGGAGTCAGCCTCGTGGCGACCGTCGCCCTGGTGGGCCTCTTCACCCTCGGTGTCATGGGCCTCTCCAAGCAGGAGGAGGCCGCCGAGAACGGCGGCACCGCCACCCTGGCCCGCACCGGCGCCTACGCCTGCTTCGCCCTCTGCGCGGCGGCCGTGGCGTACGGCATCTACCTGATCGTCGTCTGAGCCTCCGGGCCCGACGACGCGTACGACGGACGGGCGGTCCGCACCCGAGGGTGCGGACCGCCCGTCCGTCGTGTTTGTGGCGCTCCGCACAGTGACCCGGCGCAGGTCAAGGGTGAGTTGACGGCTGTTCGCGCAGCGTGGTGGACTGCCGGGGCCATTACGGCGGCAATGGAGAGGAAGTCCGGTGCGAATCCGGCGCGGTCCCGCCACTGTGACCGGCCCCCCCCGGGGCCGGGAGTCAGGAACTCTCGCCGCCGGTCACGTCGATCCAGGGCGCGGACCCTGAGTGAGGACAGAGCGCCATGCCCGGCCGCGCCCTCAGCCTTCCCGGTGCCCCCGGCATCCCGGGTGCCACCACCGCCTTCGCGTACGGGGCGGCCGCCGGCCTCGCCGTCGACCTGATCGCCGGCGACCCCCGCCGCGGCCACCCCGTCGCCGCCTTCGGCCGGGCGGCCGGCGCGGTGGAGGAACGCCTGCTGCGCGACCACCGCGGCTGGGGCGCCCTGCACACCGCCGTCTGCGCCGGATCCACCGTGGCGCTCGGCGCGCTGGCCGCCCGCACGGTACGGGGCAGCCGCACGGCCACCGTCGCCCTGACCGCCGCCTCCGTGTGGGCCGTCGTCGGCGGCACCACCCTGGGCCGCGAGGCCCGCGCGATCGGCGGGGCGCTCGCGGCCGGGGACCTGGAGGTCGCCCGGGAGCGCCTGCCGCACCTGTGCGGACGCGACCCGCACTCCCTGGACGGCCCCGCGATGGCCCGCGCGGTCGTCGAGTCGGTCGCCGAGAACACCTCCGACGCCGTGGTGGGCGCCCTGTTCTGGGGCGCCGTCGCGGGCGTGCCGGGCCTGCTCGGCTTCCGCGCCGTGAACACCCTGGACGCGATGGTCGGCCACAAGTCGCCGAAGTACCGCCGCTTCGGCTGGGCCTCGGCCCGGCTCGACGACCTGGCCGGCTGGCCGGGCGCCCGGCTCACCGCCGCGCTCGCCACCGTCGCCGGCGGGAACCCGCGCGGGGCGGTGCGCGCCTGGCGCGCGGACGCGTCGAAGCACCCCAGCCCCAACGCCGGACCGGTGGAGGCCTCCTTCGCGGGAGCGCTGGGGGTCCGGCTCGGCGGCACCCTGGCCTACGGCGGCCGGGTCGAACACCGGCCCGTCCTCAACGCGGAGGGGCGGCCCGTCGAGGTCGCGGACATCGACCGGGCGGTGCGCCTGTCCCGCCGGGTGACCGGACTGACCCTGGCCGCCTGCGTGGGCGGCCGGCTGATCGCGAGCGCGCTGAAGCGGAGGAACGCATGAGGGGTGGGGGGCTGCTGGTCGCCGGGACCACGTCCGACGCGGGCAAGAGCGTCGTCACGGCCGGCATCTGCCGCTGGCTGGTCCGGCAGGGGATCAAGGTCGCGCCGTTCAAGGGGCAGAACATGTCCCTCAACTCCTTCGTGACCCGGGAGGGCGCCGAGATCGGCCGCGCCCAGGCCATGCAGGCGCAGGCCGCCCGCGTCGAGCCCACGGCGCTGATGAACCCGGTCCTCCTGAAGCCCGGCAGCGACCGCTCCAGCCAGGTCGTGCTCATGGGCAAGCCGGTCGGCGAGATGAGCGCCCGCGGCTACCACGGGGGACGGCAGCGGACGCTGTTCGAGCCGGTGATGGCGTGCCTGGAGGAGCTGCGGGGCACGTACGACGCCGTGATCTGCGAGGGGGCGGGCAGTCCGGCCGAGATCAACCTGCGGCGCACCGACATCGTGAACATGGGCATCGCGCGCGCCGCGCGGCTGCCCGTCGTGGTGGTCGGCGACATCGACCGGGGCGGGGTGTTCGCCCAGTTCTTCGGCACCACCGCGCTCCTCGCGCCCGAGGACCAGGAGCTCGTCGCCGGGTACCTGGTGAACAAGTTCCGGGGCGACGTCACGCTGCTGGAGCCCGGGCTCGACATGCTCCACGGGCTGACCGGGCGCCGGACCTTCGGTGTCCTGCCGTACGCCCACGGGCTCGGCATAGACGAGGAGGACGGCCTGCGGGTCTCGCTGCGGGGCACCGTCCGCGAGTCGGTGGTGGCGCCGCCGGTCGGCGCCGACGTGCTGCGGGTCGCCGTCTGCGCCGTCCCGCTGATGTCCAACTTCACCGACGTGGACGCGCTGGCCGCCGAGCCGGGCGTGGTGGTCCGCTTCGTGGACCGGCCCGAGGAGCTCGTCGACGCGGACCTGGTCGTCGTGCCCGGCACCCGCGGCACCGTCAAGGCCCTGGCCTGGCTGCGGGAGCGCGGCCTGGCCGACGCGCTCGCCCGGCGGGCCGCCGAGGGGCGCCCGGTGCTCGGCATCTGCGGCGGCTTCCAGGCGCTCGGCGAGCGGATCGAGGACGAGGTCGAGTCGAAGGCCGGCGTGGTCGACGGGCTCGGACTGCTGCCCGTACGGGTGCGCTTCGGCGTCGAGAAGACCCTGGCCCGGCCGGTCGGCGAGGCGCTCGGCGAGAGGGTCGAGGGGTACGAGATCCACCACGGCGTCGCCACCGTCGACGGCGGCGAGCCCTTCCTCGACGGCTGCCGGGTCGGCGCGGTGTGGGGCACCCACTGGCACGGCTCGCTGGAGAGCGACGGCTTCCGCCGGGCCTTCCTGCGCGAGGTCGCGGCGGCGTCCGGCCGCAGCTTCGTGCCGGCCCCGGACACCTCCTTCGGCGCGCTCCGCGAGGAGCAGCTGGACCGGCTCGGCGACCTGATCGAGGAGCACGCCGACACGGACGCGCTGCTGCGGCTCATCGAGGAGGGGGCCCCGACGGGGCTGCCGTTCGTGCCGCCGGGGGCACCGTGACCGCCCCGGCCACACCGCCCGCTCCCGCAGTACCGCCCGCCCCGACCTCCGTACGACCCGAAGGAGTGACCACCCGATGAGCACCCGCTTCCCGTTCACCGCCGTCGTCGGCATGGACGACCTGCGGCTCGCGCTGCTGCTCAACGCCGTCAGCCCGGCCGTGGGCGGGGTGCTGGTCCGCGGCGAGAAGGGCACCGCGAAGTCGACCGCCGTCCGCGCGCTCGCCGAGCTGCTGCCGGCCGTGTCGGTGGTCGCCGGCTGCCGCTTCAGCTGCGACCCCGGCGCGCCCGACCCGGGCTGCCCCGACGGGCCGCACGACGCGGGTGCGCCGGCGGACGCGCGGCCGGCCCGGATGGTCGAGCTGCCGGTCGGCGCCTCCGAGGACCGGCTGGTCGGCGCGCTCGACATCGAGAAGGCGCTCGCGGAGGGCGTGAAGGCCTTCGAACCGGGGCTCCTCGCCGACGCGCACCGGGGCATCCTGTACGTCGACGAGGTCAACCTGCTCTCCGACCATCTGATCGACCACCTGCTGGACGCCGCCGCGATGGGCTCCTCCTACGTCGAGCGCGAAGGCGTCTCCGTACGGCACGCCGCCCGCTTCCTGCTGGTCGGCACGATGAACCCCGAAGAGGGCGAACTGCGGCCGCAGCTGCTCGACCGGTTCGGGCTCACCGTGGAGGTCGCCGCCTCCCGCGTGCCCGAGCAGCGGGTCGAGGTGGTCCGGCGGCGGCTGGCGTTCGAGGACGACCCGTCCGGTTTCGCCGCCCGCTGGGCCGGCGAGGAGGCCGCGCTGCGCGAACGGATCGTCGCCGCGCGGGAGTTGCTGCCCCGGGTGACGCTCGGGGACGCGGTGCTGCTGCAGATCGCCGCGACCTGCGCCGCCTTCGAGGTGGACGGCATGCGCGCCGACATCGTGATGGCCCGGACCGCGACCGCGCTCGCCGCGTGGGCGGGACGGACCGAGGTGAGCTCCGAGGACGTCCGGCAGGCGGCGCTGCTCGCGCTCCCGCACCGGCGGCGGCGCAACCCCTTCGACGCGCCGGGCCTCGACGAGGACAAGCTCGACGAGACCCTGGAGCGGTTCAAGGGCGAGGACGAGCCCGACACCGACCCGGAGCCCGACGGCCCGGGCGACGGCGGCCCCGACGGAGGCGGCGGGGGCGGCATCCCGCCGCAGGGCGAAGGCCCCGCGCCGCAGGACTCCGGGGCGCCGGAGGACTCCCCTTCCCCCGAGCCCGCGCCCGCGCCCGCGCCGCAGAACAGCGGCTCCGGGTCCGGCCCCGGCCCCGGCTCCGGCGAGCGCGCCGCCGTCCAGGCGGCCGAGCCCTTCCGCACGAAGATGCTGAGCGTGCCCGGCCTGGGCGAGGGCGCCGCCGGGCGGCGCTCCCGGGCCCGCACCGAGCACGGCCGCACCACCGGCGCCACCCGCCCCCGGGGCGCGCTGACCAAGCTGCACCTGGCCGCGACCGTGCACGCCGCCGCCCCGCACCAGAAGGCCCGCGGGCGCAGCGGCCCCGGTCTGGTGGTGCGCAGGGACGACCTGCGGCAGGCCACCCGCGAGGGCCGGGAGGGCAACCTGGTGCTGTTCGCCGTGGACGCCTCCGGTTCGATGGCGGCCCGGCAGCGGATGGGCGCGGTGAAGGGCGCGGTGCTCTCGCTGCTGCTCGACGCCTATCAGCGGCGCGACAAGGTCGGCCTGATCACCTTCCGCGGCCGGGACGCGGAGCTCGCGCTGCCGCCGACCTCGTCGGTGGACGCGGCCGCCGCCCGGCTCGAACAGCTCCCGACGGGCGGCCGTACGCCGCTGTCGGCGGGGCTGCTCAAGGCGCACGACGTGCTGCGCGTCGAGCGCCTGCGGGACCCCTCCCGCCGCCCGCTGCTCGTGGTCGTCACCGACGGCCGCGCGACCGGCGGCGGACCCGATCCGCTGGCGCTCGCCGCCCGCGCCGCGCGGCTGCACGCCGCCGACGGCACGGCGAGCGTCGTCGTGGACTGCGAGACGGGACCGGTGCGGCTCGGCCTCGCCGGGAACCTCGCCCGTGAACTCGGCGGCACCGCCGTCACCCTGGACGAGCTGCGCGCCGACGCGATCGCCGGACTCGTCAGGGACGTGAGGGACGTACAGGACAACCGCTCTGCCAGGAGGGCCGCCTGATGCCACAGGGACAGCCGACCGTCGTTCCCGACGACGGTCTCACCACCCGCCAGCGCCGCAACCGCGCACTCGTGATGGTGCACACGGGCGTCGGCAAGGGGAAGTCGACCGCCGCCTTCGGCATGGCGCTGCGCGCCTGGAACCAGGGGTGGCCGATCGGGGTGTTCCAGTTCGTCAAGTCCGCCAAGTGGAGGGTCGGCGAGGAGAACGCCCTCAAGGCGCTCGGCGAGACCGGCAAGGGCGGCACGGTCACCTGGAACAAGATGGGCGAGGGCTGGTCCTGGATCCAGCGCGAGGTCGCCGAGGGCGAGCAGTCGCACGAGGACAAGGCCCGCGAGGGCTGGGAGCAGGTCAAGCGGGACCTGGCCGAGGAGAAGTACCGGTTCTACGTCCTCGACGAGTTCGCCTACCTGCTGCACTGGGGCTGGATCGACACCGAGGAGGTCGTCGAGGTGCTGCGGGACCGTCCCGGGCAGCAGCACGTCGTGATCACCGGCCGCAACGCCCCGCAGGAGCTGCTGGACTTCGCGGACCTGGTGACCGACATGTCGAAGGTGAAGCACCCGATGGACGCGGGTCAGAAGGGCCAGCGGGGCATCGAGTGGTAGCACGTCTCGTCATCGCCGCGCCGTCCTCGGGCGCGGGCAAGACCACGGTCGCGACCGGCCTGATGGCCGCCTTCGCCGGCCGTGGTCTCGCGGTCTCCCCGCACAAGGTGGGCCCGGACTACATCGACCCGGGTTACCACGCGCTCGCCACCGGCCGCCCGGGCCGCAACCTCGACGCGTACATGTGCGGTACGGAGCGGATCGCGCCGCTCTTCCTGCACGGCGCGCGGGGCTGCGACCTGGCGGTCGTCGAGGGCGTGATGGGGCTGTACGACGGGGCCGCCGGGCAGGGCGAGCTGGCCTCGACCGCGCAGGTGGCGAAGCTGCTGCGGGCGCCGGTGGTGCTCGTCGTGGACGCCTCCTCGCAGTCCCGGTCGGTGGCCGCGCTCGTGCACGGCTTCGCGTCCTGGGACCCGGAGGTGCGGCTGGGCGGGGTGATCCTGAACAAGGTCGCGACCGACCGGCACGAGCTGCTGCTGCGGGAGGCCCTGGAGGAGTCCGGGGTGCCGGTGCTCGGCGTCCTGCGGCGGGCGCCCGCCGTGGCCACGCCGTCGCGGCACCTGGGGCTCGTGCCGGTCGCCGAGCGGCAGGCCCAGGCCGTGGAGGCGGTGGCGGCCCAGGCCGAGCAGGTGCTGGCCGGGTGCGACATGGAGGCGCTGCTGGCGCTGGCGCGGTCGGCGCCGCCGCTGGACGCCGAGCCGTGGGTGGCCGAGGCCGGGGAGCGGCCGCACGCGGGGGGTTCCGTGGTGCCCGCCGTCCCCGGCCCGGCGGAACGCGTGCCCGCGACGAGGCCGGTCGTGGCCGTCGCCGGCGGCGCCGCGTTCACCTTCTCGTACGCCGAGCACGCGGAGCTGCTGACCGCCGCCGGCGCCGAGGTGGTCACCTTCGACCCGCTGCGCGACGAGGCGCTGCCCGAGGGCACCCGCGGCCTCGTCATAGGCGGCGGCTTCCCCGAGATGTACGGCGAGCAGCTGTCCGCCAACGAGCCCTTGCGGAAGGCCGTCGCCGAGCTGGCCGCCTCGGGCGCGCCGATCGCGGCCGAGTGCGCCGGGCTGCTCTACCTCGCGCGCTCGCTCGACGGGCACCCGATGTGCGGGGTGCTCGACGCCGACGCGCGCATGTCGGAGCGGCTCACGCTCGGCTACCGGGACGCCGTCGCCGTGAACGACAGCGTGCTGGCGGCGGCGGGGACCCGGATGCGGGGGCACGAGTTCCACCGCACGGTGATCGAGCCGGGGGCCGGGGAGCGGGCGGCCTGGGGGCTGCGGCAGCCGGAGCGCCGGGTCGAGGGCTTCGTGCGGGGCGGGGTGCACGCGAGCTACGTGCACACGCACTGGGCCGGGGCGCCGGGCGCCGCCGCGCGTTTCGTGGAGCACTGCGGGTGAGCTCAGCCGCCGGACAGGCCCACCACGAGCCAGATGAAGGCCACGCCGGCCACCGTGCAGAGCAGGGTGGTCAGGGCGGGGTGTTCGTGGTGGGCCTCGGGCAGGATCTCGGCGGCGGCGAGGTAGAGCAGGGCACCGCCGAAGAACCCGAGATAGCTGCCGAGCAGTTCCTCCGGAAGGGTGAACAGCAGGGTGGAGGCGGCGCCGACGAGCGGGGCGACCGCGTCGGCGACGAGCATCGCGAGGGCCTTGCGGCGGGCGTTCCCGTACAGGCTGGTGATCGTGTACGTGTTGAATCCGTCGGCGAAGTCGTGGGTGATGACGGCGAGTGCGACGGTGGCCCCCATGCCGCCGCCGACCTGGAAGGCGGCGCCGAGGGCGAGGCCGTCCATGAGGCTGTGACCGACCATGGCGGCGGCCGCGGTGAGGCCGACCTGTGGGGTCCGCCCATCCCTCGGCGAAGCGCTCTGCGCTGCCCCCCAGTCCGTCTCCGCCCCGTGCGCGGCGCTGCGGACGGCGAGGACGCGTTCCACCACGTGGGCGAAGAGGAAGCCGCCGACGAAGAGCAGCAGGGCCTGCGGGACGCCGAAGACCTTCTCGCCGGCGGCCTCCATGGCCTCGGGGAGCAGGTCGAGTCCGACGACGCCGAGCATGAGGCCGCCGGCGAGTCCGAGGACGAGGTGGCGCCGGTCGGTGACGCGTTGGGCCGTCCAGCCGCCGAACAGCGTCATGAGGAACGCGCCGAGCGCGACGACTACAGCCATGGGCCTTTGCTATCCGATGGCGGCTCGTCCGCGCACCTCGACGCCGGGGTCCGGCTCGTGGTGGGGGTCGGGGCCCGGTCCGGGGCCGAGGTGGCGGAGGTGCTGGAGCTGGTCGGGTCGGCGCTGCGCGAGGCGGGGCTCGGCGGGGGTGACGTGACCGCGCTGGCGACGCTGGAGGCGCGGGCCGCGGAGCCGGGGATCGCGGGCGCGGCGGCGCGCCTCGGGGTGCCGGTGCGGGCGTTCCGGAGCGAGGAGCTGGCCGGGGTGCCCGTACCGCATCCGTCGGGGCGGGCGCTGGCCGCGACGGGGACGGCGTCCGTGGCGGAGGCGGCGGCGCTGCGCGCCGCGGGGCCGGGGGCGGTGCTGGTGGTGCCGAAGCGGAAGGCGCGGAGCGTGACCTGCGCGGTCGCCCGTTCCGTACCGGGCTGTCCGGATGGTGCGGTTCGTTCGCACGAAGATGGCTTAGGCGTACGGTTGTTGGACCGGGGCCACGGGTACATCGCAGGCGAGCCCCGCTCATCCCCCACGCGCACCATCCCCACCCCCACCCCCCACACGACGGCGGCCATGGACATCCACACTCATGCTGATGCGCACGATCTGCGTCACCACGGCGACGCCGAGGTCCGGGACGAGAAGCTGACCGACCTCGCGGTCAACGTCCGTACGAACACCCCGCCGGAGTGGCTGCGGGAGCGGATCGCCGGCTCCCTCACGGGCCTCGCCGCCTACCCCGACGGCCGGGCGGCGCGGGCGGCGGTGGCCGAGCGGCACGACCTTCCGGCCCGGCGGGTGCTGCTGACGGCGGGCGCGGCCGAGGCCTTCGTGCTGCTCGCGCGGGCGCTGCCGGCGCGGCGGCCGGTCGTGGTGCACCCGCAGTTCACCGAGCCGGAGGCCGCGCTGCGGGACGCGGGGCACGAGGTGGAGCGGGTGCTGCTGCGCGAGGAGGACGGTTTCCGGCTGGATCCGGCGGCGGTGCCGGAGGAGGCGGACCTGGTCGTGATCGGCAATCCGACGAACCCCACGTCGGTGCTGCATCCGGCGGCGGCGATCGCGGCACTGGCCCGGCCCGGGCGGACGCTGGTGGTCGACGAGGCGTTCATGGACGCGGTGCCGGGCGAGCGGGAGTCGCTGGCGGGGCGGACGGACGTGCCGGGCCTGGTGGTGCTGCGGAGCCTGACGAAGACCTGGGGTCTGGCGGGGCTGCGGATCGGCTACGTGCTGGCGGCGCCGGAGACGATCGCCGCGCTGGAGCACGCGCAGCCGCTGTGGCCGGTGTCGACGCCGGCGCTGGTGGCGGCGGAGGCCTGCATGTCGCGGGCGGCGCTCGCGGAGGCCGAGGACGCGGCGCACCGGATCGGGGTGGAGCGGGCGCACCTGCTGGCGGGGCTGGCGGAGTTCGACGAGGTGCGGGCGGTCGAGGCCGCGGAGGGCCCGTTCGTGCTGGTGCGGATCGAGGGCGCGGACGCGGTGCGGGACCGGCTGCGGGGGCTCGGCTTCGCGGCGCGGCGCGGCGACACCTTCCCGGGGCTCGACCGGAACTGGCTGCGGCTCGCGGTGCGGGACCGGGCGACGACGAACCGTTTCCTCCAGGCCCTGGACCAGGCGCTGTTGATGCTGGGCTGAGACCTCGGGGCGGTGCGGCCCCTCACCGGGGGCGGTGCCGTGTGCGCGGCGCCGCCCCCGGCGTCCCCTGGTGTTCCCCCTCGGGCCGGTCAGCCGCGGGCGCGGGCGCGGCCGCGCGCGAGGACCATGGCGCCGCCGCCCAGGCCGAGGAGCAGCAGGGCGCCGCCGGCCAGGTACGGCGTCATGGAGCTGCCGCCGGTCTCGGCGAGGTTCTCGGTGGGGGTGGTGCCGCCGTTGTCCGTCGTCAGGCCGGTCTCGTGGCTGGGCCGGGTGGTGGGCCGCTCGGACGGCTGCTCCGAGGGGCGCTCGCTGGGCCGCTGGGTCGGGCGCTCGGTCGGCTTGCTGCCGGCCGGGGTCGCGCAGGTGGCCTCGGCGAGGGTGACCTTGCCGCTGACCTCGGCGACGTTGAGTTCGAGCGGGTTGACCGTGACCTTCAGCTCCAGGGCGGTGGCCGCGGCGGTGCGGGAGGTGGTGGAGGTGCGGGAGAGGTCGAGGACGACCTCTCCGACGCCGGGCACGCTCACCTTGGTCCGACCGCCGGTCGACAGGGTGGTCTTCTTGCCGAGGACCGTGACGTGGCCGAGCAGGTTGGACTCGGCGACCGGGCGCTTGCCGGCCTCGCAGACGGCCTTGGAGGTGACCTTCTCGACCTCGACCAGCGAGAGCAGCGGGAGTCCGGGGACGTGGACCCGCGCCTTGACGAGGTTGACGTAGCCCTTGGCGGTGTTCCCCTCGACGGTCGCCTCGGAGGTGGCGACGTCGGCGCGCAGGACGTCGACCGGCTTGTCGTTCTCCGCGCCCTTCACCGTCACCGAGAGCGCGGTCTTCTTGGCGGTGGCCGGGGCCTCGACCTCGTTGAGGGAGGCGCGCAGCGGCACGTTCACCGCCTTGTTGAGCAGGTTCACGTCGAGTCCGGCGCGCAGGACGACGGCGGTGGCGTGCCCCTCGGCGCCCTCGCCGCCCGTGGCGTGGGCCGCCGGGGCCGCGAGGAGCACGGGACCGACGGCGAGCGCGACGACGGTCGCGGCGGCGGCGGAACGGCGTACGGGCAGGCGGAAGGTGTTGCTGTTCAAGACGGTGGAACCCCCACGAGAGACATGGCGTCGCCGGCCGCTCGCCACGGGGACTGTGGGTCGTTGCGGCAGCGGCGACTCGAGACACCGGAATCTTTACGCACTGTGGGTGAACTGGCAGACACCTGGCGTGAGTTCACTCCAAAGGGTGGTTTCCGTGTCCATATTCGAATCTTTCGGCACAGGCGTTCTCGCCAGCCCCGCGCGTTACGGCGTGCACGGGGCTCAGGGGCGCGTTCGGGGGCCTTCGGGAGCTCTCCCGAGCCCCTCCGGAAGCGTCGGCGAAAAGTGCTTCAACGATCCGCGCCGAGCTGGGGTAACGGATCGTCAACCCGCCGCGAGATCCGCCGCGCGCTCGCGGGAGGGCCGCCAGTAACCGAGCGCGTGCACCCGCTCCTTGGGCAGCCCGAGCTCCTTGCGGACGTACCCGGCGAGGGTGCGGGTGGTCACGGTGTCGCAGGCGATCCAGACGTACGGGTCGGGGACGGCGGCCGCGAGCGCGGGCAGCTCCTCGCGGACCCGGGCGACCAGGGCGGCCCCCGCGTCCTCGCGCGCCACCCGGCGGAGCTCGTGCAGCTCCGGGTCGAGGCGCGTCGGCAGCGCCTCGTCGGAGGCGTGGGCGGTCTCGAACCAGAGCGTGGCGGGGGTGCCGGGGAAGGCGTCGAGCAGGGAGTTCATCGCGGGCAGCGAGGCGGCGTCGCCGACCAGGAGGAGACGGCCGGGGGCCGGTTCGGGCGCGGTGAAGCCGGTGCCCTGGAGGGTGGCCTCGACGGTGTCGCCGGGGGCGCAGCCGCGGGCCCAGCGACTGGCGACGCCGTCGTGCAGGGCGAACTCCAGGCTGAAGGTGCCGGCGTCCGGGTCCGGGTCGACGAGGGTGTAGGCGCGCTGGTGGGGCTTGCCGGCCCGGTCGAACCAGAGCCGCACCCACATGGTCGGGTGGACCCCGGCGGCGGCGAGCAGCCCGCCGTCGGTGAAGCCCACCCGGCGGTAGTGCTCGGTGACCTGCTCGGCTCCGGTCACCGTGAACGTGAAGTCCCTGCCGCGGAACAGCTTGAGGACGACGCCCTCCCAGCCGTGGCCTGTGCGACCCACCCCGACCCCCTCCCCTGCCGACCGCGCGAGCCCGCCGGTCCTGTAGATTAATTTAGGTCAGCCTAACCTAAGAAACGACGATCGGATCGGGGCCGAACGCAGTGAGCATCGAGGTCTACCGGGACCCCTTCGGCATCCCGCACCTGCGCGCCGACGGTCCGCGCGAACTGGCCCGCGCACAGGGCCTGGTGACCGCGCGGGACCGCGCCTGGCAGCTGGAGGTCGAACGGCACCGGGCGCAGGGCACGACAGCCGCCTTCCTCGGCGCGGCCGAGACCGGCTGGGACGCCTTCGTCCGGCAGGCCAGGCTGGCCGACACCGCGCGCCGCTGCCACGACCGGCTGGACCCGGAGACGGCGGCCTGGGTGCGGGCGTACGTGGACGGGGTCAACGAGGGCCTCCCGGAAGGCGCCCGGCGGGCACCCGAGTTCGCGGCGACCGGCCTGGAGCCGGGGCGCTGGGAGCCCTGGACGCCGCTCGCGGTCTGGCTCTCCACCCACATCCTCTTCGCCGGCTTCCCCACCAAGCTGTGGCGCGACCAGGTCGCCCGGCGGCTCGGCGAGGAGTGGACGGAGCTGTTCGCGACGGACGGCCCCGGCACGGCGGGCTCCAACGGCTGGGTCGTCGCCGGCACCCGCACGGCCGGCGGCGCCCCCATCGTGGCGGGCGACCCGCACCGCTTCATCGAGGCGCCCGGGGTCTACCAGCAGATCCGGCTCTCCTGCCCCGAGCACGACGTCCTCGGCCTCGCCGTCCCGGGCGTCCCCGGCCTCGCCCACTTCGGCCACACGGGCCGGGTCGCCTGGGCCATCACCAACGCGATGGCCGACTACCAGGACCTCTACCGCGAACGCCTCCGCCGCCACGCCGACGGCCGCGTCGAGGCCCTCGGCCCGGCCGGCTGGGAGCCCGCGACCGCGCACACGGAGACGATCCGGGTCGCGGACGCGGCCGCGCCGGTCGAGATCGAGGTGATCGAGACGGCCCGGGGTCCGGTGATCATCGGCGCGGAGGGCGGGACCGCCGCCGGGGGCGCCACGGGCGCCGGGGACGGGGACACCGCGAGCGCCGGGAGCGCCGCCGGGGCCGGGGCCGGAACAGCCGGGGGCGCCACGGGCGCCGAGGACGGCCCCCGCGAGTGGGAGGCCGTCAGCCTGCGCTACCCGCCGCGCGTCACCGGCGAGTCGGGCTTCTCCGTGCTGCCCGCGCTGCTGCGGGCACGGAACGTCGGGGACGTCGACCGGGCGCTCGACCGCTGGATCGAGCCCGTGAACGTCGTGCAGGCGGCCGACGCCGACGGCGGGCTGCTGCACCGGGTCGCGGGGTACGTGCCGGTGCGCGACCGGCTCAACTCGCTGCGGGTGGTGCCCGCCTGGGAGGCCGCCCACGCCTGGACGGGCGAGGCCGCGACCACCCCCCGCGCCGAGGTCGAGGGGCACGCGGTGATGGCCAACGCCCGCGGCCTCGCCGCTCCGCTGGGCGTCGAGTTCGCCCCGCCGCACCGCGCCGAACGGATCGACGCGCTGCTGGGCGCCTCCAAGTCCTGGACGCCGTCCGCGATGGCCGCCGTCCACGCCGACACCGACAACCCCTCCGCCCGCCGTCTGCTCGACGCGGTGCGGGGCACCGACGAGGAGGGCCTCTCCCCCGCCGCCCGGCAGGTGCGCGGCACGCTCCTCGGCTGGGACCGGCGGATGGACGCCGACAGCGCGGACGCCGGGCTCTACGCGGCGGTGCGCGGGGCGGTGGTCCGCCGGCTCGCGGCCCACGAGGCGTTCGCGGAGCTGCGCGAACCCGCCCCGTACCCCGAGCTGTTCCGGCCCTGGCTGGCGCTCGGCCCGCGGGTCGCGTTCGCCCTGGAGACCCTGCTCGTCGCCGGGCCCGTACCGGCTGGCGACGTCCGGCGGATCGTGCGGGAGGCGGTCGAGGAGGTCGCGGCGGGCGAGCCGCCGGCCGCCTGGGGCGTCACGCACCGGCTGGCGCCCTGGCAGGCGCTGCCCGACGCGGACGACGCGCAGTGGCCCGGGCTCGCCGGCGACCACGACTGCGTGCTCTCCACCTCCAGCGTGCCCGGCTACACCGACCGCTCCGCCCGTGCCTCGGCCGCCCGCTACGTCTGGGACCTGGCCGACCGCGGACGCAGCCTGTGGGTCGTGCCGTTCGGCGCCTCCGGGGTGCCCGGCGACCCGCACCACCGTGACCAGCTTCCCCTGTGGCTGCGGGGCGCACTCGCCCCGGTCACCACCGACTGGAACGACCTCGTGAAGGAAGACCATGAGCAGAACTGAGTACGTGCGGGACGTCGAGGCCTTCGGCACCGTCCGGGTCGACCGCATCGACCCCGAGCGCGACGCCCCCCTCATCCACCGCTGGGTGAACGAGGAGCGCGGCCGCTTCTGGGGGATGGGCGGCACGACGGTCGAGCAGGTGGCGGAGATCTACGCCCACCTCGACTCGCTCACCACCCACCACGGCTTCCTGGTGCACCGCGACGACGAGCCCGTCGCGGTCTTCCAGACCTACGACCCCGAGGCCGACCGGATCTCCGAGTGCTACGAGGCGCGGCCGGGCGACATCGGCGTGCACCTCTTCGTCGCGCCCTCGGCCGCACCGGAGCGGGGCTTCACCGAGAAGCTGTTCGCCGCCCTGCTCGACTTCGCGCTGACCGGCCGCACCCGGGTCGTGGGCGAGCCGGACGCCGCGAACGAGAAGGTGCTCGCCCGGCTCGCGCGCACCGGCTTCGAGCTGGGCCCGGAGATCGTGCTCCCCGAGGTGGACCTGCCGGAGGTGTTCATCCCGGAGAAGAAGGCCCGGCTGGTCTTCTTCACCCGCTGAGGCCCGGCGGGCGGGCGGTCAGCCGATCACCCGCCCGTTGACCACCACCCGCCGCGGCGCCGCCAGCGCGCGGACGTCGGCGCGCGGGTCCTCGGCGTAGACGACCAGGTCGGCCGGTGCTCCCTCCTCCAGCGAGGGGCGCCCCAGCCAGGCGCGGGCCCCCCAGGCCGTCGCGGAGAGGGCGTCGAGGGCGGGGATGCCCGCCCTCGTCAGCTCCTCGACCTCCGCGGCGACCAGGCCGTGCGCCAGCGAGCCGCCCGCGTCGGTGCCGACGAAGACGGGCACGCCCGCGTCCCAGGCGGCGCGGACCGTGCCGTAACGGCGCTCGTGCAGCCGCCGCATGTGTGCCGACCAGCGCGGGAACTTCTCCTGGCCGCCGTCCGCGAGGTGCGGGAAGGTCGCGATGTTGACCAGGGTCGGGACGATGGCGACGCCCCGCTCGGCGAAGAGCGGGATCGTCTCCTCGGTGAGGCCCGTCGCGTGCTCGATGCAGTCGATGCCCGCCTCGACCAGGTCGCGCAGCGAGTCCTCGGCGAAGCAGTGCGCGGTGACCCGGGCGCCGAGCCGGTGCGCCTCGGCGATGGCCGCCTCGACCTCCGGGCGCGGCCAGGACGGGGCCAGGTCGCCCAGGTCGCGGTCGATCCAGTCGCCGACCAGCTTGACCCAGCCGTCGCCCCGGAGCGCCTCGCGCCCGACGTGGGCGACCAGGTCCTCGGGCTCGATCTCGTGGGCGTAGTTGCGGATGTAGCGGCGGGTGCGGGCGATGTGCCGGCCCGCCCGGATGATCTTCGGCAGGTCCTCGCGCCCGTCGATCCACCGGGTGTCGGAGGGCGAGCCGGCGTCGCGGATGAGCAGGGTGCCGGCGTCCCGGTCGGTGAGCGCCTGCTTCTCGGCGGTGGCCTCGTCGACCGGGCCGTGCCGGTCGAGCCCGACGTGGCAGTGGGCGTCGACCAGGCCGGGCAGCACCCAGCCCTCGACGGTCAGCGCCTCCCCCGAGAGACCCCCGGGGCGCTCGAACGTGATCCGTCCGTCGACGCACCACAGTTCGTCCCGGACGTCCTCCGGGCCGACGAGCACCCGCCCCTTCACATGCAGCACCACGTGATCGCTCATACCGGCACTCTACGGCCGCCAGTCGGCCTCCAGATCGTGCGAGTCGGTCTTGGTGAGCTGGGTGAGCGCGGTGCCGTCGGCCCGTACCAGGAAGAGGTGTTCGGGGTCGGCGTCGTCCGTGCCGCCCCGGGTGAAGACCAGCCGCCGGCCGTCCGGCGACCAGGACGGGTACCTGTCGTGGGCGCGGGCCGAGGTGATGCGGTGGATGCCCGAGCCGTCGGGGCGGACGACGTAGAGGTGGGCGAAGCCGGTGGAGTCGACCCGGCTGAAGGCGATCCGGTTGCCGCGCGACCAGTCGGGCGTCCAGTCCCGGGAGCCGGCCAGGGTGATCGGCGTCTGGGCCAGGGTGGACAGGTGGAGGCGCATCAGCCGGCTGTTCCCGGACGCGTCCGCGCGGCTGTACGCCAGCTGGGCGCCGTCCGGCGACCAGGTGGGGCGGTGCTCGTCCGCCGCCGTGTGGGTGAGCCGGGTGGCGGGGCTCCCGTCGAGGTGCGCCAGGTAGATCTCGCGCTGGGTGCCGACCGGCCGGGAGTAGGCGATCCGCGTGCCGTCCGGGGACCAGGCCGGTTCGGCGGCGCCCGCCGTGCCGGGCACGGCCTTGAGGTCGCCGCCGGTGCTCTTCATCGTCCAGATGCCGTCGACCGCGCCGCCGGCGCCGTAGCGGAGGAACGCCACCCGCTTGCCGTCCGGGGACCAGCTCGGCATCACGTCGCTGACGGCCGGGGTGTGGGTGAGCTTGGCGGGCACGCCGCCGGCCGGAGAGACGGCGTACAGGTCCTCGACGGGCGCCGCCGCGGTGTAGCGGGCGAAGACGATCGGGCGGTCCACGGCCGGCCGTACGACGGCGGGCACGGCCGGCCGTACGGCGGGCGGGGCCGCGGCGGGCACGGTGGCCGGGGCGGCGGCGCCGAGCGTCAGCGGCGCGAGCGCCGCGAGCAGCGCGGCGCTCAGGGCCGTGCGCCCGACCGCCCCGGCGCCCCCGGTCCTCCCGGCCCCCCGGGCTCGCGCGCCGCTCCCGTCTCGCGCGCCTCGCCCGGCTCGCTCGGCTCTCAGGGTTCTCTCGGCTCTCACGGTTCTCTCGGTGCGCCGCGTCATCGTGTCCACCCCGGTTCCTCCCGGCGGCCCCCCGCGGGCCGCTCCGGCCCGCACCATCCCACCGGCGGGGTCCCGGGGAAAGCGCCGGGAGCCGGCGGTGCGCGGGCTGTGACAGGTTCCGCACCGTGCCGTGACGCCCCGTCGCCTCCGGGACCGGTGCCGCCCGGCACCTCGGCGGGATCGGGGCGGGGGTCGCCGGTCCGGGGGACGCGGTCCGGGGGACGCGGTCCGGGGATCGCGGTCCGGGGGGACGCGGTCCGGGGGACGCGCCCGGCGGTCGGCGGAGCATCTACGCTGGCACGAGCTCCACCCCGATGTAGGCGACACGCATCCGATCCACCTGTCGACACCGAAGAAGGCACCGCCGTGACCGTGACCCACCCGCTCCTGGACCTGGCCCCCGCTGACCGCGGCGCACTTCGCGTCGATCGAGGACCGGGTCGCCGCGCTGCTCTCCACCGAGCAGGACGTGGTGATCACCCAGGGCGAGGCGCTGCTGCCCCTGGAGGGCTGCATCCGCAGCGGCGCGCGGCCGGGCTCGACCGCGCTGAACATCGTCACGGGGCCGTACGGGCAGACCTTCGGCAACTGGCTGCGGGACTGCGGCGCCACGGTCGTCGACCTGGAGGTGCCCTTCCACACGGCGGTGACCGCCGAGCAGGTGGCCCGGGCGTTCGCCGAGCACCCGGAGATCGACTTCGTGTCCCTGGTGCACGCGGAGGCGGCGACCGGCAACACCAACCCGGTCGCGGAGATCGGCGAGGTCGTGCGGGCGCACGGCGCGCTGTTCTACCTGGACGCGGTTGCCTCGATCGGCGCCGAACCGGTGCTGCCGGACGAGTGGGGCGTCGACATGTGCATCATCGGCGCGCAGAAGGCGATGGGCGGCCCCGCGGGCGTCTCGGCGGTGTCGGTGAGTGCCCGGGCCTGGGAGCGCTTCGCCGCCAACCCGCAGGCGCCGCGCCGCTCGTACCTCTCGCTCCTGGACTGGAAGGAGCGCTGGGTCGACGGCGGCCGCAAGGCGCTGCTGCACGCCCCGGCGCAGCTGGAGATGCTGGCCCTGGAGGCGTGCCTGGAGCGGATCGAGGCGGAGGGCCTGGACGCGCTGATGGCCCGGCACGCCTCGGCCGCGGCGGCCACCCGCGCGGGCGCGCTGGCGCTCGGCGGCGGTCTGGAGCCGTACGTGTACGAGGCGCGGGACGCGGCCCCGGTCGCCACGACGCTGCGCTCCCCCGCCGGGGTCGACGCCTCCGAGCTGGTGGCGAAGGCGCTGGCCGCGGACCCGTCGCTGCCGCTGATCGCGGGCGGCGGGGCGCTGGCCAAGGAGATGGTCCGGGTCAACCACTACGGGGTGGACGCGACCCCGGGCGCGGTCCAGTCCTCGCTGGCGGCGCTGGGCGCGGCCCTCGCGGAGACGGGCCGCCCGGTGGACCTGGAGGGCGCCCGCAGGGCGGTCACGGAGGCGTGGGGGCGCTGACGGGCCCGGATGCGGCCGGGGGGCCGCCGCGGGACGGGTCACGCACGCACCCGTCCCGCGGCGGCCCCTTTCCGGTCCCGGGCGGGGTTCAGCCCGCGATGATCTCCAGGGCCCGCTCCACGTCCGCCGAGGAGTTGTAGAGGTGGAAGGAGGCCCGCAGGTTGCCCGCGCGGGCCGAGAGGAGCACGCCCGCCTCGCGCAGGGCGTCGGCGCGACCGCCGAGGCCGGGGACGCCGACGACGGTCGACTCGTCCGCGACGGGGTGGTGGCCGAGCTCGATGAGGCCGGCCCGGAAGCGGGCGGCGAGGGCCTTGTTGTGGGCCTCGATGCGCTCGATGCCGACCTCCTCCAGGAGGGCCAGCGAGCGGGCCGCGCCGTGGTACGAGAGGAAGGCCGCGGGCTCGTCGAAGCGGCGGGCCGAGCGGGCCAGTTCGCGCACCGGTCCGTAGCTGTTGACCCACAGCTCCTCGCCGGTGACCCAGCCGGCGTGGATCGGCAGGAGGGCGTCCTGGGCCTCCTCGGTGACGGTGAGGAAGGACGCGCCGCGCGGGCAGAGCAGGTACTTGTAGCCGCCGGCGACGGTGAAGTCCCAGTCCGCCGCGTACAGCGGCAGCCAGCCCGCGGACTGGGTGGCGTCCAGGAGGGTGCGGGCGCCGTGCGCGGCGGCCGCGGCGCGGACCGCCGCGAAGTCGGCCGTCCGGCCGTCCGCCGACTGCACGGCGGAGAAGGCGACGAGGGCGGTCTCGGGCCGCACCGACTCCGCGAGCAGCTCCAGCGGCACGAAGCGGATCTTCAGGTCGCCGCGGACGGTGAAGGGGGTGATGACGGAGGAGAAGTCGCCCTCGGGGAAGAGGATCTCGGCTCCGGCCGGCATGGACTGCGCCACCATGCCGACGTGGACCGAGACCGAGCTGCCGACCGCGACCCGGTCGGCGCCGATGTGGGCGAGCCGGGCGAAGGAGGCCCGGGCCTCGTCGACGATGTCGAAGCTGCCGGCGCCGTCGGGGCGCCCGGCCGCGGTCTCCTCGGCGAGGAGGGTGACGGCCTCGACCGTCCGGCGGGGCAGCAGGGCACAGGCGGAGGTGTTCAGATAGGTCTGCTTGGGGGCGAACTCGGCTCCGCCCAGGGGCTCCAGAATGTCCATGGCACCAGCCTGGATTCCCCACGATCTCCCGTCAATTGCCATAGATCATGGGGAATCTCCAAGTGGCGCTTATGCGTCCGTCGCCGGGCGGGCGTCCGGGGACGCGTTCAGCAGGTGCCGCCGTCGACGTCGCAGGCGTCGGCGTCGCCGCCGACGGGCTGGAGGGTGCGGCCCTGCCAGGCCTGCTCCAGGGCCTGGGTGAAGACCTCGGCGGGCTGGCCGCCGGAGACCCCGTACTTCCGGTCGAGGACGAAGAACGGCACGCCGTTCGCGCCGAGTTCGGCGGCCTCGCGCTCGTCCGCGCGGACGGCGTCGGCGTAGGCGGACTCGTCGGCGAGCACCGCGCGGACCTCGGCCTCGTCGAGACCGGCCTCGACGGCGAGGGCGACCAGGGTGCCGGGCTCGAAGACCGAGCGCTCCTCGGCGAAGTTGGCCCGGTAGGCGAGGTCGAGGAGCTCGCTCTGGCGGCCGCGCTCCTTCGCCAGGTGCAGCAGGCGGTGGATGTCGAAGGTGTTGCCGTGGTCACGGCCCTCGGTGCGGTAGCCGAGTCCCTCGGAGTGGGCGTTGGAGGCGACGTGGGCCTCCATGGCGCGGGCCTCGTCGAGGGTGCGGCCGTACTTGGTGGCCAGCATCTCCAGGACGGGCGCGGTGTCGCCCTTGGCACGGTTCGGGTCGAGCTCGAAGGAGCGGTGCACGACCTCGACGTCGTCGCGGTGGGCGAAGGCCGCGAGGCCCTTCTCGAAGCGGGCCTTGCCTATGTAGCACCAGGGGCAGGCGATGTCGCTCCAGATCTCGACGCGCATGATGGGGTTTCTCTCCAGACGGGGCGGGGGTCGGGTGTCCACGGAGCGGAACGTCCCGACCCGCCGGATTCATTCCGCCGCTGCCTCCGGGGCGAGTGTGAGCCGGAGCACGAGGTGGTCCCCGTCGCGCGGGGTGTCGGGGTCGGGGAGCCAGCCGCGGGCCGCGTAGAAGGCGCGGGCGCGGAGGTTCGGCTCGAAGACCTCCAGGCGGGCGGTGGACACCCCGGCGGCACGCCAGGCGTCGACGCAGGCGGTGTGCAGGGCGGTGCCGACGCCGCCGCGCCAGCGGGCCGGGGCGACGTGGAGCTGGGAGAGGGTCATGACGCCGTCGCGCTCCCCGTACGCGGCGATGCCGAGGAGCTCGCCGGCCGTGTCCCGGGCGCCGAGCACCCGGCCGGCGTCGATCGCGGCGGCCCAGCCGGCCCGGGAGCGGGCCAGCTCCCCGGGGCCCGCGAAGGCCTCGTCGGGGAGGTGGCCGCGGTAGTAGGTCGCGCGGGCCTCGGTGTGGAGGGCGACCACGGCGTCGAGGTCGGCGGGGACCGCCTGGTGGATACGAAGAGGGGATCCGATCATGACCTCTCAGGACGCGGAGGCGGCGGTCGCGGTTGCGGTCGCACCGCCCGCCGCCGCCGTCGCCGCCGCCGAGCCGAGCCGGTCGAAGGAGGCCCGGTAGGCGCTCGGGGTCAGCCCCGTCCTGCGCAGCAGGTGCCGGCGCAGCGAGTCCGCCGTGCCGAGGCCGCCGGCCCGGGCCACCCGGTCCATGGGCAGCGAGGTGGTCTCCAGGAGCTCCTTGGCGCGTTCGACGCGCTGGTGCAGGAGCCACTGGAGCGGGCTGACCCCGGTCTCGGCGTGGAAGCGGCGGGAGAGGGTGCGGACGGACACCCCGGCGTGCCGGGCCAGGTCGGTGAGGGTGAGCGGCTCGTCGAGGTGCTCCATCGCCCAGGCGCGGGTGCGGGCGAAGGAGACGCCGCGCTCGGGCGGCAGCGGGGTGAGGGTGAACTGGGTCTGGCCGCCGGGCCGCACGGGCGCGACGAGGGCGAGCCGGGCCACGGTGTTGGCGACGGCGGCGCCGTGGTCGGTGCGGATGACGTGCAGGCACAGGTCGATGCCGGCGGCGTAGCCGGAGGAGGTGAGCACCGGGCCGTCCTGGACGAAGAGGACGTCGTCCTGGAGGTCGATGGTCGGGTGCCGTTCGGCGAGCTGCTCGCGGTAGGCCCAGTAGGTGGTGGCCGCGCGGCCGTCGAGGAGTCCGGCGGCGGCCAGCGCGAAGGAACCGGTGCAGATGGACGCGATCCGCTTGCCCGCGGCGGCTGCCCGGCGCAGCGCGTCCAGGATCCGCGGGTCGGGATCGGTGTACGAGCCGCTGCCGGCCAGGATCACGGTGTCGGCCGCGTCGGTGGCGTCGAGCCCCAGGGGGACGTGCAGGTCGAGGCCGCCGGTGGTGGCGACGGGGCCGGGATCGGGGGCGCAGATCACCGTCTCGTAGCCGGGGCCGCCGTCGACCTCGACCTTGGCGAAGAGCATCTCGGGGATGGCGAGGTTGAACATCGAGGCGGGCGGGGCGGCGATCACGGCGACGCGGCGGACCCGGGACGCGGGCATGGCCAGAACCTCCGGTCATCTGGCATTCGGGCCACTACTCTACGGGGCGGGCGCTGACGAAGCTGGACGCATGACCTCAACCGACGCCCCCGAAGCCGCCGTTGCCCCGAAGTCCGCCGGAGCCACCGGCTCCAGCGGCGCCGCCGGCGCCGCTGGAGCCGCTGGAGCCGCTGGAGCCGCTGGAGCCGCTGGAGACACCGTCCCCGTCGACACCACTGGCACCGCCAGACCCACCGCAGGCTCCGCAGGCACCGCAGGCTCCGCAGGCACCGGCTCCCCGCCCTCCCCCGGCGCCCCGCCCGGCGACCGGCGCCCCGGTCCCGCGCTCGTCGCCGCGATGCTGGGCTTCGCCCTGATCACGCTCGACACCTCGGTGGTCAACGTGGCGCTGCCCGCGATCGGCGGCGACCTCGGGGCAGGGATGGCCGGCCTGCAGTGGGTGGTCGACGCGTACACCCTGGCGTTCGCGGCACTGCTGCTGTCCAGCGGCGCGCTCGCCGACCGGATCGGCGCGAGCCGTGCGTACGCGGTCGGGGTCGTCGGCTTCACCCTGGCCTCCGTCGCGTGCGGGCTCGCCCCGGGCCTGCCCTCGCTGCTCGCGGCCCGCGCCGTGCAGGGCGCGGCGGCCGCGGCGATGCTCCCGGCCTCCCTCGCGCTGGTGCGGGAGGCCTACGGCGACCCGGTGCGGCGGGCCCGCGCGGTGTCGCTGTGGGCGGCGGGCGCCACCGTCGCGGTGGCCTTGGGGCCGGTCGTCGGCGGCGCGCTGACCACGGCGTGGAGCTGGCGCGGGATCTTCTTCGTCAACCTGCCGCTCGGCCTGGTCGCGCTCGCCCTGCTGACCCGGGTCGCGGGCTCGGCGCGGCGGCCCGCGCCGCTGGACCTGCCGGGCCAGCTGACGGCGACGGCCGCGCTGGGCGGGCTGACCTTCGCGGCGATCGAGGGCGGTACGGCGGGGTGGTGGGCGCTGGGCGGCGCGGCGGTCTCCTTCGCCGCCTTCCTGGCGATCGAGGCGCGGCGGGCGCACCCGATGGTGCCGCTCGGCCTGTTCCGGGACCGGACGGTGGCCGTGGCGGTGACGGCGGGCGCGGCGAACAGCGTGGCGTTCTACGGCATGGTCTTCGTCTTCAGCCTCTTCTTCCAGCAGGTGCTGGGGCTTTCCGCGCTGGGCGCGGGCCTGATGTTCCTGCCGATGACGGGGCTGCTCGCCGGGGTGAACGTGCTGTCGGCGAAGGTGGCGGCGCGGTACGGGGCCAGGCTGCCGATCCTGGTGGGCCAGACCGTGGCCGTCGCGGGGCTGCTCGGGCTGCTGACGGTGGACGCGGAGACCCCGCGGGCGGCGCAGGCGCTGCTGCTCGTGCCGCTGGCGCTGGGGGTCGGCTTCTCACTGCCGCCGCTGATCGCCGCGATGATGGAGGCGGTCCCGGCCGAGCGGGCGGGCACCGCGGCGGGCCTGCTGAACGCGATCCGGCAGACGGCGGGGGCGCTGGCCGTCGCGGTCTTCGGCTCGCTCGTCGCGCAGGGCATGGCGGCGGCGCTGCGGACCTCGCTGCTGATCAGCGCGGGCCTGCTGGCCCTGGCCACGCTCGGCGCGCTGCGCCTGCCGCGCCGGCGCGCCTAGGAGCGGCTGCCCAGCCTCCCCGGACCGGCGGCCCCGACCCGGCCCACGCCACGCCGCCCCTGCCGCCACCCCAGGCCGCCGCCGCGCGCACACCCCCTCCGGCGCACCCCGTCGCCCTACGCCGTCCTACGCCGCCCTCCGGTACTGCCCCGGCGCCACCCCGTACTCCCGCTTGAACGCCTTGGCGAAGGCGAACTCCGAGGAGTAGCCCGAGCGTTGGGCCACGGTCCGCAGGGGCAGGTCGTCGGTGCGCAGCAGCCGGCCGGCGGTCGTCATGCGCCACCAGGTGAGGTACGCGAGCGGGGGCCGGCCGACGAGGGCGGTGAAGCGGCGGGCGAACGCGGCCCTCGACAGGCCGCCGAGGGCGCCGAGTTCCTCGACCGTCCAGGGGCGGGCCGGGTCGTCGTGGAGGGCGCGCAGGGCGCCGGCGACGGCCGGGTCGCTGAGGGCGGCGGACCAGCCGGTGGACCGGTCGGCGCACTCGGCCAGCCACCAGGTGCGCAGCAGGTAGAGCAGCAGGGTGTCGAGGAGGGCGGGGACGATCGTGTCGGCGCCCGGCTGGGGTTCGGCGAGTTCGGCGCCGAGCAGGTCGACCGCGGCGCGCAGCCGGGGGTGGGCGCCGACCCGGGCGGGGAGGTGGACGTACGGCGGCAGCCCGCTGAGCAGCGGGTGGGCGCGGGCCCGGCTCAACTGGTAGGACCCGCACAGCAGCAGGGTCTCCTCGGCTCCGACGGGTCCGCGGTCGGGGAGGCTCGGCCAGGAGCCGTCGGGGGCGGGGACGGCGTCGACGAGCGGGGTGTCGGGGTGGTCGGCGAGTCCGTGTCCGGCGCCGTGGGCGAGCAGGACCACGTCGCCGGGGCCCAGCCGGACGGGCGCCGTGTCGTCGGGGGGCAGCAGCCAGGCGGTGCCCTGGAGGACGACGTGGAATCCGGCGCCCCGGGTGGCGGGGAAGCGGAAGCCCCAGGGCGCGAACCTGACGGTGCGGGAGGAGTGCGGCCGGCCGGTCCGCATGGCGGCGATGGCATCGCTCAGTACGTCCATGCCCGGCACCGTACCCCTCGTCCGTGGGGCGAGACGATCGGACATGACCGGGAGCCATGGGGACATGGATCGTCTCGCGGGCCGCGCCTAGCGTCGGGGACATGGGAAACGACACGATGACGAGGGCGGTCCTGTTCCACGAGCTCGGCGGCCCTGAGGTGCTGGCCGTCGAGGAGGTGCCGCTGCGGGCGCCGGGCCCGGGCGAGCTGCGGGTGCGGGTGGAGGCGATCGGCCTCAACCGGGCCGAGGTGCTGTTCCGTTCGGGCACGTACTACTACCGGGCGACGCTGCCCGGCTCGCGGCTGGGCTACGAGGCCGCCGGGGTGGTCGAGGAGGTCGGCGAGGGCGTGACGGACTACGCGCCGGGCGACGCGGTGATGGCGGCGGCCAACTTCGACTTCGGCGTGCACGGGGTGTACGCGGAGCGGGTGGTGCTGGCGGAGGAGTACGTGGTGCCGCGCCCCACGGGGGTGGACGCGGTGACCGCGGCGGCGGCCTGGCTGGCGTACTCGACGGCCTACGGCGGCATGGTGGAGGCGGGCGGGCTGCGGCCCGGGGACGAGGTGGTGATCACCGGCGCGTCCAGCGGGGTCGGCACGGCCGCGATCCAGACGGCGCTGCGGATCGGGGCGGTGCCGATCGCCACGACCCGCGGCGAGGAGAAGCGCCGGCGGCTGCTCGACCTGGGCGCGGCGCGGGTGATCACCACCGGCACCCAGGACCTGGTCGCGGAGGTGCGGCGGCACACCGGCGGCCGGGGCGCACGGGTCGCGTTCGACGCGATCGGCGGCCCCGGCTTCGCCGAGCTGGGCGACGCCCTGGAGCCGGGCGGCACGGCGGTGCTGTACGGCTGGCTGGACCCGCGGCCCGCGGCCGTGTCGCTGAACTGGCCGCTGACCGTGCGGGGTTACGCCAACGGCGCGGTGGTGCGGACGCCCGAGGGGCGGGCCCGGATGGCCGGCTTCATCGGCTCCGGGCTCCGCGACGGCTCGCTGGCTCCGGTGATCGCGGAGGTGTTCGAGGGGCTGGCGGCGGTCCCGGACGCCCACCGGCTGATGGAGTCCGGCACCCACATCGGGAAGATCGTGGTGCGGGTGCCGCACTGACGGTCAGTTCCGGGGCACGCCGAGCGGGTTGTCGTCGCGCAGCTCCGGCGGGAGCAGGTGCCCGGGGGTCGACTGGTAGGTGACCGGGCGCAGCCAGCGCTCGATCGCCGTCCCGCCGACGGAGGTGCCGGTGGAGGTGGTCGCCGGGTAGGGGCCGCCGTGGTGCTGGGCGGCGGCGACGGCGACGCCGGTCGGCCAGCCGTTGACGAGGATCCGGCCGGCGAGCGGGGTGAGTTCGGCGAGCAGCGAGGCGGCGCCGGGGTCCTCCTCGGCGATGTGCAGGGTGGCGGTGAGGTTGCCGGGCAGCAGGCCGAGGACGGCGCTGAGCTGCTCGCGGCCGTCGTAGCGGGCGACGACGGTGACCGGGCCGAAGCACTCCTCCAGGAGCGGGGCGTGGCCGCCCTCGGGCAGCAGCCCCGCGTCGACGGTGAGCACCCCGGCGCTGACGGTGTGCTCCCCGCCGGCGCCCGGGGTCACGGGGGCGGTCACGCCGGGCAGCCCGGCCCGCTCGCGCACCCCGTCGAGGAAGGCGCCGCGCATCCGGTGGTCGAGCATCACGCCCGGCTCGGTCTCGCTGACGGCGGCCGTGAGCGCGGCGACGAACCGGTCGCCCGCATCGCCCCGGGGCGCGAGCACGAAGCCGGGCTTGGTGCAGAACTGGCCCTCGCCCAGGGTCATGGAGCCGGCGAGTCCGGCGCCGATCTCCTCGGCCCGCGCCTCGGCGGCGGCCGGGGTGATCACCACCGGGTTGAGGGAGCCGAGTTCGCCGTGGAAGGGGATGGGCACGGGACGGGCGGCGGCGGCGTCGAAGAGCGCGCGCCCGCCGCGTACGGAGCCGGTGAAGCCCGCGGCGGCGACCAGCGGGTGGCGGATCAGCCCGACGCCGGCCTCGAAGCCGTGCACGAGGGAGACGACGTCCGCGGGGAGCCCGGCCTTGACGGCGGCCCGGCGCAGCAGGGCGGCGCAGAGCTCGGAGGTGGCCGGGTGGTCCGGGTGCGCCTTGATCACGACGGGGCAGCCGGCCGCGAGGGCGCTGGCGGTGTCGCCGCCGGGGACGGAGAAGGCGAGCGGGAAGTTGCCGGCGGCGTAGACGGCGACGACGCCGAGCGGGATCTTCATGCGCCGCAGGTCGGGGGTGGGCGGGGTGGTGGCCGGGTCGGGCCGGGAGATCCGCACGTCGAGGAAGGCGGCCGCGTCGACGACCTCGGCGAAGGAGCGCAACTGGGCGGTGGTGCGGGCGAGTTCGCCGGTGAGCCGGACCGGCCCGAGGGCGGTCTCGGCGTCGGCGGCCTCGATGACGTGCTCGCGGGCCTCGTCGAGGAGGTCGGCCGCGGTCCGCAGCAGCGCGGCCCGGGCGGTGCGGTCGGCGAGCGCGCCGAGGGTGGTGTGCGCGGCGCGCACGACCCGGTCGATCTCCTCGGCCGTGGCCTCCACGGCGACCTGTTCGCGCGCCTTTCCCGTCCGGGGGTCCACGCTCCACACTGGTTCTGCCGCCACCGCCACGCACCTCGTTCGCTATTCTGAACACTGTCCCCGTAGGTGAATCCTGGGGGGACTCTATTGACGGCCGAGCCGTCTCCACAAGTGCTTCGGAAGAGGGGCGAGGGCGATGTCGACGAGCGACACGGGTGGGGCCCAGGTCAAGTCCGCCGTGCGGACCGTGGAGTTGCTGGAGTACTTCGCCGGACGGCCCGGGATGCACTCGCTCGCCGCCGTCCAGGAGGCCGTCGGCTACCCGAAGTCCAGCCTCTACATGCTGCTGCGCACCCTGGTCGAGCTCGGCTGGGTGGAGACCGACGCGACCGGCACCCGGTACGGGATCGGCGTGCGGGCGCTGCTCGTCGGCACCTCGTACATCGACGGCGACGAGGTGGTGGCCGCCGCCCGGCCGACCCTCGACCGGCTGTCCGACGACACCACCGAGACCATCCACCTGGCCCGCCTCGACGGCACCAACGTGGTCTACCTGGCGACCCGCCAGTCCCAGCACTACCTGCGCCCGTTCACCCGGGTCGGGCGCCGGCTGCCGGCCCACTCGACCTCGCTGGGCAAGGCACTGCTCGCCACCCACACCGACGAGCAGGTGCGCAAGCTGCTCCCCGAGACGCTGCCCGCGCTCACCGAGCACACCGTCACCGACCGCGAACAGCTCATCGAGGAGCTGCGCCTCGTCCGCGAACAGGGCTACGCGGTCGACCGCGAGGAGAACACCCTGGGGCTGCGCTGCTTCGGCATCGCGATCCCCTACCGGACCCCGGCCCGGGACGCCATCAGCTGCTCGGTGCCGGTGGCCCGGCTGACCCCGGGGCACGAACAGCTCATCAAGGACGCGCTGTTCGACGCCCGCGACCGGCTGGCGCTGGCGACCCGCCGGCTCTGAGACAGCCGGGGCCCTCCTCCCCGCGGCCGGGCCTGCTCCCCCGTACGGCGGAGGCGGTTCGTCGCCCGGCAGGAGGCGCCCGGGCCAGGCCGCGCGGGACGGTGGGGGCATGACCTCACCGACGCTCCCCGCCCAGGCCGCCACCGCCCAGGCCGCCACCGTGCCGGCCGGCCCCCTCCGGCCGGTCCTGCGCACCCTCGCGATCGTCGCCTGCCTCCCGTACATCGCGCTCAAGGCCGTCTGGGTGTCCGGCGGGCGGCTCGGCATCCCGGACGGGAGCGTCCTGCTCGACCACCCCACGATGATGGCCGTGGCCAACGGCGTCTCGCTCCTCGCCGACGCCGCCGTGGTGCTCCTCGCGCTGCTGCTCACCCGGCCCTGGGGACTGCGGGTGCGGGCCTGGCTGCTGGCCTTCCCCATGTGGGCGGCGACCGGCCTCATCGCGCCGATCATGACGGCCTATCCGGCCCAGCTCCTCGTCGCGCTGCTGGGCGGCTCCGGCAGCGGCACCGCGGGGCCGCCCCGCGAACCCTTCCTCGACTCCTGGGTCTTCCCCGTCGTCTACGGCGGCTTCATCGTCCAGGGCCTCAGCCTCGGCACCCTCTTCGCCCTGTACTCCCGCGACCGCTGGGGCCGGGTCTGGAGCGGGCGGCTCGGGGAGCTGCCGGCCCGGGCGGGCGGTCCGGGCCTCCGCGCCGCCGCCGTGGCCGGGGCCGTGCTCGCCCTCGCCCCGGCCACCCTGTGCTTCCTGTGGGCCGGCGGTCTGACCGGCGGCCTCTCCACCGGCCTCGCCGCCTCGTACGACTCCGACCGGGCCGTGGTCGACGCGGTGCGCGGCACCTTCCTGGTCCTCGCCGCCCTCTCCGTCCTGCTGCTCGTCCTGCGCCGGCCCGCCGGGCTGCGGGTGCGCACCGCGATGGGCGTGGCCTGGGTGGCCTCGGGCTCCGCCGGGTGCTGGGGCGCGTACATGACGCTGGTCGCCCTGATGCCGGCGACCGAAGCCGGAAAAGAGCCGTCGGGCCTGATGATCACCGCCTACGCTGGCGAAATGATCACCGGATTCCTGCTGGCGGGCTGCCTCGCGCTCGTCCTCGGCCGCCGGGGCGCGTCGGCGTGACCCGCTTCTGGGGCGCCCTCTTCGGGCAGCGGGCCCGGCGGCGCTGGCTGCACCTGATCCTCGGCGGCGCGCTGTTCATGCCGTACTGGCTGGTCGGCACCGTGGCCGTGGGGCCGTTCTCGCCGGACGGCAACGTCCTCGGGGGCGGCCTGCGCTTCCAGCTCGCGGCCTACGCCGTCGGGCTGCCGATCGCCGCACTGACCGCGCTCTTCCCGCTCGCCCGGCCGATGTCGGTGGCGGCGGCCCGGGCGCTGTGCGGGGTGGCGCCCGGCCGGTTCGCCGACGGGCCCGCCCGGGGATCCGGCGCCCGGGCCCGGACCGCCGGGTGGTTCACCCTCCACCTCGGGGCGGGCGCCCTGCTCAGCGGGGCCACGCTGGCGCTGCCGCCGTTCGCGCTGGCGGTGTGCGCGCTGCCGTTCTCGGCGGAGCTGCGCGCCTCCGAACTCGGCCGCTTCTGGCACCTGGACCGGCCCTGGCTCGCCTGGGCCGGGCTGCCGCTCGGGCTCCTGATGCTGCTCGGGCTCGCGGCGGTCGTCGCGGCGGCGGGCGCGCTGCTGGCCCGCGAGGCGCCCCGGCTGCTCGGGCCCGGACCGGCGGACCGGCTCGCGGCGGCCGAGCGGCGCGCGGCCGAACTGGCCGTGCGCAACCGGCTCGCCCGCGAACTGCACGACTCGGTGGGCCACGCCCTGAGCGCGGTCACCCTCCAGGCGGGCGCGGCCCGCCGGGTGCTCGACTCGGGCGCCGCAGGCGCGGACCTCGGCTTCGTCCGGGAGGCGCTCAGCGCGATCGAGGAGACCACCCGGCGCACGGTCGGCGAACTCGACGCGGTCCTCGGCCTGCTGCGCAGCGGCGAGGACGACGGCGAGCTCGACGCGCCCGGCCTGGACGCTCTGGACGCGCTGGTGCGGGGCGCGGGGCCGGGGGTGCGGCTGACCGTCGGCGGGAGCCTGTCGGGGCTGCCGGAGGCGGTGTCGCGGGAGGCCTACCGGATCGTGCAGGAGGGGCTGACCAACGCCGTGCGCCACGCGCGGGGCGAGACGGTGACGGCGCGGATCGCGCTGTCGGGGGACGAACTGGAGATCACCATGGAGAATCCGCTGCCCGCGACCCCGCCGGTGGCCCGCCCGGACGGCGGCCGCGGCCTGCGCGGCATCGCCGAACGCGCCCGGCTGCTCGGCGGCACCGCCCAGGCCGGCCCGGCGGACGGGACCTGGCTGCTGGCCGCCCGGCTGCCGGTGGGCACGGGCGGAGGGCAGCGCTGATGGACGGCGGCACGATCAGGATCGTCCTCGCGGACGACGAGCGGATGGTCCGGACGGCGCTGCGGGTGATCCTGGACGCGGAGCCCGGCCTGGAGGTCGTCGGGGAGGCCGCCACCGGCGCCGAGGCGGTCTCGGTGGTGCGGGAGCTGCGGCCCGACGTGGTCCTCATGGACGTCCGGATGCCCGAGATCGACGGCATCCAGGCCACCCGGCAGATCCTGTCGTCACTGCCGGAGCGGGCGGAGCCGTCGGAGCGGGCGGAGCCGGGCGGGCCCCGGATCGTGGTCGTGACCACCTTCGAGAACGACGCCTACGTGTACGACGCGCTGCGGGTCGGCGCGGCCGGCTTCCTGCTCAAGCGGGCCGCGCCGGAGGAGCTGGTGAGCGCGGTGCGCCTGGTGGCCCGCAGCGACTCGCTGCTCTACCCGGCCGCCGTCCGCGGCCTCGCCGCCGAGCACGCCCGCCGCCATCCGCCGGCCGCCCCGCCGTGGGCGGCCCGGCTCACCGAGCGGGAGGCGGAGGTGCTGCGCCGGATGGCGAAGGGCCTGACCAACGCGGAGATCGCCGCCGGGATGGGCGTGGGCCCGGCGACGGTGAAGAGCCATGTGGCCGCGGTTCTGGCGAAGACCGGCGCGAGGGACCGCACGCAGGCGGTGATCGCCGCGTACGAGTCGGGGTTCATCACCCCGGGGTGAAGCCGCGGGGCCGGCCGGACACGGGGGTGCCGGCCGGCCCCGCTCCACCGCGCGCCCCGCCTCCGCCTCCGCCTCTGCCCGCATGAACGTTTCATGAGAAACCTGAGAAAGCTGAGAAAAGGGACACATCCGGAACGGCGGCCACTGTTCCGTTCGTCCCCTTGAGCGGGATGAACAAGACGATCAGGCGCGCCTCGGTCTTCTCGCTGCTCCTGGTGCTGGCCCTGCTGGGCCGGGCCACCTGGGTACAGGCGTACGAAGGCAAGGCCCTCGCGGACGACAAGAAGAACCGGCGGAACACCATCGCGCAGTACGCGCAGCCGCTCGGGAACATCATCGTGGCCGGTTCGCCGGTCACCGGTTCTAAGGAGACGAAGGGCGGCGACCTCGCGTACAAGCGCGACTACACCGACGGGAAGCTCTACGCGGCGGTCACCGGGTACAGCTCCCAGGCCTACGGCGCGACCCAGCTGGAGGGGATCTACTCCGACGTCCTGGACGGCACCGACACCCGGCTGAAGAACCCGCTGGACGCGGTCACCCGCAAGCAGGCGGAGCCCGGCTCCGTCCTCACGACGATCGACCCCGCCGTGCAGAAGGCCGGCTACAAGGCGCTCGGGAACAAGAAGGGCGCCGCGGTCGCCATCGACCCGAAGACGGGCCGCGTCCTCGGCATGGTCTCGACGCCCTCGTACGACCCCTCGAAGATCGCCGGGCTCACCGACGGCGAGGTATGGAAGCAGCTCACCGAGGACGAGGACAAGCCGCTGGTCAACCGGGCGCTGCGGCAGCCGCTGCCGCCGGGCTCGACCTTCAAGCTGGTCGTCGCGGCGGCCGGCCTGGAGGAAGGGCTGTACGGCTCGGTGGACACGCCGACGCGCAGCCCCAACCCGTACAAGCTGCCCGGCTCGACCCGCTACCTGGAGAACGAGAACCCCTCGGCGCCCTGCGAGAACGCCACCCTCCGCACCGCGCTGCAGTACTCCTGCAACAACGTCTTCGCCAAGCTCGCGGTCGACCTCGGCCAGGACAAGGTGAAGGCGATGGCGGAGAAGTTCGGCTTCAACGACAAGGAGCTGGACCTGCCCGTCCGGGCCTACGCCAGCGTCTACCCGTCCGGCATGGACAAGGCGCAGACCGCGCTGACCGGCATCGGCCAGTTCGACGTGACGGCCACCCCGCTCCAGATGGCCATGGTGTCGGCGGCCATCGCCAACGACGGCCTGATGGCGAGCCCCCACATGGTCTCCGAGGTCGTCGACTCCGACGGCGACGCCCTGAAGTCCTTCAAGGACGGGGACACGAAGCGGATCGTCTCCTCCGCGACGGCGGAGCAGCTGCGCAGCGCGATGCAGACGGTGGTCGACAAGGGCACCGGCTCCAACGCGGCGATCGACGGCATGGAGGTCGGCGGCAAGACGGGCACCGCGCAGCACGGCGAGAACAACAGCAAGACGCCGTACGCCTGGTTCACCTCCTACGGCAAGGACCCGGCGACCGGCAAGGAGATCGCGGTGGCGGTGCTGATCGAGGACTCGGGCGCGGCGCGCTCCGAGGTCAGCGGCAACGGCCTGGCGGCGCCGGTGGCGCAGAAGATGATGAAGGCCTGGCTGAAGTGACGTCCCGGTGCGCGGTACCGGGACGGCCTGCCGCTCCGTCACTCCGGTGCGCGGCACCGAGGTGACGTAACGGCCGAAGTGCCGTGGAAGCGGGGGCCGGTGGAACGACCGCCCCCGCTTCACGATATGCAGGGCGCATGCTCTCGACCGCACGCCTTCCCCGCTCCCCCTCCGGCTGGACCATGGCCGTCTTCGGCACCCTCGCCGCCGCGCTGGGGGTGGTGGGCCTGGTGTCCCCCGACACGACGATCCGGCTCATGGGCCTGAGCCCCGTACCCGGCGCGGACCGCGCGGACGCGGACCACACCCTCTTGTTCCTGACGGCCTCCTCCATGGCGGCCCTCAACATGGGCGTGTACTACGTGCTGGCCGCCCTGGCCGACTGGAAGCCCTTCTTCCGCTGGACGGTCCCCTTCCGTCTCCTCACCTGCACGGTCTTCACCCTCGCCGTCGTCACCGGGCGCGCCCCGGCCGGCTTCCTGGGCGTGGGGCTCTGGGAGGGCCTGGGCGCGCTGGCCACGGGGGTGGCGCTGCGTTATGAGAAGCGGTCCGCGGGCACCCGGCCGGCCCCGGCGGGCGCCGGCGGTTAGGGCATCTGACCGATCCGCGGGGGCCACCTCAGACGCCAGCCTGCGGGCATGCGTCTTCCTCTCTACCTCTGCGCCGTCCTCGTCTCCGGGTTCGGCACCACCGCGATGTGGCTGGTCTCCGGGATCTGGGTGAAGTCCCTGACCGGCTCCGACTCCCTCGCGGCCCTCACCGCCTTCGCCCTCTGGGCGCCCGCGCTGCTCGGCCCGGTGCTGGGCGGGCTCGTCGACCGGGTGCCCCGGCGGCCGCTGCTGGTCACGGTGAACCTCGCCATGGCAGCCGTGCTGCCGTTGCTGCTGTGGGTGGACCGGGCCGACCGGGTGTGGCTGCTGTTCCTCGTGCTGTTCGTGTACGGGACGCAGGGCGCGCTCGTCGAGGCGGCGGAGGCGGCGCTCGCCGCGGGCGCCCTCGACCCGGAGCGGCTCGGTTCCTTCAACGGGCTGCGGCTGACCGTGAACGAGGCCGTGAAGCTGGTCGCCCCGCTGGTCGCCGCCGGGCTCTTCGCCCGGTACGGCGGCGGGCCGGTCGCGCTGCTCGACGCGGCGACGTTCGCGCTGGCGGCGGGCGTCTTCGCGCTGCTGCGGGTGCGGGAGGCCCGGATCCCGGCGGCGGAGGAGCGCGGCCGGGTCGCGGACGGGGTCCGGCCGCTGCGGGAATCGCCGGTGCTGCGGGCCCTCGTGGGGGCGGGCGGCTTCACCATGTTCCTGGCCGGGCTCAACGGCGCCGCGATCTACACCGTGGTGGACCGGGGGCTCGGGCACTCCCCCGCGTACGCCGGTGTGCTGTACGCCGTGCAGGGCGCGGGTTCGGTGGCGGCGGGGCTGGTGGCGGGGCCGCTGCTGCGGCGGGTGCCGGAGCGGGTGCTCGCGGCGGCCGGCCTGGCCCTGTTCGCCCTGGGGGCCGCCGCCCGGGCGCTGCCGTACGACGGCGTGGCTCTGGCGGCGAGCGGGGTGGTCGGGGTGGGGCTGCCCTGGGTGCTGATCGCCGCGATGACGGCGGTCCAGCGGGGCGTGCCGCCCGAGGTGGTGGGGCGGGCCGCGGGCACCGCGAACACCCTGGTCTTCGTGCCGAACGCGGTGGCGCTGGCGGTGGGCGCCGGTCTGGTCGCGGTGGTGGACGTGCGGGTGCTGCTGCCGGTGGTGGGCGTGGCGGGGCTCGCGGGCGCGGCGGCGCTGGCCTTCGCCCCCGGGGCCCGGGGGACGCTCGTGCCGCGCGAGCGCGCCTCCGTCAGCTGAGCTCCGCCAGGGCCTCGGCCACCGCCGCCAGGTCCGCGTCCGAGGCCAGGCCCGCGTGGTAGAGCCGGAGTTCGGTGGCTCCCTCGTCCGCGGCCTGCCGCGCGTCGGCGGCGAGGGTGGCCGGGGAGCCGCCCAGTCCGGCGACGACGGGGAGGTTGGCCGCCAGGACCTCGTCCCCGCGGGCGTGGGCCGCGAAGGGCGCGACGGTCGCCGCCGGGGTGACCACGCCGTCCGCGACGGCGAGGACGTGCCGCGGGTCCGTGCCCGCGTTGGCGCCGCAGCGGTGCGGGGCCGGGTCCGCGTGCAGCAGCACCCGGAAGCCCGGGGGCGCCGCGGCCCGTACGGCGCCGACGGCGGCCTCCTGGAGGGTGCGGGCGGCCTCCACGCGCCAGGCGAGGGCGGCGGCCGGGGCGGGGCCCGGGGGCGCCCCGCGCCAGACCGGGGCGAGGGCGGCCCGCACCTCGGCGGCGAGGGCGTCGGGGTCGGCGCCGTGCCGCGCGTACCCCTCCCGGCAGGAGGGGCAGAAGCAGAGCGACATCAGGTACTGGGCGGTGTCGTCGAGCGGGACGCCGGCCGTCTTGTCGTGCGCGTGGAGGTGCGCGAGGCCGTACCAGCCGCAGGACTCCAGCTCGGTGCCCGCGGCCCCGGGCCGTACCGCCGCCTCGGCCGCCAGCTCCACCAGGTGGGCGCGCACGACGTCCTGGCCGATGCAGGGGGCCCAGGGGTAGCGGTCGCCGTACGCGTTGACGACGGAGCTCGCGGGACGGTCGGCGCCCAGGCGGGAGTTGTGGGCCAGGACCACCCAGGTGTGGACCTCCAGGCCGGCCGCCGCCAGGGCCCGCGAGGCGTCCCCGTGCGCGTCGCCGGGGGCCCAGTCGCCGGAGGCGTGCGGCCGGATCGGGTGGTCGCGCCAGCGGGCCGGGTCCGGTGGGTAGAGGACGGCGGCGTGGGCGGCGGTGACCACCCGGTGGCGGGGGTGGCGGGGGGTCAGCGCCCGGGTGGAGTGGTAGGCCGAGGCGAGGGTGATCCGGTCGAGGCCGAGTCCGGCCAGGCGGGCGGGGGCGGCCGGGTCGCCGTTGACGTCCCAGGGGTAGAGGAAGGCGCCGGCCCTCATCGGGCCCCCCGGGCGAGGGCGGCCCTGCCGCGGGCGACGAGCGCGGCCAGCTCGTCGAGGTGCTCCGGGCGGGGTTCGCTGAGCGGGGGGCGGACCTCGCCGACGTCCAGGCCGGCCATCCGCACGCCCGCCTTGACGAGCGAGACGGCGTAGCCGCGGCCCTTCGCGCGCAGTTCGACGAGGGGGCGGTAGAAGGCGTCGATGAGGCGGTGGGCGGTGGGGTCGTCGCCGGTGGCGAGGGCGCGGTGGAAGGCGAGGGCGAGGTCGGGGGCGAAGCAGAAGACGGCGGAGGAGTAGAGGGTGACGCCGATCCCCCGGTAGGCGAGGCCGGTGAGTTCGGCGGTGGGCAGGCCGTTGAAGTAGCGCAGGGTCAGGCCCTCGGCGCGGACGGCGCTGACGATGCGCTGCATCAGGTCGAGGTCGCCCAGGCCGTCCTTGAGGCCGATGACGCCGTCGGTGCGGGCCAGTGCCACGGCGGTCTCGGGGGTGAGGACCGCGTTGTCGCGCTGGTAGACGATCACGGGGAGGGCGGTCGCGCCGGCCACCTCGGTGTAGTGGCGGAGCAGGCCGGCCTGGTCCGCCACTACCAGGTACGGGGGCATGACGAGCAGGCCGTCGGCGCCCGCCTCCTCGGCGAGCCGGGCGTAGCGGACGGCGAGCGCGGTGCCGTAGCCGGTGCCGGCGAGGACCGGGACGCGGCCGGCGGCCTCCCGGACGGCGGCGGCGACGCAGTCGCGGAACTCCTCGGGGGTGAGGGCGTGGAACTCGCCGGTCCCGCAGCAGGCGAAGACCGCGCCCGCGCCCGCGTCGATCCCGGCGCGTACATGGGCCCGGAAGGCGTCGAGGTCGACGGTGCCGTCCGGACCGAAGGCGGTGACGGGGAAGAACAGCAGGCCGTCGAGCCGTTCGGCGAGCGGGGCAGGGGTCACGGGCGCTCCCAGACTGATCGGTTCGTGCATCACTCTGACTCTCGTCCATATGCTTGAACGACTTCACGGTAGAGGCGCCGCGGAGCGATGGTCAAGGACCCTGCCTGCCTTGCCAGCAGGGCTTCTTGACGGTCCGACACGGCACTGCCTAGCGTGTCGGACCTTCCATGTCTGTGAATTCGGACCACGAACGGAGACCGGCCCATGCCCCCCGCTCCCCGCACCGTCCTGCTCACCGGCGCCGCCGGCGGCGTCGGCACCCTGATGCGGGAGCTGCTGCCCGCGTACGGCCACGCGCTGCGCCCGCTCGACGTGCTGCCCGTCCCCGGCGCGCCGGACGCGATCCTCGCCGACCTCGCCGACCGGGCCGCGCTGCGCGAGGCGGTGCGCGGGGTGGACGCCGTGATCCACCTCGCCGGGATCTCCCTGGAGGCCGGCTTCGACGCGCTCGTGGCCGCCAACATCACCGGACTGCACCACCTGTACGAGGCGGTGCGCGAGGAGGGCGTGCCCCGGGTCGTCTTCGCCTCCAGCAACCACGCGGTCGGCTTCACCCCCCGCCCGCGCCGCGACGAGCCCCCCGTCCCGGTCTCCACCCCGCACCGGCCCGACACCTTCTACGGCCTGTCCAAGGCCTTCGGGGAGGACCTGGCGCAGTACTACTGGGACAAGCACGGGGTGGAGACCGTCTCGGTGCGGATCGGCTCCTGCCTCCCCGAGCCGGAGTCCGTGCGGATGCTCTCGACCTGGCTGAGCCCCGCCGACTGCGCCCGGCTGTTCCACGCGGCGCTCACCGCGCCGGAGGTCGGGCACACGGTGGTGTACGGCTCCTCCGCCAACACCCGGGAGTGGTGGGACCTCTCCTCGGCCCGGGCGCTGGGCTACGAACCGAAGGACGACTCCGAGGTGTTCGCGGAACGGATCATCGCGGAGCGGGGGCTCCCGGCCCCGGGCAGCGCCGACGACGTGTACCTGGGCGGGCACTTCTGCGAGGACCCGCCGCGCTGGACGCGCTGAGGAGGCCGGGAGGGCCGAGGCGGGGAAGGGGAACGGGCCCGGCCGGACAATGCGGGGGAGCCGGCCAGGCCCGGGTCGACGCGCGCGGCTGGCGCACGCGGACATTCCGACGATATGACCCGACCAAGATCGTCGCGAGCCGGGGAACGCGGCAACCGTCCGGAAAGCGCGATCCGTTCACGCCACGCGCCGCGCGCCCCGCCGTCAGCGGCGCAGGGTGGCCGAGGGGGACTCGCCGAAGCGCTCGCGGTACCGCGCCGCGAACCGGCCCGGATGGGCGAAACCCCAGCGCCAGGCCACCTCGGTCACGCTCAGCCCGTCCGGCGCGCCCGCTCGCAGCTCCTCGTGGACCCGCTCCAGGCGCACCTCGCGCACGTACGCCATCGGGGACATCCCCACGTACTCCCGGAACGACTCCTGGAGCCGGCGCACGCTCACCCGGGCGAGGGCGGCCAGTTCGGTGCTGGTGAAGGGGTGCTCGGGGCGGGCCCGCACCGCGTCCATCACCCGCTTCACCGGCCCGGGCCGGGCGGGCCCGCCCGGGTGGGCGAGCTCATCCCGCCACGGGTGCTCGGCGGCCAGCAGCAGCCCGTTGAGCAGCGCCTCCTGGAGCGGCCGGGAGACCAGCTCGTGGGTGGCCAGGCCGTCCCCGGCGAGCGCCCCGGCCGCCACCTGCCGGGCGAAGGTCACCCAGCTCAGCCCCGGGCCGCTGGTGATGTCGAGCCCGGCGCCGAAGGCGAGCCGGCCGCGCGGCGGGCGCCCGATCAGCTGCTCCAGCCGCTCGTGCAGCGCGGTCGCGTCGATCTTCACCGAGAGGACGCGGCAGTCCCCGCTCCACCGGTCGAGGAAGGTGTCCCCCGCCGGGTCGAGCAGCACCGCCTCCCCGCTGGTGGCCAGCAGCCGGCTCCCGCCGCCGCCCTGGCGCAGCTCCATGGTCCCGCTCATCGGGGCGTTGACGTGGAACGCGCCCAGCTCGCCGAAGCGCATCCGGACGTCGGCGCCGCAGCTCAGGTCGCCGATCATCAGCGACCCCAGCCCGACGGTGTCGAAGCGCGCGGCGAAGGGGCGCTCCCCCGCGTCGATGACGTCCATGAAGTTGGCGTAATAGCGCGCGTCGATCTCCTCGCGCGCCTCGTCCACGTCCCGCGTCCGGAAAGAGCTCCCACCCACAGCTCGTAAGAATATTCGTATGACGGACGCGGCCGGGACCGGCAGGATGCCCGGCATGCCTTCACCTCAGGGATTCGTCTTCGCACGCCGTGCGGACGGCACGGTCGTCATCACCCATCGCGGCCGGGCCGCCGCCACGCTGCGCGGCGGCCGCGCGGACCGCTTCCTGGCGGAGGTCGAGGCCGGCGACCCGCAGCTGGTGATGGCCCGCTGGACCGGCTCGTACCGCTTCGGCAACGAGCGCACCGCGCGCGAGCACCCGCGTAACCGGAGTGGCCGAACGGGACGAAGGTAAGGGAACGGCAAAAGCGTCTCGTTCGTTACCCCCGGCATGACCGCAATGACCCCCGGCTCGAACATCCCTCTCACCGCCGCGCGCGTGGCGGTGGACGTCGCCGCGCCCGTGCGGCTCGACGTGTCGGGCCTGCTGCTCGGCGCCGACGGCAAGGTGCGCTCGGACGACGACTTCATCTTCTACAACCAGCCCGCCGGGCCCGGTGTCAGCTACCGCTCCGGCGGCGGCAGCGCCCCGGACGCGATCGTGGTGGACACCGGAGCCGTCCCGGCCGGGGTCGAGAAGATCGTCGTGACCGCCAGCCCCGACGCCGCCGGCCAGACCTTCCAGGGCATCGAGCCCACGGCCACGCTGCGCAACGCGGACGACGGCAGCGTGCTCGCCACGTTCACCCCGCCGCGGCTCGGGACCGAGACCGCCCTCGTGGTCATGGAGATCTATCTGCGCGGCGGCGCCTGGAAGGCCCGCGCGGTCGGCCAGGGCTACGCGAACGGGCTGGCCGGGATCGCCACCGACTTCGGCGTCAGCGTCGACGAGGAGCCGACGCCCGCCGCGGCCCAGGCCCCCGCCGCGCCGGTCGCCCCCGCCCCGGTCGCCCCCGCGCCGGCCGTGGTCCCGCCGGCCCCGGCGGCGCCGCCCGCGGCCCCCGCCCCGGCTCCCGTCGGCACCGGGAAGATCAACCTGGACAAGGGCCGGGTCAGCCTGCAGAAGAACCAGACCGTCTCCCTGGTCAAGGGCGGCCGCCCGCTGCTCTCCCAGGTCAAGATGGGCCTCGGCTGGGAGCCCGCCTACCGCGGCAAGGACATCGACCTCGACGCCTCGGTCATCGCCTACGGCCCCCAGCGCAACCACCTGGACAGCTGCTACTTCGGCAAGCTGTCCATCCTCAACGGCTCGATCAAGCACTCCGGCGACAACCTGACCGGCGAGGGCGCGGGCGACGACGAGGTCATCGTGGTCGACCTGGGCCGGCTGCCCGCCGACGCCACCGGCCTGGTCTTCACCGTCAACTCCTTCTCCGGCCAGAAGTTCACCGAGGTCGCCAAGGCCTACTGCCGGCTGATCGACGCCGCCACCGGCGAGGAGCTGGTCCGCTTCGACCTCACCACGGCCGAGCCGCAGACCGGCGTGATGATGGCCAAGCTCATCAAGCAGTTCAGCGGCGAGTGGGAGATGACGGCGATGGGCGAGTTCGTGAAGTCGCGGACCGTCCGGGGCATGGTGAAGCCCGCCGCCCAGGCCCTCTGAGCCCCGGTCCGGCCGGAGGGCGCCCGGCCGGAAGCCGTCCGGCCGGAGGGCGCGCCCGGCCCGCGGGCCGGGCTAGAACAGCGCGCTGTACGCGTTGAGGGCCGGCTGGCCGCCCAGGTGGACGTAGAGCACGGTGGAGTCCGCGCCGATCTCGCCCCGGTCCACCAGGTCGACCAGACCGGCCATCGACTTCCCCTCGTAGACGGGGTCGGTGACCATGCCCTCGGTCCGGGCGGCCAGCCGCATCGCGTCCAGCGTCGCCTCGTCGGGGACGCCGTACACCCCCGCGTGGTAGCGGTCGTCCAGCTCGACGTCGGCGGCGGTCAGCGTCCGCTCGACGCCGATCAGGGCGGCCGTGTCCCGGGCGATCCGGGTGATCTGCTCATGGGTGGACACCGGCTTCGCGGAGGCGTCGACGCCCAGCACCCGGCGGGCCCGCCCGCCCTCCTCGGCGAGCGCGGCGAAGCCCGCGACCATCCCGGCCTGGGTGGAGCCGGTCACCGAGCAGACCACCACGGTGTCGAAGAAGACGCCGAGCTCGCGCTCCTGCTCGGCCACCTCGTACGCCCAGCGGGCGAAGCCGAGGCCGCCCAGCGGGTGGTCCGAGGCGCCCGCCGGGATCGCGTACGGCTTGCCGCCGGCCTCCTCGACCTCGCGCAGCGCCCGCTCCCAGCTCTCCTTGAACCCGATGCCGAACTCGGCCCGCACCAGCCGCACGTCGGCGCCCGCGAGCCGGCTGACCAGGATGTTGCCGACCTTGTCGTAGACGGAGTCGGGCCACTCGACCCAGCTCTCCTGCACCAGCACGCAGCGCAGCCCGGCGTGCGCGGCGACGGCCGCGACCTGGCGGGTGTGGTTGGACTGCACGCCGCCGATGGAGACCAGGGTGTCGCACCCCTGGGCGAGGGCGTCGGCGACCAGGTACTCCAGCTTGCGGGTCTTGTTCCCGCCGTACGCGATGCCGGAGTTGCAGTCCTCGCGCTTGGCCCACAGGGTGGCGCCGCCGAGGTGGCCGGTCAGCCGCTGGAGGGGGTGCACGGGCGAGGGCCCGAAGAGCAGCGGGTAGCGCTCGAAGTCGTCGATCGTCGGCATGCGGGGCTCCCTGGGGTGGTCGCGGTCGGGTCCTGGACGCCCGGGCGGACCGGCGGCGGGGCCGGGGCGGGGATCGGGGCCCGCGGACGCCGCGGGCCGATCCGGCATGATCCGAAGGACACGGCCTAGAGCCGGTCCGGCGGGTCCGTCGCCTCGTCGGCGAGCTCTTCGAGGGCCCGCCATATCTCCGTCGTCACCCGCACCGCCTCCTCCGTGTCGCCCGCCTCGCACGCGTCGATCAGGCGCGCGTGGAGCTCCGTGGAACCGCAGCTGCCGGCATCCCCGAAGAGGCGGCGCTCGACCCGGCGGATCAGGGGCGTGTAGCGGTCGATGGTGGCGGCCACCGCGTGGTTGCCGCTCGCGCCGACGAGCACGTCGTGGAGTTCGTCGTCGGCGCGCAGGGCGGCCTCGACGTCCGCGGAGCGCACGGCCGCGGCGAACCGCTCGTTGGCCTCGCGCATCGCCCGGATGCCCTCGGGTCCGAGCAGCGGTACGGCGGTGCGGGCGGCGAGTTCGTGCATCACCCGCACCACGGAGGCGGCGTCCCGGACCACCCGGCTGACCAGCCGGGTGACCCGGGTGTAGCTCTGCGGCTTGGTCTCGACCAGGCCCTCGTCGCCGAGCCGGGCCAGTGCCTCGCGCACCGGGGCGCGCGAGAGGCCGAGGCGGGCGGCGAGCTCGGCGTCCTTGACCACGGAGCCGGGCGCGAGTTCACCGCGCACGATGGCCTCGCGCAGTGCCTCGTACGCGCGGTCGCGCAGCAGGGTCCGGCCCACCGGCCGTAAGGCGTCCATGGGCTGACATGTTAGGTGTCAGCCCGGCGACGGCACCAGGACCGGAGGCGTCAGCGACGGGGCTGTCGGCGCCACGGGCCGGTGATGGCGAGCATGATGCCCGGGTCCTGGATGTTGGCGAACAGGGTGTCGCCGTCGGGCGAGAAGACCACGCCGGTGAACTCGCTGTCGTTCAGGTCGTTGCGGGCGATCGGGTAGGTCCGGCCGCTCTCGGTCGCGCCGAAGAGGTGCTGGACGCCCTCGCCGTCCTCGGCGATCACGATGCCGCCGTACGGGGAGACGGTGATGTTGTCCGGGCCGTCGAAGGCGCCGTCCTGGTCGGGCGTCGCGTTGACGCCGAGCAGCACCTGGAGGGTGAGGGTGCGGCGCTTGGGGTCGTAGAACCAGACCTGGCCGTCGTGCGCGGCGCCGGGGCTCTCCTCACGGGCGTACGAGGAGACGATGTACGTGCCGCCGTCGGCCCACCACATGCCCTCCAGCTTGCGGGCGCGGGTGACCTCGCCGGGGCCGAACTGCTTGCGGACGGGGGTCTTGCGGGCGTCGCGGTCGGGCACGTCGACCCAGTCCACGCCGTAGACGGTGCCGGTCTTCGTGGCGCGGGAGAGGTCGTCGACGAAGCGGCCGGCCGAGTCGAAGCACTTGAAGGCCTGGAGCACGCCGGCGTCGTCGGCGAGGGTGCCGAGCCGCCCCCGGCCGTGCTCGAAGCCCTTCGGCGGGACCCAGCGGAAGAGCAGGCCGTTGGGGCCGGAGGCGTCCTCGGTGAGGTAGGCGTGGCCCCGCTTGGGGTCGATGACGACGGCCTCGTGGGCGTAGCGGCCGAAGGCCTTGACCGGCTTCGGGTTCCGGTTGGCGCGGTGGTCGTGCGGGTCGACCTCGAAGACGTAGCCGTGGTCCTTGGTCATGCCGTTCTTGCCGGCCAGGTCCTCGGTCTCCTCGCAGGTGAGCCAGGTGCCCCAGGGGGTGCGGCCGCCCGCGCAGTTGGTGGAGGTGCCGGCGATGCCGACCCACTCGGCGACGGTGCCGTCGCGGTGCACCTCGACGACCGTGCAGCCGCCGGCCGCCGCCGGGTCGTAGACCAGGCCCTCGGTGAGCGGGACGGGGTGGGCCCAGTTGGCGCGGGGGCCCTTGAGCTCGTGGTTGTTCACCAGGTACGTGGTGCCGCGCCGGCCCGCGAAGGTGGCGGTGCCGTCGTGGTTGGAGGGCGTGAACTCGCCGCTCTCCAGGCGGGTGACGCCGCTGTGGGTGATGACGCGGTACGTGAAGCCCTCGGGCAGGGCGAGGACGCCGTCCGGGTCCGGGACCAGCTCGCCGTAGCCCAGCCGGTGGCCGTGGCCGTGCCCGTGCCCGTGGCCCTCGCCGTGGCCCTCGGCCGCGAACTCCTGCGGGTCGTCGGCGGCCAGCGCCTCGGGCGCGGTGGCCAGCGTGCCGACGGCGCCGGTGAGCGCGAGGCCGGCGCCGGTGGCTGCGGACTTCTTGGCGAACTCTCTGCGGTTGAGAGACATGACGGTTCTTCTCCCTGTCGTCACCCGGTGTCGCGGCACACGGTCGCGCCCCCGTATAAACGGCGGTTGAACAGAAAGGCGATCCCTCATGAACCTGCCCCACAACGGCCGGCGCGTTCTGGTCAGCGGTGCCTCGCGCGGCCTGGGCCGCGCGGTGGCCCGCGCCTTCGCGGCCGGCGGCGACCGGGTGGCCGTGCACTACGGCTCGCGCGAGGAGGAGGCCCGCGATACCCTCGCCGCCCTGGAGGGCACCGGCCATGTGCTGGTCTCCGGCGATCTGGCCGACCCGGCGGAGGCCGCCCGGGTCGCGGACGAGGCGGCCGGGGGCCTCGGCGGCATCGACGTCCTGGTGAACAACGCGGCCGTCAACCTGCCGCACCCGCCGGCCACCACCCCGTACGAGGAGTGGGTCGGGCTCTGGCAACGCCACGTCTCGGTGAACCTGCTGGGCACGGCGTACCTCAGCCACCTCGCTGCCCGGCGGATGATCGAGGCCGGCGTACCCGGCCGGATCGTCAACATCGGCTCGCGCGGCGCCTTCAAGGGCGAGCCGGACCACCCGGCCTACGGTGCCACCAAGGCGGCCGTGCACGCCCTGGGCCAGTCGCTGGCCGTGGCGCTCGGCCCGCACGGGATCGGGGTGGCCTCGGTCGCCCCGGGCTTCTTCGCGACCGAGCGGGTGGCGCCCCGGCTCGCGGGGCCCGAGGGCGCGGCGATCCTCGCCCAGAGCCCGTTCGGCCGGGTCGGCACCGCGGAGGAGATCGCGGCGGCGGTCCACTGGCTCGCCTCCCCCGAGGCCGCCTGGGCCTCGGGGACGGTGCTCGACCTCAACGGGGCCTCGTACCTGCGGACCTGAGGACCGGGCCCCGTCCCCCGCGTACGGCTCAGTTCTTCGAGCGGGCCTTGAAGGCGGCCTTGCGGGCCTCCTTGGCGGTGGGCTTGTCGCGGTGCAGCCGGCCCATGGCCTCCAGGACCTCGGCCGTCGCCGGGTGCTCGACCCGCCAGGCCGCTTCGAAGAAGCCGCCGTGCCGGCTGGTCAGGCCCTCGATGAGGTCCTGGAGCTCGGTGAGGTCCCCGTCGGCGTCGAGGTGGGCGGCGATCGTGTCGATGGCCAGCCAGAAGATCATCGCCTCCGGCGGGGCCGGGATGTCCGCCGCGCCCCGCTCGGCGAGCCAGACCCGGGCGAGACCGCCGAGCTCCGGGTCGTCCAGGACCTCCCGGACGGCCGGTTCGGCCTCGGCCCCGACGAGGGACAGGGCCTGCTGCGCGTGCAGGCGGCGCAGCGGGGAGTCCGGGTCTCCGCCCTTGGCGGCGGCGAGGAGTTCCCGGGCGGCGGTGCCCGGCTCGCGGGCGGTGAGCCAGCCCGCGGTCTCGGCGCGGGCCGCGTCCTGCGGGTAGTGGGCGATGCCGTCGAGCAGGACGTCGGCGCCCTTGTCGGCGAGCTCGCCGACCGCCGGGACGACGAGTCCGGCCTCCAGCATCCGGGCGCGCACGCCGTACAGGCCGAGCGGGGTGAGCCGGACCATGCCGTAGCGGCTGACGTCCTCGTCGTCGACGGGCGGGGCGGGCTCCTCGCCCTCCTCGGCCATCAGGGCCTCGTCGACGGGGTCGTACTCGACGAGTCCGATCGGTTCGAGGACCCGGAACTGCTCGTCGAGCCGCATCATCGCGTCGGAGACCTGCTCCAGGACGTCGTCGGTGGGCTCGCCCATGTCGTCGGGGACGACCATCGAGGCGGCCAGCGCGGGCAGCGGCACCGGGCCCTCGCCCGCGCCGCCCTCGCTGACGGTCAGCAGGTAGAGGTTGCCGAGCACGCCCTCCAGGAACTCGGCCTCGCCCTCCGGGTCCCAGTCCAGGGCCTCGAAGTCGATCTCGCCGTCCTCGCCGACCAGTGCGTCGAGGTCCTCGATGTAGGGCGCGGCGGCGTCGGCGAAGACGGCGTCGAAGCCCTCCAGCCAGATCGCGAGGACGTCCTGCGGGGCGCCGCCGGTGACGAGCGCCAGGTTCTCGCCGGGAGTGACGGTGCCGTCCCCGGCGCCCTCCACGGCCTCCACGGCCTCCTCGCCCGCTTCGGACTCCTCGCCGTCCTGGACGTCCACGAGGCCGGTGTCGACGGCGATCCGCCAGGCCTCGCTCGCGTACGCCTCGGCGTCCGGGTCGCCGGCCAGGCCGAGCTCCTCGGCGGCGGCGGGCAGCTGCTCGTCGACGAGCTCGCCGCCCGCCCCGACCCGGGTCTCCGGCCCGGCCCAGCGGGCGAGCCGCACGGCGCGGGCGAGGAGGGGGGTGGCCAGGGCGTCCCGCGCCAACTCCGCGTCCGAGCGCAAGCGGACGGGGGGAAGGGTCTGGCGGTCCGGTGCCATCTGGGGTGTTCTCCTCGACGAGTGCGGGGCCTTCACGGCGCTTAGAGCGGCCTTCAGCGTAGACGTATTCGCGGGGCGGTCCGGCGGTTCACGGAGGCGTCAGCCTTCGTACACCCGTCGACCCTTGACAAGTCGAAGGGTCTGCAACGAAATTGACGCGCGTAGACCGTTCGATCGTTTCTCCAAGCCCTCACGGAGCTCCTTGATGTCTTCCTCCATACCGAGATCCGCCGCCGTCGCCGCCGTCGTCTCCGCCGCCCTCGCCGCCGGCCTGCTGGGCGGCGCGTCCGCGTCCGCCGACGACGTGACCACGGGCGCGGCTCCCGTCCGCATCCACGACATCCAGGGCACCACCCGGGTCTCGCCGCTGGCCGGCAAGCCGGTCACGGGTGTCACCGGCATCGTCACCGGCGTGCGCACGTACGGCTCGCGCGGCTTCTGGATGCAGGACCCGCAGGCGGACGAGAACCCGGCCACGAGCGAGGGCATCTTCGTCTTCACCAGCTCCGTGCCGACCGTCGCCGTCGGCGACTCGGTCAGCGTCAACGGCTCGGTGACCGAGTACGTGCCGGGCGGCCTGAACTCCGGCAACCAGTCGCTGACCCAGATCTCCAAGCCGGTCGTCACGGTCCTGTCGCAGGGCAACCCGGTTCCGGCGCCCGTCACCATCTGGGCGGGTTCGGTGCCGCGCGCGTACGCCCCCGAGGGCGACCCGGCGGCCGGCGGCTCCATCAACGGCCTCACCCTGGACCCCGAGGCCTACGCCCTGGACTACTACGAGTCCCTGGAGGGCACCAACGTCCGCGTCGGCACCTCGCGGGTGGTCGGCGCCACCGACCCGTACTCCGAGCTGTGGGTGTCGGTGAAGCCGTTCGAGAACCCCAACCTCCGCGGTGGCACGGTCTACGGCTCGTACGACTCCCAGAACACCGGCCGCCTGCAGATCCAGCAGCTGGCGCCGATCGCCCAGCAGCCCTTCCCCAAGGCGAACGTCGGCGACTGGCTGGTCGGCCGGACCGAGGGCCCGCTCGACTTCAACCAGTTCGGCGGCTACACCCTGGTCGCGAACACGCTGGGCAAGCACGTGGACCTCGGCCTGGAGCGCGAGGTGACCGACAAGCAGCACAAGAACGAGCTGGCGGTCGCCACGTACAACGTGGAGAACCTCGACCCGACCGACCCGCAGGAGAAGTTCGACGCGCTCGCGAAGGCGGTCGTCGAGAACCTCGCCTCGCCCGACGTCGTCGCGCTGGAGGAGATCCAGGACGACAACGGGGCCAAGAACGACGGCACCGTCACGGCCGGCGCGACGCTGAAGAAGTTCACCGAGGCGATCGTCGCGGCCGGCGGCCCGGCGTACGAGTGGCGCTCGATCGACCCGCAGAACGGCAAGGACGGCGGCGAGCCCGGCGGCAACATCCGTCAGGTCTTCCTCTTCAACCCGGCCCGGGTCTCCTTCGTGGACCGCCCGGGCGGCGACGCCACGACCGCGACCGCGGTGACGGGCACGAAGGGCGACGCCCACCTGACCCTCTCCCCCGGCCGGATCGACCCGGCGAACACCGCCTGGGAGAACAGCCGCAAGCCGCTCGCGGGCGAGTTCCTCTTCCGCGGCCGCACGGTGATCGTGGTCGCCAACCACTTCGGCTCCAAGGGCGGCGACGAGTCCATCGTCTCGCACCACCAGCCCCCGGCCCGTTCCTCCGAGGTCAAGCGGCTGCTCCAGGGGCAGGCCGTCAACGCCTTCGTGAAGGACGTCCTGGCCCTGGACAAGCAGGCCGACGTGCTGGTCCTCGGCGACATCAACGACTTCGAGTTCTCCGGGACCACGAAGGCGCTGACCGACGGCGGCGCGCTGTACCCGGCGGTCAAGTCGCTGCCGCGCAGCGAGCGCTACTCGTACGTCTACCAGGGCAACAGCCAGGTCCTCGACCAGATCCTGACCAGCCCCGGCGTGCACCACTTCGAGTACGACAGCGTGCACATCAACGCCGAGTTCGCGGACCAGAACAGCGACCACGACCCGCAGGTCCTGCGCTTCCGCCCGTAGTTCCCCGTCGGCACGGGTGTGCGAGACTGCGGGCCGTGATCCTGCGCCCCGCCACCCGTGCCGACCTGCCCGCCGTCCTCGCGCTGCTCGCCGACGAGGAGCGGGTGGTGGACCCGGCCTCGGTGCCCGTCACCGCCGCCTACGAGCGGGCGTTCGCGGACATCGAGGCCGATCCGCGCAACGAGGTCCTCGTCCTGGTGGACGGCGTCCTCGTCGTGGGCTGCCTGCAGGCCACGTACATCCCCGGCCTCGGCAAGGGCGGCGCCGAACGGGCGCTGATCGAGGCGGTCCGGATCAGGGCCGACCGGCGCGGCGGCGGACTCGGCCGGGAGCTGATGGAGCGCGCGGTGGCCAGGGCCCGGGCCCGGGGCTGCGCGCTCGTCCAGCTCACCAGCAACAAGGACCGCACGGCCGCCCACCGCTTCTACGCCTCGCTGGGCTTCGCCCGCAGCCACGACGGGTTCAAGCTGAGCCTTTAGCGGCGGATGGGCGATAAACGTCGTTTATGGGTCGATCAACCGCGACGGGGTACCCGGTGACGGTTCGTCGCCCCAGGGTGGAATCGTCCCGTCCACCCACCTCGGCGAAACGACGAATCCCTTGAAATCCACGCGCATCGCAGCCCTCGCGGCCGTCTCGGTCCTGTCCCCCGCCACCTGGCCGGCCACCCCCGCGGCGGCGGACGCGTCCCGCCCGCCCGCCGTGTCCGCTCCGGACGCGGCGGAGGAGCGGAAGGCGCCGGACGTACTGGTGGTCCCCAGCGTGAGCGGACTTCCGAAACGGTTCCTCGCGGGCGGCGAGTGGCAGGAGTTCACGCTCACCCTGGACAACACCGGCGACGGGGTGCTGCGGGACCTGGAGGTCCTGCTGTGGTGGGACGTCGACGAGGACTACCCCGGTCTGCGGCCGGAGCAGATACGGATCCAGATGAAGGTCGACGGGCAGTGGCGGGAGCAGGAGTTCAGCCCGCCGCAGCCGTCGCATCTCATCAACACGGATCCTGCTCTGGCCGGGCGCCCCTTCCCGCCCGGGAAGAGCACCTTCCCGCTGCGCATGAAGTTCACGGCGGACGCCCCCTCGCAGTTCTACGCCTTCGGCGCGGGGGTGAACGTGGAGTACGGCGACGACGAGGGCGAGGGCGCCGGATGGACCGAGTCCGAGATCTACCGCCCGGCCGACCCGGACCCCGACCCGGAACCGACGCCGGACCCGAAGCCGACCCCGGACCCCGAGCCCACCCCGGACCCGAAGCCGACGCCGGACCCGAAGCCGACGCCCGACCCCGGACCGAAGCCCACGCCGGACCCCGGCGGCCCGCGGCCGACGCCCGACCCCGGGCACACCTCCACCCCCGCCCCGGCCCCCGACCCGGCGGGGGACCCAGCGCCGGAGCAGACGGTGGGCGGCAGGCTGGCCGACACCGGCGGGGGCACCGGACGGTGGCCCCTGGCGGCCGGCGCCGCGGTCACCCTCGGCACCGCCCTGACCATGCTCGCCCGTGCCCGCGCCCGCCGTCGCCACGGCGAGGAGGGCTGACGGCCCGCTCAGCCGAGCAGGTGGCCGCCGCCGTCCACGAGCAGCACCTCGCCCGTGATGTACGTGGCCTTGGCGAGGTCGTGCACGGCCTCGGCGATGTCCTCGGGCCGTCCCACCCGGCGCAGCGGCACCACCGAGGCGACGTGTTCCTTGGCGGCGTCGGCGCCCTCGACGCCGTCGAACCACGGGGTGTCGATGAGCCCCGGCGCGACCGCGTTGACCCGCACCTCGGGGCCGAGGGTCTTGGCGAGCAGCTTGGTCATGTGGTTGACGGCGGCCTTCGTCACCGCGTACGGGATGGAGCTGCCGCCCGGCCGGACGCCGGCCTGCGAGGAGACGTTCACGATGGCGCCGCCCGCCGCGCGCAGGTGGGGGACGGCGGCGGTGACGGTCTGCCAGACGCCGATGACGTTGACGTCGTAGAGGTGCCGCCACACGTCGGGCGAGGCGGCCTCGAGGTCGTCGTGCGGGATGAAGCGGGTGGTGCCCGCGCTGTTGACCAGCAGGTCCAGGCGGCCGAAGTGTGCCACGGTCTCCTCGACGAGGCGGGTGGCCTGGGCCTGGTCGGCGACGTCGGCCCGGACGTAGTGGGCGCCGGGGAGTTCCGCGGCGAGCTTCTCGCCCGCCTCGACGGAGCGGGCCGAGTTGACGGCGACCCGGTAGCCCGCGGCGGCGAGCCTGCGGGCGACGGCGGCCCCGATCCCCGAGGACGAGCCGGTGACGAGGGCGACGGGCTGCTGTTCGGTCATGGTGCTGTTCCTTGTCTCGTGGCCTCCTGTCGCGCAGGGGGATCATGCCAGAGACGGGCGACGGCCCGCCGCCCCGGGAAGGGGCCGGCGGGCCGTCGGTGTGCGGAGCGTCAGGCGGAGTCGGTCGTGCGGGTGCTGCCGAGGATCGCGGCGTGCTCCAGGACGTCCTCCAGCGGGTCGTCGATCTGCCCGGTGGAGATCAGCGACACGTGCGGCCCGTTGTGGGAGTGGCTGTGCGTCTCGTCGGCCTCGGCCGTGCCCGCCGGGAGCACCGCCGCCGCGACGGCGAACGCGCCGGTGAGCACCGACCGCGCCCTGGGCGTCCCGCTGATCCTGGTCGTCATGTCGACCTTCCCCTCGCCTGTGTGACTCTCGTACGGCCCCCGCGCCCTGTCAACGCGGGGACCCACGGGTCAGTTGTGGCTGTGGAGGATCTCGTTCAGGCCGCCCCAGACCGCGTTGTTCGGGCGGGCCTCGACGGCGCCGGAGACCGAGTTGCGGCGGAAGAGGATGTTCGAGGCGCCGGAGAGCTCGCGGGCCTTGACGATCTGGCCGTCGGGCATGGTGACCCGGGTGCCGGCCGTGACGTAGAGACCGGCCTCGACGACGCACTCGTCGCCCAGGGCGATGCCGACGCCCGCCTCGGCGCCGATCAGGCAGCGCTCGCCGATGGAGATGACGACGTTGCCGCCGCCGGAGAGGGTGCCCATCGTGGAGGCGCCGCCGCCGATGTCGGAGCCGTCGCCGACGACGACGCCGGCCGAGATGCGGCCCTCGACCATGGAGGTGCCGAGGGTGCCGGCGTTGAAGTTGACGAAGCCCTCGTGCATGACGGTGGTGCCGGCGGCGAGGTGCGCGCCGAGGCGGACCCGGTCGGCGTCGGCGATGCGGACGCCGGCGGGCGCGACGTAGTCGGTCATGCGGGGGAACTTGTCGATCGAGGTGACCTGGAGGTGCAGGCCCTCGGCGCGGGCGTTGAGCCGCACCTTCTCGATGTCGTCGACGGCGACCGGGCCGAGCGAGGTCCAGGCGACGTTGGCGAGCAGGCCGAACATGCCGTCCAGGCTCTGGCCGTGCGGCTTGACCAGCCGGTGGCTGAGCAGGTGGAGGCGCAGGTAGGCGTCGTGGGCGTCGAGCGGCTTGTCGTCGAGCGAGGCGATGACGGTGCGGACGGCGACCACCTCGACACCGCGGCGGGCGTCCACGCCGAGGGCCTTGGCGGCGCCTTCGCCGAGGGCGTTGACGGCCTCGTCGGGGCCGAGCCGCTCGGTGCCGGCGGGGCCGGGGGCGGCGGTGAGCTCGGGGGCGGGGAACCAGGTGTCGAGAACGGTGCCGTCGCCGGCGATGGTGGCGAGGCCGGCGGCGACGGCGCCGGTGGTGCGAGGAGCAGTGGTCATGACGGAAAACCTAACCGGCGGGCCCCCGCGCGGGCCAACCGGTCTCAGGTGTCGGTCCGCCTCCCTGGCGGTTCGGACGAGTCCCGGGGGCGGGTCTTCGGCGCTTCGTTCAGCCCTTCGGGGCGGCGCCGCCGAGCACCCGGCCGAGCATCTCGCGGGCGTACTCCTCGTCGTACCTGCCGTCGGTGAGGAGGACCTGGAGGCAGATGCCGTCCATGAGGGCGATGACGGCGCGGGCGGTGGCCGGGTCGGTGCGCGGGGCCAGGCAGGCGCTGACGTCCTCGGCCCATTCGGCGGCGACGGGGCGCAGGGCGGGGCGGCGCAGGGCGGCGAGGTAGAGCTCGTACTCCAGCTCCACGCCGGTCCGTTCGCCGCCGAGCCACGTGCCGATGAGGCGGGCCAGGACGGCGGCGAGGTCGGCCGCCGGGTCGGCGAGGCCGGGGCTCTCGCGCAGCGCGCGGCCGAAGTTGTCGTTGGCGCGGCGCAGGGCGGCGACGAGGAGTTCGTCGAGGGAGCCGAAGTGGTACGTGGTGGAGCCGAGCGGCACGTCGGCCTCGGCGGCGACGGTGCGGTGGCTGAGCCCGGCGATGCCGGCGCGGCCGACGACGCGCAGGGCCGCGTCGACGATCCGGTCGCGGCGCTCGGGGTCGTACCGCCGGGGCCGGGCCATCAGTGCGCGCCGCCCAGGTTGAGGACGGCGACCCCGGCGATGATCAGCACGATGCCGGCGATCTTGGCGAGGTTCAGGGACTCGCCGAGGAAGAGCGCGCCGATCGCGGCGACGGCGGCGGTGCCGACCCCGGACCAGATGGCGTAGGCGGTGCCGACCTGGAGGGTCTTGAGCGCCTGGGCGAGCAGGGCGAAGGCGATCAGGTAGCCGGCGCCGGTGATCAGCGAGGGCACCAGTCTGGAGAAGCCCTCGCTGTACTTCATGGAGGTGGTGGCGACGATCTCCGCCGCTATGGCGCCCGCGAGCAGTCCGTATCCCATGTGTACGAGCGTACACAACGACCGGCGCTACGGTGTGCGCATGACATATCCCTCGGGGCCGTACGGATACGGATACGCTCCCCCGCCGCCACCGCCGAAGCCCGGCGTCATACCCCTGGCGCCGATGTCCTTCGGCCAGATCCTGACCGGCGCGTTCAGCGCCTTCGGCCGCTACTGGAAACCGCTCCTCGGCGTGGCCGTGACCGCCTTCGGGGTGGCGACGGCGCTCGTCCTCGGCGCGGTCCTGGTCGCCTGGAACGCCGTGTCGGACAACATCGACCGGCTCTCGAACCTCCCGCACGGCCAGGACCCCGACATCGCCGACATCCGGGGGTTGATGCTCGCCTTCGGCGGCGTCTGGCTGACCGGGGTGCTCTGCCTGGTGCTGGCCAACGCCCTGGTCTACGCCGCCGCCCCGGTCGTGGCGCAGGAGGCGGTGCTCGGCCGCACCGTGGGCTTCGGGGCCGTCTGGCGCCGGTCCTGGTCCCGGGTGGGCACGGTGCTGAGCGCGGTCGTCCTGTCGATGCTGGCCATGTTCGTGCCGGTGCTGCTCTTCATCGTCGGCTTCGGCTTCCTGATGTTCGGCATGATCGCGGGCATCGGCGCGTCCGGGAGCGACGAGGGCGTGGGCCCCGCGATCGCCGGCGTGGTGTTCTTCCTGGGCGCCCTGGCGACCGTCCCCTTCGGCCTCTGGCTCTGGGTGAAGTTCAGCCTGGCCCCCGCGGCCGCGGTCATCGAGGGCGCGGGCGGCCTGGCCGCGCTGCGCCGCTCCGCCGAGCTGGTCCGCGGCTCCTGGTGGCGGATCTTCGGCTGCACGATCGCCACGGCCGCGATCGCGGCCGTGGTCAACTGGGCGATCCAGCAGGTGTTCTCGCTGATCGCCTGGATCCCGATGTCGACGATGGACTTCGACGCCGACACCGCCCCCACCGAGGTCCTCGGCTCGATGTCCGTCGTGATGGGCGTCGTCCTGATCGGCAGCATCGCCTGCCAGGCCCTGCTGGCCCCCCTCCAGCCCCTGGTCTCCGCCCTGCTCTACGTGGACCAGCGCATGCGCAAGGAGAACCTGGGCCCGGTGCTGGCCCAGACGGCCGGAGTCCTCTGAGGCCTCCGGAACGCGCGCGAGGGCCGCACTCCGGAAGGAGTGCGGCCCTCGGCACCTGCCGTCAGGCGGGGATCAGACGTTGAACCCGAGCGCGCGCAGCTGCTCGCGGCCGTCGTCCGTGATCTTGTCCGGGCCCCACGGGGGCATCCAGACCCAGTTGATCTTCAGCTCGTTGACGATGCCGTCGGTGGCGGCCTTCGCCTGGTCCTCGATCACGTCGGTCAGCGGGCAGGCCGCCGACGTCAGGGTCATGTCCAGCGTCGCGACGTTCGAGTCGTCGATGTGGATGCCGTAGATGAGGCCCAGGTTGACCACGTCGATCCCCAGCTCGGGGTCGACGACGTCGTACAGCGCCTCGCGGACTTCTTCCTCGGAGGCCGGCTTCATCGTGGCCTCGGCGTTCTCGGTCATGCCGACTTCCTCTCAGCGACACCGTCTCCCAGGGCCTGGGCGGTCGCGTCCTTCCACGCCATCCAGCTGAGCAGCGCGCACTTCACCCGGGCCGGGTACTTCGAGACACCGGCGAACGCGACCGCGTCCTCCAGGATCTCCTCCATCGCGTCGTCCGGCTCGATCTGGCCCTTGGACTGCATCAGCTCCAGGAAGGTGCCCTGGATCTGCTGCGCCTCGGCCAGCTCCTTGCCGACGAGCAGCTCGTTGAGGACGGACGCCGAGGCCTGGCTGATGGAGCAGCCCTGTCCCTCGTACGACACGTCCTCGATGCGCGAGCCGTCGTACTTCACGCGGAGCGTGATCTCGTCACCACAGGTCGGGTTGACGTGGTGCACCTCGGCGTCGCCGTCCCGCAGACCGCGCCCGTGCGGGTGCTTGTAGTGGTCCAGGATGACGTCCTGGTACATCGAATCCAGCTTCACGAGGCGTCCCCTAGCCGAAGAAGTTCCGTACGTGCTCCAGACCCGCGACGAGGGCGTCGACCTCGCCCGGGGTGGAGTACAGATAGAACGACGCTCGCGTGGTCGCGGGAATTCCGTACCGCAGGCAGACCGGGCGCGCGCAGTGGTGACCCACGCGGACGGCGATGCCCTGCTCGTCGAGGACCTGGCCCACGTCGTGCGGGTGGATGTCGCCGAGCGTGAAGGAGATCGCCGCGCCGCGGTCCTCGGCCGTGGTGGGGCCGATGATCCGCAGGTCCGGAACCTCCTGGAGGCGGCGGACGGCGTACTCGGTGATCGCGTGCTCGTGGCGCGCGATGTTCTCCATGCCGATCGCCGACAGGTAGTCCACGGCCGCGCCGAGGCCGACGGCCTGCGCGATCGGGGGCGTACCCGCCTCGAACTTGTGCGGGGCCGGCGCGTAGGTGGAGGAGTGCATCGAGACGGTCTCGATCATCTCGCCGCCACCGAGGAACGGCGGCAGGTCCTCCAGGAGCTCCTGGCGGCCCCACAGCACGCCGATGCCGGTCGGGCCGCACATCTTGTGGCCGGTGAAGGCCACGAAGTCGGCCTGCAGCGCCTGCACGTCGAGCACCATGTGCGGCGCGGCCTGGGAGGCGTCGATGCAGACCAGCGCACCGACCTCCTGGGCCCGGCGGATGATCGTCTCGACCGGGTTGATCGTGCCGAGGAGGTTGGAGACCAGGGTGAAGGAGACCACCTTGGTCTTCTCCGTGATCAGTTCCTCTATGTTCGACAGGTCGAGCCGGCCGTCGTCGGTGAGGCCGAACCACTTCAGCTTCGCGCCGGTGCGCTGCGCGAGCAGCTGCCACGGGACGATGTTGGAGTGGTGCTCCATCTCGGTGATGACGATCTCGGTCTCGTGGTCCACGCGGTAGGGCTCTTCGGCCCAGCCCAGCATGTTGGCCACGAGGTTGAGCGACTCGGAGGCGTTCTTGGTGAAGATCACCTCGTCGCGGCTCGGCGCGTTGATGAAGGCGGCGACCTTGTCGCGGGCGCCCTCGTACAGCGCGGTGGCCTCCTCGGCGACCGTGTAGACACCGCGGTGGACGTTGGCGTTGTGCCGCTCGTAGTACGCGTTGAGAGCGTCGAGGACCTGGCGCGGCTTCTGCGAGGTGGCCGCGGAGTCCAGGTAGACGATCTTCTTGTCGTCGTGGACCAGACGATCCAGGAGCGGGAAGTCCTTGCGGATCGCCTCGGTGTCGAGGAGGCCGGTCAGCCCCTGATGGGCGGAAGTCACGCGGATGCGCCACCCTTCACGTACTTGTCGTAGCCCTCGTTCTCCAGCTGGTCGGCGAGCTCGGCGCCACCGGACTCGACGATGCGGCCGTTCGCGAAGACGTGCACGAAGTCGGGCTTGATGTAGCGGAGGATCCGCGTGTAGTGCGTGATCAGCAGGGTGCCGACCTCGCCGGTCTCGCGGACGCGGTTGACGCCCTCGGAGACGATGCGCAGCGCGTCGACGTCGAGGCCGGAGTCGGTCTCGTCGAGGATCGCGATCTTCGGCTTGAGCAGCTCGAGCTGGAGGATCTCGTGGCGCTTCTTCTCGCCGCCGGAGAAGCCCTCGTTGACGTTGCGCTCGGCGAAGGCCGGGTCCATCTGGAGCTGCTCCATCGCGGACTTGACCTCCTTCACCCAGGTGCGCAGCTTGGGGGCCTCGCCGCGGACGGCGGTGGCGGAGGTGCGCAGGAAGTTGGAGACCGAGACGCCGGGGACCTCGACCGGGTACTGCATGGCCAGGAAGACGCCGGCGCGGGCGCGCTCGTCGACCGACATCTCCAGGACGTCCTCACCGTCGAGGGTGACGGTGCCGCCGGTGATCGTGTACTTCGGGTGGCCGGCCAGCGAGTACGCCAGGGTCGACTTGCCGGAGCCGTTCGGGCCCATGACGGCGTGGGTCTCGCCCTGCTTGATGGTCAGGTCGACACCCTTGAGGATCTCGCGCGGACCGTTCTCGGCCTCGACGGAGACGTGCAGGTCGTGGATTTCAAGCGTTGCCATGGGTGACTCAGGACTCCTGGGTGACGGAGACGAGCACATCGTCCCCTTCGATCTTTACGGGGTATACGGGGACGGGGCGCGTCGCGGGGAGGCCGGACGGCTTGCCGGTGCGGAGGTCGAACGCGGAGCCGTGCAGCCAGCACTCGATCTGGCAGTCCTCCACCTCGCCCTCGGAGAGGGAGACGTTCGCGTGCGAGCAGATGTCGTGGATCGCGTACACCTCGCCCTCGGTGCGGACCACGGACACCGGCGTGCCGTCGAGTTCCACCCGCTTCGGGGTGTCCTCCTCCAGCTCGCTCAGCGCACAGGCGCGGACGAAGGCCATCAGACGGACGCCTCCAGCTCCGCCTCGATCTTGGCGAGCAGGCGCTCCTGGACGTCCGGGAGCCCGATCTGCTGGACCAGCTCGGCGAAGAAGCCGCGGACGACGAGGCGGCGGGCCTCGGCCTCCGGGATGCCGCGGGACATCAGGTAGAAGAGCTGCTCGTCGTCGAAGCGGCCGGTGGCGGAGGCGTGGCCGGCGCCGGCGATCTCGCCGGTCTCGATCTCCAGGTTCGGCACCGAGTCGACCCGGGCACCATCGGTGAGGACCAGGTTCCGGTTGAGCTCGTAGGTGTCCGTGCCCTCGGCCGCGGCCTCGATGAGGACGTCGCCGATCCAGACCGCGTGGGCGTTCTGGCCCTGCAGCGCGCCCTTGTAGGCCACGTTGGACTTGCAGTGCGGGACGTTGTGCGTGACCAGGAGGCGGTGCTCCTGGTGCTGGCCGGCGTCGGTGAAGTACAGGCCGAAGAGCTCGGCCTCGCCGCCGGGGGCCGCGTAGGTGACCCGCGGGTGGATGCGGACGACGTCGCCGCCGAAGGTCACGACGACCGACTTGAAGGAGGCGTCGCGGCCGATCAGCGCGTTGTGCTGGGCGACGTGGACGGCCTTCTCGTCCCAGTCCTGGACGGAGACGACGGTCAGCTTGGCGCCGTCGCCGAGCACGTAGTCGACGTTGGCGGCGAGCACCGCGTCACCGGTGTGGTCGATGACCACGACGGCCTCGGCGAAGGCGCCGAGCTCGATCACCTGGTGGCCGAAGGCGACCCCGCCCTGGCCGTGCACGGCGATGCGGATCGGCTCGGTGAGGACGGCCTCCTTGGCGACGGTGACGACCGAGGCCTTCTCGAAGGAGGTGTACGCCTGGGCGGCGACGCGGTCGACCGGCGTGCCGGCCTTGCCGAGGCGCGCGTCGTCGCGGCCCACGGTCTCCACGGTGACGCCCTCGGGGGCCTCGACGTCGACGCGGACGCCCTCGCCGGACGCGACGGCGGTGCCGTCGTGCAGGCCGCGCAGGCGCTCCAGCGGAGTGAAGCGCCACTCCTCCTCGCGACCGTGCGGGACGGGGAAGTCCGCCACGTCGAAGGACGGCGGGGCGCTCATGCGCGTGGCGACGGTGGACTCGGCGGCCACCGCGATCGAACCCGCGGTGGTGGAGCCCGCGGGGATGTTCTGAGCCTCAGCCATGGCTGTCGTCTTGCTCTCTTCCTGCGTACGTAAAGAAAATCGGTCGCTGCGTGGCGGTGCGGTACGGGGCCTTAGCCGACCGAACCTTCCATCTGCAGCTCGATCAGCCGGTTGAGCTCCAGCGCGTACTCCATCGGCAGCTCCTTCGCGATGGGCTCGACGAAGCCGCGGACGATCATGGCCATCGCCTCGAACTCGGTGAGGCCGCGGCTCATCAGGTAGAAGAGCTGGTCCTCGGAGACCTTGGAGACGGTGGCCTCGTGGCCCATGGAGACGTCGTCCTCGCGCACGTCCACGTAGGGGTACGTGTCCGAGCGGGAGATCGTGTCGACGAGCAGCGCGTCGCACAGGACGTTCGACTTGGCGCCCGGGGCGCCCTCGCCGATCTCGATGAGACCGCGGTAGGAGGTGCGGCCGCCGCCTCGCGCCACCGACTTGGAGACGATGTTCGAGGAGGTGTTCGGGGCCATGTGGACCATCTTGGCGCCGGCGTCCTGGTGCTGGCCCTCGCCCGCGAAGGCGATGGAGAGGGTCTCGCCCTTGGCGTGCTCGCCCATCAGGTAGACGGCCGGGTACTTCATGGTGACCTTGGAGCCGATGTTGCCGTCGACCCACTCCATGGTGGCGCCCTCATAGGCGACGGCGCGCTTGGTCACCAGGTTGTAGACGTTGTTCGACCAGTTCTGGATGGTCGTGTAGCGGCAGCGGCCGCCCTTCTTCACGATGATCTCGACGACCGCGGAGTGCAGCGAGTCGGAGGAGTAGATCGGGGCGGTGCAGCCCTCGACGTAGTGGACGTAGGCGTCCTCGTCGACGATGATCAGCGTCCGCTCGAACTGGCCCATGTTCTCCGTGTTGATGCGGAAGTAGGCCTGCAGCGGGATCTCGACGTGCACGCCCTTCGGCACGTAGATGAACGAGCCGCCGGACCACACGGCCGTGTTCAGCGAGGCGAACTTGTTGTCGCCGACCGGGATGACGGTGCCGAAGTACTCCTTGAAGAGCTCCTCGTGCTCCTTCAGCGCGGTGTCGGTGTCGACGAAGATGACGCCCTGCTCCTCCAGGTCCTCGCGGATCTGGTGGTAGACGACCTCGGACTCGTACTGCGCGGCGACACCGGCGACGAGGCGCTGCTTCTCCGCCTCCGGGATGCCGAGCTTGTCGTACGTGTTCTTGATGTCCTCCGGCAGGTCCTCCCAGGACTCGGCCTGCTTCTCGGTGGACCGCACGAAGTACTTGATGTTGTCGAAGTCGATGCCGGAGAGGTCGGAGCCCCAGGTCGGCATGGGCTTCTTGTCGAAGAGCCGCAGACCCTTGAGACGCAGCTTCAGCATCCACTCGGGCTCGTTCTTCTTGGAGGAGATGTCGCGGACGACGTCCTCGTTGAGACCGCGCTTGGCGGCGGCACCGGCCGCGTCCGAGTCGGCCCAGCCGTACTCGTACCGACCCAGGCCCTCGAGCTCGGGGTGGCTGATCTCGGTGGTCATGCGGGGTTCCTCCCGGCCGTGCTTGCGGATGCTGATGATGAACTGGTCTGTGGGCCCTGGGGGCCGCCGTGCGGGATGAAGGTCGTGCAGACGCCGTCACCGTGGGCGATGGTGGCCAGGCGCTGGACGTGGGTCCCGAGGAGGCGGGAGAAGATCTCCGTCTCCGCCTCGCACAGCTGGGGGTACTGCTCGGCGACGTGGGCGACCGGGCAGTGGTGCTGGCAGAGCTGCTCGCCGACCGGCGCGTGACGCGCAGTGGCAGCGTACCCGTCGGCGGTCAGCGCCTTGGCGAGGGCCTCGGTGCGGTCCCGCGGGTCGGCGGACTCGACGGCCTCGCGGTACGACTCGGCCTGGGCCTCGATGCGGTCCCGGGCGAAGGCGGCGACGGCCGCCTCTCCCCCGGCGTTGCGCTCGATCCAGCGGAGCGCCTCGACGGCCAGGGAGTCGTACGACTGGTCGAAGGCGTCGCGGCCGCAGTCGGTGAGCGCGAAGACCTTCGCGGGGCGACCGCGGGTGCGGGTCCCGTAGACGCGCTTCTCGCGGGCCTCGACGACGGAGTCGGCGACCAGCGAGTCGAGGTGACGGCGGACGGCGGCCTGGGTGAGGCCGAGCCGCTCGGCGAGGTCGGCGACGGTCGAGGGCCCGTGGTCCAGGATCGACCGCGCCACCCGGTTGCGCGTGGAACGCTCCCGGGTCGCGAGTTCCTCCACCGGAGCCGCGCCAACGTTTTTCACAACGCCATTGTTGCGTAATTAATCGAGGAGTGACAAGCCGCGTCCCGACCGGTGACGATGTCGTGCATCACTCAGGTAAGGCTTACCTGACCTGCGGAAATGATCATTCGTAGGACGTTTCCGGCCGTCCCGTGAACCAGTACGAGCCCCCCACCAGCAGTCCTCCGCCGACGATGTTGCCCGGCACGGTGAAGAGCAGATTGCGCAGCAGGTCCCCGAACCCGGCCGTCCCGTCGAGGATCGCCAACGAGAACAGCGCCATGTTCGCGACGCAGTGCTCGAAGCCCACCGCCACGAACACCAGCACCGGAAGCCACAGCACGAACAGCTTCGCCACGTCCCCCTTCGCCCGGTAGAACATCCAGATCGCCAGGCACACGAGCATGTTGCAGAGCACCGACCGCCAGAACAGCTGCCCGCCCGCGAGCGCCTCCTTGCCGGCCACCATCTCCGCCAGCATCGCCTTCGCCGACGGCGCCGACAGCACCCCGGAGGCGTGCACCATCGCGCCGAAGAGGAAGGCCCCGACGAAGTTCCCGCCCAGCGACAGCCCCCAGCTGGCCGCCAGGTCCCGCCAGCCCGTGCGGCCGGACAGCGCGCCCAGCAGCATCACCATCACGTTGCTGGTGAACAGCTGCGCCCCCGCGAACATCACGATCGTCAGCGCGATCGGGAAGACCGCCCCCTCCAGCAGCTTCACCGCCGCCGAGTGCCGGGCCACGAAGGGCGACACCGCGACCAGCAGCAGCACCTCCCCCACCCCGATGTACGCGCCGGCCAGCACCGCCGAGACCGCGTACCGGCCGGGGCGCGCCAGATCGTGCGCCTTGTGCTCGGCCTGACCGGCCGTCTCCCGCAGGTTCTCCGCCACACTGATCACCCTGTCGACGCTAGTTCCGGCCGCACCGGTGAAGCGCGCGTAAAGGTCCCGTCTCGAGGGACCCGGGCCCCCCGCCGGAGGGACCTTCGCCCCCTCTCTAGACTTCCCGGCATGCGAAACGAGTCCGTCGAGTCCGCCGTCCGGGTCCGGGGCCTGGTCAAGCGGTACGGGACGAAGACCGCCGTCGACGGCCTCGACCTCGACGTCCGGGCCGGCACCGTCACCGCCGTCCTCGGGCCCAACGGCGCCGGCAAGACCACCACCGTCGAGACCTGCGAGGGCTACCGCAGGCCGGACGCCGGCACCGTGCGCGTCCTCGGCCTCGACCCGGTCGCCGACGCCGCCGCGCTGCGCCCCCGGATCGGCGTGATGCTCCAGTCCGGCGGCATCTACTCCGGCGCCCGCGCCGACGAGATGCTGCGCCACATGGCGAAGCTGCACGCGCACCCGTTGGACGTGGACGGACTGATCGAGCGCCTCGGCCTCGGCTCCTGCGGCCGGACCGCCTACCGGCGCCTCTCCGGCGGCCAGCAGCAGCGCCTGTCGCTCGCCATGGCCGTGGTGGGCCGCCCCGAGCTGGTCTTCCTCGACGAGCCGACCGCGGGCCTCGACCCGCAGGCCCGCCGCGCCACCTGGGACCTGGTCCGCGAGCTGCGCGCCGACGGCGTCACCGTCGTGCTCACCACCCACTTCATGAACGAGGCGGAGGAGCTCGCCGACGACGTCGCGATCATCGACGCCGGCCGGGTCGTCGCCCAGGGCAGCCCCGAGGAGCTGTGCCGCGGCGGCGCCGAGAACACCCTGCGCTTCACCGGCCGCCCGGGCCTCGACCTCGGCTCCCTCCTGAAGGCGCTGCCGGACGGCACCGCCGCGGCCGAGCCGACCCCCGGCACATACCGGCTCACCGGCACGGTCGACCCCCAGCTGCTCGCCACCGTCACCAGCTGGTGCGCGCAGCACGGGGTGATGCCCGACCGGCTCTCGGTCGAGCGGCACACCCTCGAAGACGTCTTCCTCGAACTGACCGGCAAGGAGCTGCGCGGATGAGCACGGGTACGTACGCGCCGAAGCCCGGGGCGGCCCCCGTCGGCCGCATGATCGCCGCGCAGACCGCGCTGGAGACCCGGATGCTGCTGCGCAACGGCGAGCAGCTCCTCCTGACGGTGATCATCCCCTCCCTGCTGCTGGTGCTCTTCTCGACGGTCGACATCGTCGACACGGGCGCGGACAAGGCCGTCGACTTCCTCGCCCCGGGCGTCCTCGCGCTCGCCGTGATGTCCACGGCCTTCACCGGGCAGGCCATCGCGACCGGCTTCGAGCGCCGGTACGGGGTGCTGAAGCGGCTCGCCGCCTCGCCGCTGCCGCGCTGGGCGCTGATGACCGCCAAGACCTTGTCGGTGCTGGTCACCGAGGTGCTCCAGGTCGCCCTGCTCACGGCGATCGCGCTGGCGCTCGGCTGGTCGCCGCAGGGCGACCCCCTCTCCGTCCTCGTGCTGCTCGTCCTCGGCACCGCGGCCTTCTCCGGGCTCGGCCTGCTGATGGCCGGCACCCTGAAGGCGGAGGCGACGCTGGCGGCGGCGAACCTGGTCTTCCTGCTGCTCCTGGTGGGCGGCGGGGTGATGGTGCCGCTGGAGAAGTTCGGCGCCGCGGGTGACGTGCTCGCGTTCCTGCCGATCTCGGCCCTCTCCGACGGCCTGCGGGACGTGCTGCAGCACGGCGCCTCGCTGCCCTGGGGCGACGCGCTGGTCCTCGCGGTCTGGGCGGTGCTCGGGCTCGGCGCGGCGGCGCGGTTCTTCCGCTGGGAGTAGGCGGGGCAGCCGGAGCGTGAGCGCCCGGTGACGTTTCGCGGCGCAAACGCCCGTAACGCACCCCTCGTGAAAACGCGCACAAGCCGGTGCCTACGATAGGGCCCGTGCAGACCCCCCTCGCCTACATCGCCCAGCGCTGGACCCCGTCCCCCCGGACGCTCCGGCGCGCCGCGCTCTCCGCCGTCGTGATGAGCGTGGTCATCATCGTCACCGGCGGCGCGGTCCGGCTGACCGGCTCCGGTCTCGGCTGCGACACCTGGCCCAAGTGCACGGACGACAGCCTGATCGTCACCTCCGAGCAGGGCATCCACGGTGCCATCGAGTTCGGCAACCGCATGCTGACCTACGTCCTGTCGGCGGCCGTCGGCTGGGCGATCGTCGCCGCCCGCTCGGCCAAGCCCCGGCGGCGCGGCCTCAGCCGGCTCGGCTGGGCCCAGTTCTGGATCGTGATGAGCAACGCCGTGCTCGGCGGCATCACCGTGTGGATGGGCCTCAACCCGTGGACCGTCGCCGGCCACTTCCTCGCGGCGAACTCGCTCCTCACCGTCGCGGTCGTCACCTGGCACCGCACCGGCGAGGGCGACGGCGCCCCCAAGCCGCGCGTCCCGCGCCCGGTGCGCAAGCTCTCCTGGGCGCTCGTCCTGGTCTCCGCGCTGCTCATCGCGCTCGGCACCACGGTGACGGGCGCCGGCAAGCACGCCGGCGACTCCAGCGACGTGCCGCGGATGCCGTGGGACTGGACGAACGCGGCCCACGTCCACGCCATCGCCGCCTGGGTGGTCTGCGCCCTGGCGGTCGCCATGTGGCTGGTGCTGCGCGTGGTGGACGCCCCGGACGACACCCGGGCCCGCGCCCGCGACCTGCTGGTCGTGCTGCTGCTGCAGGGCGGCATCGGCTACGTCCAGTACTTCACCGGCGTGCCCGAGGTCATGGTCGCGGTGCACATGCTGGGCTCCTCGCTGATGTGGATCGCGGTGCTGCGCCTGGCCCTGAGCCTGCGCGAGCGCCCGGTGACCACGGCCCCGATCCCGGCCCAGCCGGACGCGGAGCTCGCGAGCGCCTGACCGCGCCCCCGCCGTACGACGGCCCCGGCCCGCACCTCGGCGGGCCGGGGCCGTGTCGTGTCCGGGGCCGTGTCCGGGCCCTGGGTCCGCCCTCCGGATCGGGCCGGCCTGATCCGGAAGACGCCGCCTAGCCGACGGAGTCCCGGTCCGGCTCCGTCAGGAACGCCTCGGGCAGGTAGCCGGAGCGCACGCCCGGCTCCCAGCCGTGGGCCTGGCGGGCGAGGGCGGCCAGGGCCGCCGTCCGCACCGGCAGCAGGCTCCCGGGGGCCTGCTCCCCCGCCGCCTCGGCGCTCGCGCGGTACGCGTCGAGCCGGTCGGCGAGGGCCCGGTCGAAGGCCTCCCGGTCGCCGTCGAGCAGCACCCGCAGCAGGGCCTGGTCGGGGTCGAGCTCGCCCGCGCCGTCGAGCCCCCGGGCCAGCGCCGCCCGCTCCTCCGCGTCCGGGAGCCGCAGCGGTACGGGTGCCCCCCAGGAGCCGTCCGCGCTGAGGTAGGCGCAGAGGGCGTCCATCTCCGCGAGCTCGGCCGGCCCGGAGACCGAGTCGAAGCGCGAGTACGGGACCCCGGAGCGGATCGCGGGCGCGTAGTCCGCGTGGAGCAGCGGCCCCGCCACCCGCCGGGGCGTCCACAGCACCCCGCCGAGCAGGCAGAGCGCGAAGGTCTCGGTCCAGGTCCGCGCGGTGGGCACCTCGTGCCCCGCGTCCCAGCCCTCGTCGAAGAGCTGCTCGTCGCTGCTCAGCGTCTCGTCGACCAGGGGGAACCGGACGTCCCAGTCGCCTTCCGGGAAGCAGCCCAGCCCGAGCGCCCCGATGGCGCACTCGGCCGCGGTGCGCAGCGCCTGGCGCGGCTCCGGTACGGCCGCCTCGGGACCCGCCGCGAGGGACGCCCCGACGTGGTCCAGCAGCTCGTCACGCGCCTTCGCCAGCCCGCGCAGCGACACGCCGCTGCCGTAGCGCATGTCGTGCCAGTGTCCGGCGGTCCGCCCGCGGATGCCCTCCCGGGCCCGCTCGATCCGCTCCGCGTCGATCTCGTGGCATGTCACGTCCTGCACGGCTTGCCGCCTCCCCCATGATCCATTTCGCTGGACCGAAGCTATCAGCGGCCACTGACAGCGCCGGGGCGGGGCGTCCGGGACCCGCGCCCGCCCGTTCACCCCAGCCGGTAGACCCGTCGCGCGTTGTCCGCCGCGAGCATGCCGGCGACCCGCTGCGCGTCGGCGCGGGACCAGGCGCCGTCAGCGACCCACTCGCCCAGGACCCGGGAGAGGGCGCCGCGGAAGATGCTCGCGGCGACCACGTGGAGCTCCGGCAGGCCGCGGGCGCCGCTGGAGAAGAGCAGCTTGCCGAAGGGGGCCAGCTCCAGGAACTCGGCGAGCACCCCCGCCGCGCGGGCCCCGGTGCGCGCGACGACCGGGCCGAGGTCCGCGTAGACGTGCGGGTGGTGCGCGGCGAGCCGGGCCGCCTGGCGGTGGTGCGGGTAGCCGTGCAGCAGCACCAGGTCCGTGCCGAGGCCGCCGGTGGCGCTCGCGAAACCGGCCAGGTCGCTCGGGTCCCGCTCCCCCACGTACAGCTGGAGGGGCCGCCCGGAGCCGACCGCGATCCACAGCAGGTGGCGCAGCAGGACGGGGTCGTCCAGGGCCCCGCCGGCCCGGCGCCGGGCCAGCCAGCGGCCCGCGGCCCCGCGCACCTGGCCCGGCCAGGGCGGCTCCGGGGCGGCGACGAGCCCGCCGCGGACGGCGGCGACGGAGAGGAAGGCGACGGCGCCCGCGGCGGCCCCGTGCACGGCCTCGGCGAGGTTGGCCAGGAAGGCCTCGACGGTGCCGGAGGTGTCGGCGACCTGCTGGGCGAGGAGCTCCAGGCGGACGATCTCGTGCGCGGCGGCCCCGCCGGTGGCGGCGAGCTCGGCGGGTCCGGTGAGGTCGCCGGGGAGTCCGGTGTCGACCAGGTAGGCGGTGATGCCGGAGGACCTCAGCAGGCGCCGGCCCGCCTCGACGACGCCGAGTTCACGGCGCCGGGCGAGGTAGCGGGCGGGCGGGCAGTGCGGTTCCAGGCCGAGCAGCGGCGGGCACCAGCGGCGGACCGCGAAGCCGGTCTGGGTGTCGAAGAAGGTGGTGCCGGCCGCCGGGAGCGCGGAGGACGGGGCGAGGTGCGTCTCGAAGGTGCCGAGGCCGAGCTCCGTACGGAGCACCCCGTGGCAGTACTGGTCCACCAGGCTCGGAGTGTCGATCATTCGGGGGGCTCCCACGTGTGGACGGGCTTCCACCCCTCCTAACGGGTGAGCCCCGCGCGAGGTTGTTGCCTTGCGGCGTCAGCTGTTGGCCGGGCCGCCGATCTGGATACCCGCCATCCGGGTCCACTCGTACGGGCCCGTGACGACCTTGGCGGCGAACTCGCCGTCGAACTCGTCGTGGAGGGTGAGGCCGGCCTTCTCGGCGGCCAGCCGCGCGGTCTCGTAGCTGGGCGCCACCAGGTCGCCCCAGCCGCCGTCCTCGCCGACGAGGACGATCCGGGTCCCCGCCTGGCCGATGTGGGCGAGCTGCCCCTCGGCGCCGCCGTGCTTCCCGGAGAACGCCTGGATCTGCTTGGCCAGCTTGGCCGCCCTGCGCTCCGCCTGCTTCGTGTCTGCCATGGCAAGGATGCTACTCGCGGGTAGATCGACTGGCGACGGCCGGGGCACGTGGCGTGGGCCACGCACCCCGGCCGCCGGCCGGGTCCGTACGGACTAGCGCAGGAAGGGGTCCACCGCGACCGCCACGAAGAGCAGCGACACATAGGTGATGGACCAGTGGAAGAGGCGCATCTCCTTGAGCTTGGCGCCCGTGGCACCCGCCTTGGCGCGGTTGAGCAGGGCGTGCGCCTCCCACAGCCACCAGCCGCCGGTGGCCAGCGCCACGGCCGTGTAGAACCAGCCGGTGTAGCCCAGCGGGGTGAGCAGCAGCGAGACGGCGACCATCACCCAGCTGTAGAGCACGATCTGCTTGGCGACGACCTTGTTGGAGGCGAGCACCGGCAGCATGGGCACGCCCGCGCGGGCGTAGTCGTCCTTCACCTTCATCGACAGCGGCCAGTAGTGCGGCGGCGTCCAGAAGAAGATGACGAGGAAGAGGATGACCGCGGCCCACGACATCGAGTTCGTCACGGCCGACCAGCCGATGAGCACCGGCAGGCAGCCGGCGATGCCGCCCCAGACGATGTTCTGGGTGGTGCGCCGCTTCAGGATCATCGTGTAGACCACGACGTAGAAGAGGAGCGCGCCGAGCGACAGGGCGGCGGACAGCCAGTTGACCAGCAGTCCGAACCAGAGCGTGGAGACCACGGCGAGGGTGAGTCCGAAGACCAGGCCCTCACGCGGAGTGAGCACGCCGGTGACGAGCGGACGCTGCGACGTGCGGTCCATCAGCGCGTCGATGTCGCGGTCGATGTACATGTTGAGCGCATTCGCGCCACCCGCCGACAGGTATCCGCCGAAACACGTGGCGAGCACGAGCCACAGGTCGGGCACGCCCTGCTCGGCGAGGAACATCACCGGAACGGTGGTGATGAGCAGCAGCTCGATGATCCGCGGCTTGGTCAGCGCCACGAATGCCTTGACGCGGGCCCCGAACGGCCGATGGCCCCCCGGGCTGGGAGTCAAGACGACCCCTGCGGGTCGGGACTCGACGGCCGTCACGCACACCCCTGACAGAGAAATTCCCAGCAAGCTCCCCGGATGAGAACGGGGTGAAGACTTGCGCGTACCACGCCACTGTAGACGTTGCCCATACGCCGATCTTCGCGGGGGTGGGGTCGTGTTGGCGGGACCCACGCGGGGGTGCGCGCGGGGTGCGTCCCAAGGGGTGGACACGCCCCGTGTCCGGCTCGGGAGGCGAACTCCCGCGGCCCCCGGCAGTCTTTGCTGTGAGCGCACATATGAGCGGCATGAACACGAAAAGAGGGACGAATTCCGGGGGTAGGCTCGACACCGCCGGGACACCCTCAGTCACCGGCTACAGACATGCGGAGAGGAGCCCTGACTCAGGGTGAGCACTAAGCCGACGACCACAGACCTCGAGTGGACCGAACTGGACCAGCGGGCCGTGGACACCGCCCGCATCCTTGCCGCCGACGCCGTGCAGAAGGTCGGCAACGGCCATCCCGGTACGGCGATGAGCCTCGCGCCCGCCGCGTACACCCTCTTCCAGAAGGTGATGCGGCACGACCCGGCCGACCCGGAGTGGGTGGGCCGTGACCGCTTCGTGCTCTCCGCCGGGCACTCGTCCCTGACCCTCTACACCCAGCTGTACCTGGGCGGCTTCGGTCTCGAGCTCGACGACCTGAAGGCGTTCCGCACCTGGGGCTCCAAGACTCCGGGCCACCCGGAGTACGGCCACACGGCGGGCGTGGAGACGACCACCGGCCCGCTGGGCCAGGGCGTCGCCAACGCCGTGGGCATGGCCATGGCGGCCCGCTACGAGCGCGGCCTGTTCGACCCGGAGGCCGCCGAGGGCACCTCTCCCTTCGATCACCGCATCTACGTGATCGCCGGCGACGGCTGCCTCCAGGAGGGCATCTCCGCCGAGGCCTCCTCGCTCGCGGGCCACCAGAAGCTCGGCAACCTGATCCTGCTGTGGGACGACAACCACATCTCGATCGAGGGCGACACCGAGACCGCCGTGTCCGAGGACACGATGAAGCGGTACGAGGCCTACGGCTGGCACGTCCAGCGCGTGGAGCCGCAGGCCAACGGCGACCTGGACCCGGCCGCGCTGTACGCCGCGGTCAAGGCCGCCGAGGCCGAGACGGAGCGCCCCTCGTTCATCGCGATGCGCTCGATCATCGCCTGGCCGGCGCCGAACGCCCAGAACACCGAGGCCGCGCACGGCTCGGCGCTGGGCGACGAGGAGATCGCGGCCACCAAGCGCGTCCTCGGCTTCGACCCGGAGCAGACCTTCGAGGTCTCCGACGAGGTCATCGCGCACACCCGCTCGCTCGGCGACCGCGGCCGCGAGGCCCGCGCCGCCTGGGAGAAGTCGCTCGCCGAGTGGCGCACCGCCAACCCGGAGCGGGCGGCCGAGTTCGACCGCATCCAGGCCAACGAGCTCCCGGCCGGCTGGGAGGAGAAGCTCCCGGTCTTCGAGGCGGGCCAGGGCGTCGCGACGCGTGCCGCGTCCGGCAAGGTCCTGCAGGCGCTCGGCGCGGTGATCCCGGAGCTGTGGGGCGGCTCGGCCGACCTCGCCGGGTCCAACAACACCACGATCGACAAGACGTCCTCCTTCCTCCCGGAGGGCAACCCGCTGCCCGAGGCGGACAAGTACGGCCGGACGATCCACTTCGGCATCCGCGAGCACTCCATGGCCGCGGAGATGAACGGCATCGCCCTGCACGGCAACACCCGCATCTACGGCGGCACCTTCCTGGTGTTCTCCGACTACATGCGCAACGCCGTCCGGCTGTCCGCACTGATGCACCTGCCGGTGACGTACGTGTGGACGCACGACTCGATCGGCCTCGGCGAGGACGGCCCGACCCACCAGCCGGTGGAGCACCTGGCCTCGCTGCGCGCGATCCCGGGCCTCAACGTCGTCCGCCCGGCCGACGCCAACGAGACGGCGATCGCCTGGCGCGAGATCATGAAGCGTCACACCAAGGTGTTCGGCAAGGGTGCGCCGCACGGCCTGGCCCTCACCCGCCAGGGAGTGCCGACCTACGCGCCGAACGAGGACGCGGCCAAGGGCGGCTACGTGCTGTTCGAGGCGGAAGGCGGCGAGGCGCAGCTGGTGCTGATCGCGACCGGTTCCGAGGTGCACCTGGCCGTCGAGGCCCGGGAGCAGCTGCAGGCCGCCGGCGTCCCGACCCGCGTGGTCTCGATGCCGTCGGTGGAGTGGTTCGAGGAGCAGGAGCAGGCGTACAAGGACGCGGTCCTGCCGCCGGCCGTCACCGCGCGCGTCGCGGTCGAGGCCGGGATCGGTCTGACCTGGCACAAGTACGTCGGCGACGCCGGCCGGATCGTCTCGCTGGAGCACTTCGGTGCCTCGGCCGACGCGAAGGTGCTCTTCCGCGAGTTCGGCTTCACGCCGGAGGCGATCGTCGCCGCCGCGCGGGAATCCCTCGCCGCCGCCGCGCGCTGACGCCCATACGTACGACTTAATGGAGATGCAACTCTCATGACAGACGCTCTCAAGCGCCTCTCCGACGAAGGCGTCGCGATCTGGCTGGACGACCTCTCGCGCAAGCGGATCACGTCCGGCAACCTGGCCGAGCTCATCGACCAGAGCCACGTGGTCGGTGTGACCACCAACCCGTCCATCTTCCAGAAGGCGATCACCTCGGGCGACGGTTACGAGCAGCAGCTCGTCGACCTGGCCGTCCGCAAGGTGACCGTGGACGAGGCCATCCGCATGATCACGACGGCTGACGTGAGGGACGCCGCCGACATCCTGCGCCCGGTGTTCGACGCGACCGACGGCCAGGACGGCCGGGTCTCCATCGAGGTCGACCCCCGGCTGGCCCACCAGACGGCCCCCACCATCGCCGAGGCCAAGCAGCTGGCCTGGCTGGTGGACCGTCCCAACACCCTCATCAAGATCCCGGCCACCAAGGCGGGTCTGCCGGCGATCACCGAGGTCATCGGCCTCGGCATCAGCGTCAACGTGACGCTGATCTTCTCGCTGGAGCGCTACCGCGCGGTCATGGACGCCTACCTGGCGGGTCTGGAGAAGGCCCGCGAGCGCGGCCTGGACCTCTCGAAGATCCACTCCGTGGCGTCCTTCTTCGTGTCCCGCGTGGACACCGAGATCGACAAGCGCCTCGACGGCATCGGCACGGACGAGGCCAAGGCCCTCAAGGGCAAGTCCGCCCTGGCCAACGCGCGTCTCGCCTACGAGGCGTTCGAGGAGGTCTTCTCCTCCGACCGCTGGGCCGCCCTCGACAAGGCGCAGGCCAACAAGCAGCGTCCGCTGTGGGCCTCGACCGGCGTCAAGGACCCGGCGTACAAGGACACCCTGTACGTGGACGACCTGGTCGCCCCGGGCACGGTGAACACCATGCCGGAGGCCACCCTGGAGGCCACCGCCGACCACGGCCAGATCGTGGGCGACACCATCCGCGGCACCTACGAGGACTCCCGTCAGGTCCTCGCCGCCGTGGCGAAGCTGGGCATCTCGTACGACGAGGTCGTCCAGCTCCTCGAGGACGAGGGCGTCGACAAGTTCGAGGCGTCCTGGAACGACCTGCTCAAGTCGACCGAGGCGGAGCTCGCCCGCCGCGCACCTTCGGAGGCGTAATCACCTTGAGCGCAGTCACCGGAGCGAACCCGCTCCGTGACGCCGCAGACCGACGGCTCCCGCGCATCGCGGGGCCGTCGGGTCTGGTGATCTTCGGTGTCACGGGCGATCTGTCCCGCAAGAAGCTCATGCCCGCGGTCTACGACCTCGCCAACCGTGGTCTGCTGCCGCCGGGCTTCTCGCTGATCGGCTTCGCCCGTCGCGAGTGGCAGGACGAGGACTTCGCGCAGGAGGTCCACGACGCCGTCAAGCAGCACGCCCGCACGCCGTTCCGCGAGGAGGTGTGGCAGCAGCTGATCCAGGGGATGCGCTTCGTCCAGGGCGACTTCGACGACGACGACGCCTTCGACCAGCTGAAGACCACCATCGAGGAACTGGACAAGGCGCAGGGCACCGGCGGCAACTTCGCCTTCTACCTGTCCGTGCCGCCGAAGTTCTTCCCCCTGGTCGTCCGGCAGCTGAAGAAGCACGGCCTGGCCGACCAGAAGAACGGCTCCTGGCGCCGGGCGGTCATCGAGAAGCCCTTCGGTCACGACCTGGCCTCCGCCAAGGAGCTCAACGAGGTCGTCCACGAGGTCTTCCCGCCCGACGCGGTCTTCCGCATCGACCACTACCTCGGCAAGGAGACCGTCCAGAACATCCTGGCGCTCCGCTTCGCCAACACCCTCTTCGAGCCGATCTGGAACCGGTCGTACGTCGACCACGTGCAGATCACCATGGCCGAGGACATCGGCATCGGCGGCCGGGCCGGCTACTACGACGGCATCGGCGCCGCCCGTGACGTCATCCAGAACCACCTGCTCCAGCTGCTGGCGCTGACCGCGATGGAGGAGCCCGCCTCCTTCGACGCCGACGCGCTCGCCGCGGAGAAGACCAAGGTGCTCGGCGCGGTGAAGCTGCCGAAGGACCTGGGCAAGTCCACCGTGCGCGGCCAGTACGCGGCCGGGTGGCAGGGCGGCGAGAAGGCCGTCGGCTACCTCCAGGAAGACGGCATCGACCCCCAGTCGAAGACCGACACCTACGCGGCCATCAAGGTGGAGATCGACAACCGCCGCTGGGCGGGCGTCCCCTTCTACCTGCGCACCGGCAAGCGCCTGGGCCGCCGGGTCACCGAGATCGCGGTGGTCTTCCAGCGCGCCCCGCACTCCCCCTTCGACCAGACGGCGACGGAGGAGCTCGGCCAGAACGCGCTCGTCATCCGCGTGCAGCCGGACGAGGGCGTCACCATGCGGTTCGGCTCCAAGGTGCCGGGCACGCAGATGGAGGTCCGGGACGTGTCGATGGACTTCGCCTACGGCGAGTCCTTCACCGAGTCCAGCCCCGAGGCCTACGAGCGGCTCATCCTCGACGTCCTGCTCGGCGACTCCAACCTCTTCCCCCGCGTCGAGGAGGTCGAGCTGTCCTGGAAGATCCTCGACCCGATCGAGCAGTTCTGGGACAAGCACGGCAAGCCCGCGCAGTACCAGTCCGGGACCTGGGGTCCGGTCGAGGCGGACGAGATGCTCGCACGAGACGGCAGGAGCTGGCGCCGGCCATGAAGACCGACCTGACGGACACCACGTCCTCCAAGATCAACAAGGCGCTGGTGCTCGGGCGGCGGGCCATCGGCACCCCGGCCGTCGGCATGGTGCTCACCCTCGTCATCGTCACCGACGAGGAGAACGCCTACGACGCGCTCAAGGCGGCCAACGAGGCGTCCCGCGAGCACCCCTCGCGGACCCTCGTCGTCATCAAGCGGGTCTCGCGCTCCCCGCGGGACCGCGCCAAGGCGCGGCTCGACGCCGAGGTCCGCCTCGGCGCCGACGCCAGCACCGGCGAGACGGTGGTGCTCCGGCTGTACGGCGAGGTCGTCGACCACGCCCAGTCGGTGGTGCTGCCGCTGCTGCTGCCGGACGCGCCCGTCGTCGTCTGGTGGCCGGTGAACTCGCCGACCGACCCGGCGAACGACCCGCTGGGCGCCCTCGCCCAGCGCCGTGTGACCGACACGTACGCCGCCGAGCAGCCCATCCAGGAGCTGACCGCGCGCGCGGACGCGTACACCCCGGGCGACACGGACCTCTCGTGGACCCGGATCACCCCGTGGCGCTCGATGCTGGCCGCCGCGCTCGACCAGGTCGCGTGCGAGGTCACCTCGGCCGAGGTGGAGGGCGAGGAGTTCAACCCGAGCGTCGAGCTGCTCGCCATGTGGCTGGCGGACCGGCTGAAGATCCCGGTGCGGCGCTCGACGTCGGCCGGTCCCGGCCTCACCTCGGTACGGATGGAGACCAGCCTCGGTCCCATCGTGCTCGACCGGCCGGACGCCGCGCTCGCCACGCTCTCCATCCACGGACAGCCGGACCGCGGCGTGGCGCTCAAGCGCCGCGAGACGGCCGAGCTGATCGCGGAGGAGCTGCGCCGCCTCGACCCGGACGACACCTACGCCTCGGCGCTGCGGTTCGGCCTGGAGCGGCTCGACGAGGAGGCGGCGACCACCGCGCCCGTCACCGTCCCCGCCGAGGAGGCCCCCGAAGCCGAGGCTCCGGCCCCGGCGGCCAAGGCCGCGAAGAAGGCCCCGGCCAAGAAGGCGGCGGCCAAGTGAGCGCCCCTCAGCTCGTCGTCCACCGCGACAAGGAGCTGATGGCCCAGGCCGCGGCGGCCCGGCTGATCACGAAGATCGTGGACGCGCAGGCCGCCCGCGGCACCGCCTCGGTGGTGCTCACCGGCGGGCGCAACGGCAACGGCCTGCTCGCGGCGCTGCGTGCGGCGCCCGCGCGGGACGCGGTCGACTGGGCGCGGCTCGACCTGTGGTGGGGCGACGAGCGCTTCCTGCCCGAGGGCGACCCGAAGCGCAACGTCACCCAGGCCCGCGAGGCGCTGCTCGACAGCGTCCCGCTGGACCCGGCCCGGGTGCACGCGATGCCGGCCTCGGACGGCCCGTACGGCGACGACGTGGAGGCCGCGGCCGCGGCGTACGCGGCGGAGCTCGCGGCGGCGGCCGGTCCCGGCGACCACGGCGGGGTGCCCACCTTCGACGTGCTGATGCTGGGCGTCGGCCCGGACACCCACGTGGCCTCGCTCTTCCCGGAGCTCCCGGCGGTCCGCGAGACCGAGCGGACGGTGGTCGGGGTGCACGGCGCGCCCAAGCCGCCGCCGACCCGGGTCTCGCTGACCCTGCCGGCGATCCGCGCCGCCAAGGAGGTCTGGCTGCTCGCGGCCGGCGAGGACAAGGCGAAGGCCGCGGCCATCGCCCTGTCCGGCGCGGGCGAGGTGCAGGCCCCGGCGGCGGGCGCCTACGGCCGCTCGCGGACGCTGTGGCTGCTGGACGCGGCGGCGGCCTCGGAGCTGCCCCGCGCGCTGTACCCCCCGGCCACGGCCTGAGGACGCGCCACGGAGGCCCGGTTCACCCTTCGGTGGACCGGGCCTCCGGCGTTTCCGGGCTTCGTACGGGCCGGCTGCGCACGGACTCCTCACGTACGGACCCACCCTGTACGGGCTCGTCGCGTACGGGCTCCAGGAAGGGGCCCAGCAGGTCCGGTACGGCCTCGGCGGCGAAGGTCAGGCCCTGGCTCTCGCCCGCGTCGTAGACGGCGTACGCGCCCTCTCCGGCGGCCGTCGTGGCGCTCAGCGTGAGCACGCCGGCCCGGCGCTGGAACCAGGACTGCTTGACCGTCCAGCCGATGACCCCGGCCCGCTGGAGGGCGACGGTGGAGCGGCGCACGGTGCCCGAACGGGTGACCAGGTAGGCGCCGCTGACGCCGTGCCCGAGGTTCCGGTAGGCGTCGAGGGCGAGGACCAGCGCGAGCGGGGTCACCAGGGCGGCGAAGGCGGCCGCCGCGTACCCCAGGACCGGGGTGAGCCAGGCGCCGAGCAGGGCGAGGACGGCCGCGGGGCCGAGCCCGGTCCACAGCGCCCAGCCGAGCCGCCTGCGGCGGGCGGCCCGGGGGTGCCCGGCGAGCGGGGCGCCGGTCGGCGGCTCGGGCTCGCGCAGCACCTGCGCGGCGACCCGGTCCGCGACGGCGCGGGGCACCGGCGGCACCAGGTTCTTGAGGTCGGCGTGCTTGTCGTCGTCGTTCTGGGCGAGCCCGGTGGCGACGGCGTCGACGCGGGCCGCGCGGAAGAGCCGTACGCCGAGCGGTTCGACCAGCTCCACCCCGCGCAGCCTGCGCTCCTCCAGGGAGATCGAGCGGGCCGTGAACAGGCCCCGGCGGACCCGCAGGGTGCCGCCCGGCTCCCGCTCCAGGCGGTAGCGGAACCACATCTCGACCCAGAGGCCGAGGGCGCCGAACAGGCCGGCGACCAGCGCGATCAGGACGAGGTCGACGAGCATCCAGAGCAGCGAGACGTCCTCGAAGCGGTCCCCTATCCAGTGGATGACCTCGTCCTGCGCGCCGAACCAGTCGCTGACCTGCATCACGGCACCGCCCGCCGCGACGGCGAGCAGCGGGGTGACGAAGGAGACCGGGGCGTAGCGGATCCAGCGCGGGTCCACGGCGGCGAGGACCCCGTCGTGGACGGGGTCCTCGGGACCCTCGAGCCGGGCCAGCAGGGTGTGGCGGAGCCGCTCGCCCTCGGCGCGGGCGACCAGGTCGAGTTCCAGGGTGGAGTCGCCGTCGGTGTGTTCGCCGGTGCCGATCCCGACCTTGACCAGGCCGAGGACGCGTTGCAGCGGGTTGGCGGTGAGGTCGACGCTGCGGATCCGCTCGCGGGCCAGGGAACGCCGTTTCACCACGACGAGACCGGTGTGCAGCTCGACCAGTTCGGGGCCGATCCGGTAGCGGGTGCGGCGCAGCCGGACCCAGTCGGCGGCCGTGCCTCCGCCGATGAGCAGCACAGCCCCGGCGAGGACCCAGGCGGCGGCCTGCCAGGCGGGCCGGGAGCCGGAGGAGAGGCTGAGGAAGGCGGGCAGGGCGCCGCCGCCGGCGATCCCGCACAGGACGGCGGCGCCGGCCAGGAGGGAGCGCGGGTGGAGGCGCCGCCACTCCCGTGCCGGGTCGGCGGCCCGCGCCGGGGCGGGGTCGGGGTCCGTGACCGGGCGGGTACCCGTGTCCTCGCTCATGTGGCGTCCCCGGGGGTGGCCCGGGTGATCGCGGTGAGCCGTTCGGCGAGCTCGGCGGCGAGCTCGTGGTCGAGGCCCTCGATCCGCAGCGCCCCCTTGGAGGAGGCGGTGGTGACGGTGACCGTGGCCAGCCGGAAGCTCTGCTCCAGCGGGCCCCGTACGGTGTCGACGGTCTGGATCCGGGACATGGGCGCGATCCGCCACTCCTGCCAGAGGGCACCGGTCCGTACGTACACGGCGTCCTCCGTCACCTCCCAGCGGTGCACCCGGAACCACCAGGAGGGGAGGAGGGCGGCGCAGGCGAGCCCGAGGACCGCCACGATCGCGGCCGGGAGCAGCAGCCAGAACCGTGCCGGGGTGATGAGCCACCCCAGCACGGCCAGGACGGCCACCGGCACGGCCGTGGTGACGAGCAGCTGGACCCGCCACCAGGGCACGGCCCGGCGGTCCACGGCGTTCCTGGGCGGGCGCAGCCGCACCGCCCCCTCCCCCGTGGTCATCCGTCAGTCCCGGCCGCGCAGCGAGCGGTAGGCGGCGACGAGCCCGGCGGTGGAGCTGTCGAGCCGCTCGCCGCCCTCGCCCTCGGTGAGCACCGGCTCGATCCTCTTCGCGAGGACCTTGCCGAGCTCGACGCCCCACTGGTCGAAGGAGTCGATGTTCCAGACGGCCCCCTGGACGAAGACCTTGTGCTCGTACAGCGCGACGAGCTGGCCCAGCACGGACGGGGTGAGCGCGTCCGCCAGGATCGTGGTGGTCGGGTGGTTGCCCTGGAAGGTCTTGTGCGGGACGAGCTCCTCGGGAACGCCCTCCGCCCGTACCTCCTCGGGCGTCTTGCCGAAGGCGAGCGCCTGCGTCTGGGCGAAGAAGTTCGCCATCAGCAGGTCGTGCTGGGCGACCAGGCCGGCCGGCAGGTCCGCGACGGGCCGGGCGAAGCCGATGAAGTCGGCCGGGATGACCTTCGTGCCCTGGTGGATCAACTGGTAGTAGGCGTGCTGGCCGTTGGTGCCCGGGGTGCCCCAGACGACGGGGCCCGTCTGCCAGTCGACCGGCTGCCCGTCACGGGTCACGGACTTGCCGTTGGACTCCATGTCGAGCTGCTGGAGGTACGCGGTGAACTTCGACAGGTAGTGCGAGTACGGCAGCACGGCGTGCGACTGGGCGTCGTGGAAGGCGCCGTACCAGATGCCGAGGAGGCCGAGCAGCAGCGGGGCGTTCTCCTCCGGGGCGGCCGTGCGGAAGTGCTCGTCGACCAGGTGGAAGCCGTCGAGCATCTCGCGGAAGGCGTCCGGCCCGATGGCGATCATCAGGGACAGGCCGATGGCGGAGTCGTACGAGTAGCGGCCGCCGACCCAGTCCCAGAACTCGAACATGTTCGCCGTGTCGATGCCGAACTCCTCGACCTTCTCGGCGTTGGTCGACAGGGCCACGAAGTGGCGGGCGACGGCCTCCTGGCCGGCTCCGAGACCGGCGAGCAGCCAGTCGCGGGCGGAGGTGGCGTTGGTGATCGTCTCGATGGTGGTGAAGGTCTTCGAGGCGACGATGAAGAGGGTCTCCGCCGGGTCGAGGTCGCGGACGGCCTCGTGCAGGTCGGCGCCGTCGACGTTGGAGACGAAACGGAACGTCAGGTCGCGCCGGGTGTAGGAGCGCAGCACCTCGTAGGCCATGGCGGGGCCGAGATCCGAGCCGCCGATGCCGATGTTGACGACGTTCTTGATCGGCTTGCCGGTGTGACCGGTCCACTCGCCGGCGCGAACGCGGTCGGCGAAGGCGGCCATCTTGTCGAGGACGGCGTGCACCTCGGGGACGACGTCCACGCCGTCCACCTCGACCACGGCGCCGCGCGGGGCGCGCAGCGCGGTGTGCAGGACCGCCCGGTGCTCGGTGTTGTTGATCTTGTCGCCGCGGAACATGGCGTCGCGCAGCTCGGCGACGCCGGTGGCGGCGGCGAGCTCGCGCAGCAGCGCCAGGGTCTCGTCGGTGACGAGGTTCTTGGAGTAGTCCAGATACAGGTCGCCGACGCGCAGCGTGAAGCCGGTGCCGCGCGCCGGGTCGGCGGCGAACAGCTCGCGCAGGTGCGTGTCGCCGAGCTGCTCGCGGTGCTTGCCGAGGGCCGCCCACTCGGGCAGCTGGTTGAGCCTGGTACGGCCTTCGTTACTCATCTCGGACATCGCCCATTTCTTCGTCATGCCGCGTCTTGTCGCGTGTGTGCCCCGCTGCCCCTCCAACCTAATTGATCCGGTGTGCGAAACGCGTTCAGTGGCCGCCGCGGTGCAGCCGTCCCGCGTAGCGGGCTTCGAGGAGGGCGTTGCGCTCGTGGCCGCCGGGGAGGTTGGCGGAGACGTAGACCGGCGGCTCGTGCCCCTCCGCGAGCAGCAGCGCGACGGCTTCGGCGACGACCATCTGGACGAGCAGGGAGGAGGTGAGTGTGGAGATGCCGCACAGCGCGGTGCCGTCGGGGAGCGGGAGGACGGCGTCGCCGGCGGGGGCGCAGTTGTCGAGCACGGCGTCGGCGAGGTCGGCGAGCCGGTGGCCGGCGGGGTGCAGCGCGGGGACGGCGTGGGTGTGCTCCAGCGACGTGAGCGCGACGAGGCGGTGCCCGGCGGTGGTGACCTTGAGCGCCATGTCCACGATCGAGTTGTTGACGCCCGAGTTGGAGATGATGACGAAGAGGTCCTGGGGGCGGGGCGTGGCGAGGGCGTAGAGCCGGTCGGCGAGTCCCGGGGAGCGTTCGAGCAGCGGGTCCCGGAGGACCTCTGGGTCCTCGCCGCCCCGCAGCACGAGGTCGGCGAGCGCGATCCGGCTCGTCGGCACGAGCCCTCCGGCCCGGCCGGCCACTTCGAGCGCGGCGGCCTGCGAGTGACCGGTCCCGAAGGCGTGGATCACCCCGTCGGCCGCCACGCAGTCGGCGAAGAGCCGGGCGGCGGCGGGAACGGCGTCCTTGTTGGCGGCGGCGGCCCGGTCGAGGGCCGATCGGGCCAGGTCGGCGAACTGGGTTGCGGTGGGGGTGGGTTGGGGCATGCGGTTCGCTCCTCTGGTTCAGACAACCGGGCAGTGCGAGATCTTTCGGCTCAATGAACCAGTCCGGTGGGAGCGCGTCAAGGGTGCCGCTTCCACCCGTGGGGCGACGGGGGCCGGAACCTCCGCGGGGGTGGGGGTGTCCGGACTGCGACCTTCACTTCGCTTCGTTCCGTTACGGGCGCCGCCACGTCCGGACACCCCCACCCCCGCTCCGGCTCCGGCCCCCTCCCGCCGTCACGAGACCTCGCCTCCCGCCCCGCGTCGCGGACATCCGTGCCGCGGGACGGCGCCCTTCCCCTTGCCGACCATCGTTCCGCAGAGCGGTGCCCACCCCGTCGCGGACACTCGTTCCGCAGGGCCCGGGGTTCCCCGGACGAAGCCTGGGGAGGGCGGGCCCGACGGACGGCGACCCCTGCCAGGCCCGGGATTCCGCGCCCGCCCCGTCAGACCCGCAGCCGCGCCAACGCCACCGCCCCCGCGAGCCCGTCCCGGACCGGGTCCGGAGTGAGCCCCAGCGCCGACACCCGCGCCCTCAGGCGCTCCAGCAGCGGGCCCCCAGGGCCCAGGAGACCCCCGGTCACCACCAGCGGCTCGCCGGGGCGCGGGCCCAACGCCGCCACCGTGGCGCACAGTTCGTCCGCCGCCCGGTCCAGCAGGGCCGACGCCACCTCGTCCCCCGCCCCCGCCGCCTCCACCACCACCGGACTCAGCGCGGCCAGCCGCACCGGCTCCGCCCCGTACGCGTACCGGACGACGTCCTCCTTGGCCAGGCCCCCGCAGAGCGCGCCCACCGGTCCGGTGAGCGCGGTCGAAGGCCCCCGTCCGTCCAGCGAGCGCAGCACCGCCCGCAGCGCCTCCCGGCCCAGCCAGAAGCCGCTGCCGGCGTCGCCGAGCAGCCAGCCGTCGCCGTCGGCGGCGCGGATGGCCCGGCGGCCGGCGACCCGGGCGGCGGCCGCGCCCGTGCCGGCGATGAGGACGAGCCCGTCGGCCGGGGTCCCCTCGCCGCCGGCGAAGGCGACGTCCGCGTCGCCCCGCACCTCGACCCGCGCCGCCCGCACGCCCGCGCGGGCCAGCGCCTCCGCGAGGGCCGCGTGCGCCCGCTCCCGGCCCCCGCCGGGCCCGCCGCCCGCGAAGCCGCCCACCACGGCCGCGACGGCTCCCCCGCCCGGCGGCAGGGCCCCGCACAGGGCCTCGCCCAGATGGCGGACGAGCGCGTCGGGGGCGACGCTCAGCGCGTTCCCGGCGCCCCCGGTGCCCTCGCCGAGCACCCGGCCGGTCGCCGCCTCGGCGAGCCGTGCCCTGGTCCGCGTACCGCCCGCGTCGACACCGACCACCCACTGAATCCCGGATTCGTTCATCAGCCCGCATGGTGATTGATAGATTCATCGGAACACAAGACCCACGAAGGCCGGCACCTCATGATCACCGCGCTGATCCGCTCCGAACTCCCCCGGATGTCCGGCTCCTTGCGCAAGGTCGGCGACTGGGTCCTCGCCGATCCGGCCCGGGTCTCCGGGCTGTCCGCCGCCGAGCTGGGCCGCCGTACGGGGACCTCGCAGGCCACCGTGACCCGGTTCTGCCACGCCCTCGGGCTCGACTCGTACCAGCGGCTGCTGCTCGAACTCGCCCGGGAGCAGGGGCAGGAGAGCGAGGCGGCCGAACGCACGCCGCTCGGGCCCGAGATCGGACCCGAGGAGCCGCTGGAGCGGGTCGTGGCCGCCGTCGCCCGCGCCGACCTCCAGGCGCTACGCGCCACCGCCGAGCAGCTCGACCTCGGCGCCCTGGAGCGGGCCGCCCGGGTCCTCGCCCAGGCCCGCCGGATCGACGTCTACGGGGTCGGCGCCTCCGGGGTGCTCGCCCTGGAGACCCAGGCCCGGCTCTTCGGCATCGGCTGCGAGGCGCGCGCCTGGACCGAGGTGCACGCGGCGGAGACCTCGGCGGCCCTGCTGACCCCCGCGGACGCGGTCGTCGCCCTGTCCCACTCGGGCGCCACCCGCGAGGTGCTCGGGCCGCTGCGGCTGGCCGCCGAGCGGGGGGCCGCAACGGTCGCCGTCACCGGGGACCCGCGCTCGCCGGTGGCCCGCGCGGCGGGCGTCCACCTCACCTCGACGGCCGCCGGGACCGGCTTCCGGCACGGCGGATTCGGCACCCGCCACTCGGTGCTGCTGATCCTGGACTGCCTGTACGCGCGCGTGGCCCAGCTGACCTACTCGCGTGCGACCGCCGCCCTGGCGCTCACCGCGCACATCGCGGACGTCCACCGCGGCTGACGACGAACGGGCCCCGCCCGCGAACTCGGTTCGCGGGCGGGGCCCGTTCGGTCACATCATCACACCGTGCTCAGATCTCGCCACGGAGCTTGGCAAGCGCCTCGGCGAGGATCGCCTCGCCGTCCGCGTCGCTGCGCCGCTCCCGTACGTACGCGAGGTGCGTCTTGTAGGGCTCGGTGCGCGGCGGGTCCGGCGGGTTGTCCCGGTCCTGACCTGCCGGGAAGCCGCAGCGCGGGCAGTCCCAGGTCTCCGGGACCTGTGCGTCACTGGCGAAGCTCGGCTGGGTCTCGTGCCCGTTCGAGCACCAGAAGGAGATGCGGAGACGGGGTGCGGACTCGCCCCGCTCGGCCTCGCCCATCGGCCCCGCTCCGACCCGGCTTCCCCGGATCGCGTTGCCACTTGCCACGGTCGTAACTCCCTGCGTGATGGTGCTCGAAGATGCCCCAGTCTACGTAAGGCCCAACGCGCGTCCAGTGATTGGAGTTACCCGTCCAGCTTCATCAGCAGGCCAAGTACGACAATGCACGCGAACCACAGCAGACCGACCACGACGGTGATGCGGTCCAGGTTGCGCTCGGCGACCGAGGAGCCGCCGACGGACGACTGCATGCCGCCACCGAACATGTCGGAGAGGCCGCCGCCCTTCCCCTTGTGCATCAGCACGAGCAGCATCAGCAGCGCGCTGAAGACGATCAGGGCGATCGAGAACCCCATAACCACGGCTGGACCAACTTCCTCGGACTTATACGGACGGGGGCCGGGCGCCTGCCCGACCCCCGCAAGGGTACGACGTATCTCCGCTACCGCATACTCACTGGTCGCGGAAGCGCACGATCTTGACGAACTCGTCGGCGTCCAGCGAGGCACCGCCCACCAGCGCGCCGTCGATGTCGGCCTGCGCCATGATCTCGGCGACGTTCGAGCCCTTGACGGACCCGCCGTACTGGATGCGGATCTTGTCGGCCACGTCCTGCGAGTACAGCTCGGCCAGCTTGCCGCGGATCGCCGCGCAGACCTCCTGCGCGTCGTCCGCGCCGCAGACCTTGCCGGTGCCGATGGCCCACACGGGCTCGTAGGCGATCACGATGGTCTCGGCCTGCTCGGCCGGGAGGCCCTTCAGGCCGCCCTCGACCTGGGCCAGGGTGTGCGGGACGGCCTCGCCGGCCTCACGGACCTCCAGCTCCTCGCCGACGCAGAGGATCGGGGTGATCCCGTGCTGGAAGGCGGCCTTCACCTTGGCGTTGCACAGCTCGTCGGACTCGCCGTGGTACTGGCGGCGCTCCGAGTGGCCGACGGCCACGAAGGAGCACTTCAGCTTCGACAGCATCAGGCCGGAGATCTCGCCGGTGTAGGCACCGGACTCGTGCGCCGAGATGTCCTGGGCGCCGTACTTGATCTTCAGCTTGTCGCCGTCGACCAGGGTCTGCACGGAGCGCAGGTCGGTGAAGGGCGCGAGGACCGCGACCTCGACGGCGTCGTAGTCCTTGTCGGTGAGCGCGAAGGCGAGCTTCTGGACGTGGGCGATGGCCTCGAGGTGGTTGAGGTTCATCTTCCAGTTGCCCGCCATCAGCGGGGTGCGGGTGTTGCTCATAAAGCGGTCAGTCCTCCAGTGCGGCGAGGCCGGGGAGCGTCTTGCCCTCGAGGTATTCGAGGGAGGCGCCGCCGCCGGTCGAGATGTGGCCGAAGGCATTCTCGTCGAAGCCCAGGATGCGGACGGCGGCGGCCGAGTCCCCACCGCCGACCACGGTGAAGGCCGGGGAGTCGACAAGCGCCTGCGCGACGGCCTTGGTGCCCTCGGCGTAGTCGGGGTGCTCGAAGACGCCCATCGGGCCGTTCCAGAAGACGGTGGCCGCGTCGGCGAGCTTCGAGGCGTAGAGCTTGCGGGTCTCCGGACCGATGTCCAGGCCCTCCTCGGTGGCCGGGATGGCGGTCGCGGCGACCGTGGTCGGGTTGGCCGGGGCCTTGGTCTTCAGGTCCGGGAACTCGGCCGAGACCAGCACGTCGACGGGGAGCACGAACTCCACGCCGCGCTCGTCGGCGCGCTTGAGGTAGTCCAGGACAGCCGGGATCTGGTCCTCCTGGAGCAGCGAGATGCCGACCTCGTGGCCCTGGGCCTTGAGGAAGGTGTACGCCATGCCGCCGCCGATCAGGATGCGGTCGGCCTTCTCCAGCAGGTGGTCGATCACACCGAGCTTGTCGGAGACCTTGGCGCCGCCGAGGACGACCACGTACGGGCGCTGGACGTCGCTCGTCAGCTTCTTCAGGACGCCGACCTCGTTGGCGATGAGGTAGCCGGCGGCGTGCGGCAGACGGGCCGGGAGGTCGAAGACCGAGGCGTGCTTGCGGTGCACCGCGCCGAAGCCGTCGCCGACGTAGAGGTCGGCGAGGGCGGCGAGCTCGTCCGCGAAGGCGCCGCGCTCGGCGTCGTCCTTGGAGGTCTCGCCGGCGTTGAAGCGCAGGTTCTCGATGACGGCCACCCGGCCGTCGGCCAGGCCCGCGACGGTCGCCTTGGCCGAGTCGCCCACGGTGTCGGTCGCGAAGGCCACGTCGGCGCCGAGCAGCTCGCCGAGCCGCGCGGCGGCCGGGGCGAGCGAGAACGCCGGGTCCGGGGCGCCCTTGGGGCGGCCCAGGTGCGAGGCGACGACCACGCGGGCGCCGGCGTCGGCGAGCGCCTTGACGGTGGGGACGACGGCGCGGATGCGGCCGTCGTCGGTGATGGTGGTGCCGTCGAGCGGCACGTTGAGGTCGGCGCGGACGAACACCCGCTTGCCGGAGACGCCTTCGGCGAGAAGCTCGTCGATCGTCTTCATCTGTTCACTGACTCCCTTGGTACACGCGGTGGAGCACACGAGACAGGGCTCGCGCAGCGCGTCTTCGCGCTGCCCGAGCCCTGCTCACATCGAAAACCCGCCCTGAAGTTTAGAGCTGGCCGCCGACGAAGACGGTGAGGTCGACGAGACGGTTGGAGTAGCCCCACTCGTTGTCGTACCAACCGAGGATCTTGACCGTGCTGCCTTCCTGGACCATGGTCAGGGAGGCGTCGAAGGTGCAGGACGCCGGGTCGCTGACGATGTCGGAGGAGACGATCGGGTCCTCGGTGTAGAACAGGATGCCCTTCAGGGAGCCGTCCTCGGACGCCTTCTTGAAGGCCGCGTTGACCTCGTCCTTGGTGACCTCGCGGTCGAGCGTGACGACGAGGTCGGTGGCGGAGCCGGTCGGGACCGGGACGCGCATCGCGATGCCGTCGAGCTTGCCCTTGAGCTGCGGGAGGACCAGGGCGGTGGCCTTGGCGGCACCCGTCGTGGTCGGGATGATGTTCTCCGCGGCGGCGCGGGCGCGGCGCAGGTCCTTGTGCGGGAAGTCCAGGATGCGCTGGTCGTTGGTGTACGCGTGGACCGTGGTCATCAGGCCCTTGACGATGCCGAAGTTCTCGTCGAGGACCTTGGCCATCGGCGCCACACAGTTGGTGGTGCAGGACGCGTTCGAGATGACGTGGTGGTTCGCCGGCTCGTACTTGTCCTGGTTGACGCCCATCACGATGGTGATGTCCTCGTCGCTGGCCGGAGCCGAGATGAGGACCTTCTTGGCGCCGCCGGCGATGTGCTTCTCGGCGTCGGCCTTCTTGGTGAAGATGCCGGTCGACTCGATGACGATGTCGACGCCCAGCTCACCCCAGGGGATGTCGGCCGGGTTGCGCTCGGAGAGCACCTTGATGGTGTGGCCGTCGACCGTGATGGTGTCGGCGGTGTGGGTCACCTCGGCCTTGAGGCGGCCCAGGATGGTGTCGTACTTCAGCAGGTGGGCCGTGGTCGCGGTGTCACCCAGGTCGTTGACAGCCACGATCTCGATGTCGGCACCCTGCTCAAGGAGCGCGCGGAAGTAGTTGCGACCGATACGGCCAAAGCCGTTGATGCCTACGCGGATCGTCACGAACCGATCTCCTCGTTAGGTACGCCGGGTTTCGACGCCCGGCGAGCTTCTCTTTTGGGATGTCCCCGACCGCTTACGACCCTACCTCTCCCAGCGGCCGAGAGTGACATCCAGTGCAGCCGTACGCGCCCTGAAAGTGCTGGAAAAAGGCCGACAGCCCTTACCTACCAAGAGGTAAGGGCCATCGCGGGACCTTCGCCCCCACTACGGAGAGTGACCGAAATCCATGCTCGCCTGAGCGGCCGGATCAGCGTCGGAGCGAATTAAGGGCCTTTCCGAGCAGAGCCGCCCGATCCGCCGCATTCGGGACGTGCTCCAGACCGAAGCCGAAGAGGACGGTGTCACGGGTGGTGACCGACGCCTGGGAGTGGAAGAGCGCCTCGGAACGGGTCCAGTCGGATCCGTTCCCGGGGCTGCCGGCCGGAGCACCCGGTACGGACCAGTTTCCGGTCCCGGTCTCGAAGCCCTCGGTCTCGGCGACGGCGCCGGCGGAGAGCCGGAGGTCGTCGACGAAGGCGCCCATCTCGCCGGTGCCCGGGTCGGAGACGTAGGAGACGGCCAGCTCGACCTGCTTGCCCGCGTACGCGCTCAGGTCGATCTTCGCCTGCCGCCAGCCGTTGGAGGGGCCGGTGAAGGCGTTCCAGGCGCCGGTGGTGCCGGTGGCGGCGCAGCCGTCCTCGCCGACCGTGAGGTAGTGGGCGAGGAAGGGGTGGCCGCGCACGTAGTAGCCCTCGCCGCAGTCGGCGGGCGGCTCGGCGGAGGTGCCGCCGTTGGCGTCGGGCAGGGTGGTCCAATCGTCCTGGCCGACGGTGTGGGCCTCGACGATCACGTTGTCGTACCCCGGCTCGGTGTCGTAGCTGACCTGGAAGGTCAGGTTCGGCTGCTGGGCGGCGACGACGCCGGTGAGGTCCACGGTCCTGGCGAGCCGCGCCCAGGTGTTGTCCGAGTGCCGCAGGGCAGCGAACCGGCTCCCCTCGTAGGGCTCGAAGGGGGTCCGGATGCCCGGGTAGTCGCCCGCCGAGGCGCTGTCGGCGAACTGCGGGAAGAGCGCGGGCTTCAGGGTGTCGGAGGTGACGGTGTAGGCGCCCGCGTTGTCGAGCGGGTTGCCCTCCGCAGCGCCGAGCGGCGCGCCGGCGCCGCCGAGGCGGCCGGCTCCGGCGAAGGAGACCGGGCCGTTCAGACCGGCCCTGCGGTAGGCGCCGAGGTAGTACTGGGCGAAGTCGTTGGACTCGGCCCGGCCGATGGTGACCAGGCCGCCGGACTTCTCGCCCGCGTTGATCAGCTTGCCGCCCTCGTTGAGGTAGGCGCGGACCGCGAGCAGCGAGCCGCCGGAGGGCTGCTCGGCGCCGGAGTACCAGACGACGGTGCGGAAGTGGCTCAGCACGCCGAGGGGGTGCGGGGCGCCCTGGGTGGCGACGTCCCAGACGGCGGCCCGCCGGCCGTTGGCGGCGACGGCCTTCACATAGGCGTCGGCGTTCTTCGCGGCGGCGGTGCCGCCCTCCTCGGCGAGGACGAGGACGTCGCCGCGGGGCCGCTCGGCCACGGTGTACGTGAACGGGGCGGACGCGGTGGCCCTGCCCTCGCGGGTGCGGGCCGTGTACCAGACCTCGACCTTGTCGCCGGGCCGGGTGCCCTCGACCTCGGCGCGGAACTGGTCGAAGTAGAGGTTGTCCTCGCCGCCGAAGGTCTCGCCGCCCTTCCAGGGCTCCAGGCCCTCGCGGTGGGTGCGGCCGCCGTTGATCCGGTAGTTGAGGGTCTTGGCGCGCAGCGACTTGCGGGCGGTGACGGCGACCTCCTGCTCCTGGCCGCGGGCGGCGTAGGAGGTGGCGAAGGCGTCCGGGGTGAAGTCGGGGGCCTCGATGCCCACCGGGGAGACGGGCCGGTCCGGGTGGGCGGCGGTCTCGGCGACGGCGAGCGCGAAGGGGATGTTCTTGGCGAACTCGGCCTGGATCAGCTTCTCGTCGTCGGGGAAGGTGAAGACGGAGGCGCAGTCCGCCGGGTTCCAGGCGTCGTTCGGGTCGACGCGGGAGGCGGTGGCGCAGGTCGACATCTCCGGGGTGAACATCTGCATCCCGTTGACGTTGGCGGCGTGTCCGTCGGCCTCGCCGTTGGTGATGTAGAGCTCCGAGGAGACCTGCGGGCGGTAGCCGGGGACCGCGGACTTCTGCGGGGTGCCGGCGAGCGCCCTGAGGGCCACGTCGTCGGGGGTGTCGGTGGCGACCTGCCAGCCCACGCCGTACAGCAGCAGCTGGGCGGCGGAGTGGTAGTTGATGCCGTACTGGAAGCCGATGCGCTTCTCGAAGGCGTCCAGGGCGCGGGTCTCCGGCTCGGAGGCGGCGCGCGGGCCGCGATAGGTCTCGTCGGCCGCGTCGGGCGACGAGCCCTCGTCGTCGTAGCCCCACTTGTAGCCGAAGTTGCGGTTGAGGTCGACGCCGTCGCCGGACTCGATGCGCCCGTCGCCGTTGTTGTCGCGCAGGTTCTTGCGCCACTGGCGGTTGGCCGGGTCGGCGTGGGTGTAGTCGTAGCCGTCGGGGTTGGCGGAGAGCACGAACCACAGCTCGGTGGTGTCGACGATCCGGGTGAGGCGGCTGTCCTTGCCGTAGCCGTCGAGGTAGTGGTGCATCAGCCGCCGGGTCATCTCGGGGGTGATCCACTCGCGGGCGTGCTGGTTGGACATGTACAGCGTGGCGGGCCGCGAGCCGTCCCTGCTCTTGGCGGCGCCCTTGCTGATCTTGAGGGCGAGGATGTCCTGGCCCTTGACGGTCTTGCCGATCGAGACGACCTTGGTGATCCCCGGGTGGGACCGGGCGGTGTCCATGATCTCCTGCTTGAGCCCGCCGGGGCCGCCGTACGGGCGGAAGACTCCGTCCCCGGCGCCCGCGACCCGCTTCTCCGCCTGGGCGGAGAGGGTGTGCTCGGTGATCCGGACGCCCTCGCCGCGCAGTTTCCCGGCTTGCGCGTCGGTGAGGTAGAGCTCGACGGTGGCGGAGCCCTCGGCGGGCACCTGCTCGCTCAGTTCGCGGGCGTCGGTGCCGGCGTCCAGGAGGAGCGGCAGCTGCTCCTGGGAGACCTCGGCCCGCCACACGGAGAGTCCGTCGCCCTGGCCGGCGCCGTCGGCGTTCGGCTGCGCCCCGGCGACGGGTGCCGCCGCCAGTCCCGCGATCACCAGTGAAGCGGCGGCGACCGCCGCCCTCACCCTGCGCCTCATAAGCCCCCCTTGCTCTTGTCTGCCACGAAAGTGAACAGACGCCAGGCTCGTGGTGACTCACGGGCCTCGTCAAGGGTGCGTACGGCGTGCCGAAACGGAAGCTGCCGGCGCCTCAGAAGGGCACCGGCAGCGCGGAGTTGAACGGAATCGGCCGTTCTGGTGAGGGGTCAGCCGACGAGGCTGTCGTCCAGCTCCTCCGTCAGGTTGGACTCGGTCCCGGGGATGCCCAGGTCCTGCGCCCGCTTGTCCGCCATCGCGAGCAGCCGGCGGATCCGGCCGGCCACCGCGTCCTTGGTCAGCGGCGGGTCGGCGAGCGCGCCCAGCTCCTCCAGGGAGGCCTGCTTGTGCTCCATGCGCAGCCGGCCGGCCGCGGCGAGGTGCTCGGGCACCTCGTCGGCGAGGATCTCCAGGGCCCGCTGCACCCGGGCGCCCGCGGCGACCGCCGCGCGGGCCGAGCGGCGCAGGTTGGCGTCGTCGAAGTTGGCCAGCCGGTTGGCAGTGGCGCGGACCTCGCGGCGCATCCGCCGCTCCTCCCAGGCCAGCACCGACTCGTGCGCGCCGAGCCGGGTCAGCAGGGCACCGATGGCGTCGCCGTCGCGGACCACCACCCGGTCCACGCCGCGCACCTCGCGGGCCTTCGCCGCGATGGAGAGCCGGCGGGCCGCGCCGACCAGGGCGAGGGCGGCCTCCGGGCCCGGGCAGGTCACCTCCAGGGAGGAGGAGCGGCCCGGCTCGGTCAGCGAGCCGTGCGCCAGGAAGGCGCCGCGCCAGGCCGCCTCCGCGTCACAGGTGGCACCCGACACGACCTGCGGGGGCAGTCCCCGGATGGGGCGGCCGCGGCCGTCCACCAGGCCGGTCTGGCGGGCCAGCTGGTCGCCGCCCGCCACCACGCGCACCACGAAGCGCGAGCCCCGGCGCAGTCCGCCGGGCGCCATCACGATCAGTTCCGAGCTGTGCCCGAAGATCTCCAGGATGTCCCGCTTGAGGCGGCGGGCCGCCATCGCGGTGTCCAGCTCCGCCTCGATCACGATCCGGCCGCTCACCAGGTGCAGCCCGCCCGCGAACCGCAGGATCGACGAGACCTCGGCCTTCCTGCAGCAGGTCCGGGTGACGGGGAGCCGGGAGATCTCGTCCTTCACCGCTGCCGTCATCGCCATGGGCCGATCCTTCCATGCATCCGAAAAATACGGTCGTACGCGGCGGCCAACAGCTCCGGGTCGTGCTTCGGAGCACCGTCGGGCCTGGCCACCGGCGCCAGCTCGACCGCGGCGCCGAGCCGCTTGGCGGCGTCGGCGAGGGACTCGCGATCGGGCACGGCGGCCTCGTCGGCCAGCACCACGTCCAGGGCGAGTTTAGGGGCGTGTCGTGCCAAAACCTCCAAATGACGCTGCGGGGAGAAGCCCTCTGTTTCTCCGGGCTGCGGCGCGAGGTTCAGCGAGAGCACCCGGCGGGCCTTGGTCTCCACCAGGGCGTCGAGCAGCTCGGGCACCAGCAGGTGCGGGATCACCGAGGAGAACCAGGACCCCGGGCCGAGCACCACCCAGTCCGCGTCCAGGACCGCCTCGACGGCCTCGGGCACGGCCGGCGGGTCGTGCGGCACCAGGTGGACGGACTGCACCTCGCCGGGGGTGAGGGCCACGGTGGCCTGGCCGCGGACGGTGTCCACGTCGAGCGGGCGCTCCGGGTCGTGGCCCTTGACCAGGGCCTGGAGCTCCAGCGGCACGGCGGACATGGGCAGCACCCGGCCGTGCGCGCCGAGCAGCTTGCCGACCAGGTCGAGGGCCTGGACGGGGTCGCCGCCCAGCTGCTCCCAGAGCGCGACGATCAGCAGGTTGCCGACCGCGTGGCCGTGCATCTCGCCCTTGGACTGGAAGCGGTGCTGGATCACCCGGGCCCAGGTCTGGCCCCAGTCGTCGTCGCCGCAGAGCGCCGCGAGCGCCTTGCGCAGGTCGCCGGGGGGCAGCACGCCCAGCTCCTCGCGGAGCCGGCCGCTGGAGCCCCCGTCGTCGGCGACGGTGACCACGGCGGTCAGGTCGCCGGTGATGCGGCGCAGGGCGGCGAGGGAGGCCGAGAGCCCCATGCCGCCGCCGAGGGCGACGACCTTGGGCTGGGCACCGCGCCTGCGGAGCGTGCGCCGCACCGAGAGGGTGGACGCGCGCCGCTTGTACGGCTTCACTCGCGCCCCATGTCCCGGTGCACGACGACGGTCTCGACGCCCTCCGCGGCGATCCGGGCGGCCAGCTTCTCGGCGGTGGCCACGGAGCGGTGCTTGCCGCCCGTGCAGCCGACGGCGATCGTCACGTACCGCTTGCCCTCGCGGCGGTATCCGGCGGCGATCAGCTGGAGCAGCTCGGTGTAGCGGTCGAGGAACTCCTTGGCGCCGGGCTGGTTGTAGACGTAGTTGGCGACCTCTTCGTTCAGACCGGTGAAGGGGCGCAGCTCGGGGACCCAGTGCGGGTTGGGCAGGAAGCGCATGTCGACGACGAGGTCGGCGTCGACGGGCAGGCCGTACTTGAAGCCGAAGGACATCACGGTGGCCCGCAGCTCGGGCTCCTCCTCGCCGGCGAACTGGGCGTCCATCTTGGCGCGCAGCTCGTGGACGTTGAGGCTGGAGGTGTCGATCACCAGGTCGGCGTCGCCGCGCAGCTCGCGCAGCAGGTCGCGCTCGGCGGCGATGCCGTCGACGATGCGGCCGTCGCCCTGCAGGGGGTGCGGGCGGCGGACCGACTCGAAGCGGCGGACCAGGGCGTCGTCGGAGGACTCCAGGAAGACGATCCGGCGGGTGACCTGCTTGGAGTCGAGGTCGGCGAGGGAGTCGCGGAGGTTGTCGAAGAACTGCCGGCCGCGGACGTCGACGACGACCGCGATCCGGGCCACGTTGCCCTGCGAGCGGGCGCCGAGCTCCACCATGGTGGGGATCAGCGCGGGCGGCAGGTTGTCGACGACGAACCAGCCGAGGTCCTCCAGGCACTTCGCCGCGGTGGACCGGCCTGCTCCGGACATGCCGGAGATGATCACCAGTTCGGGGGTGGCCGCGTCGGCGTTGTTCTCGCCCGCGGGCTCGGTGGTGCCCGTGTCCATGTCTGGCGCTCCGTCTTCGTGCTCGTTGTGCGGGTCGTGCGGGTCGTGCGGGTCGCTCTGGTGGTTCTGGTCGCTCTGGTGCTGCTCGGCCTGCGGTTCGTTCGCGTGCTGCCGGTCGTGCGTGGTCATGCCGTCGTGCCCCCGTCGTCTTCCATGATCTCTCCTGTTGCCGTGTTCACGGCGGGCGCGGCCGGGGCCGCCGTCGCGAGCGCCACCGCCACGGCCTCCGCCGTCTTGCGGCCCATGCCGGGGACCTCGCAGATCTGCTCGATTGTCGCCTGTCGGAGGCGTTTGACCGAGCCGAAATGCTTGATGAGTGCCTGTTTGCGGGTCTCGCCGAGGCCGGGGACGGCGTCCAGGGGGCTGCTGCGGATGCGCTTGTTCCGCTTGGACCTCTGGTAGCGGATGGCGAAATCGTGAGCCGTGTCACGTACCCGCTGGAGGAGGTACAGCCCCTCGCTGGAGCGGGGCAGCACCACCGGGTCGTCGTCGCCGGGCAGCCAGACCTCCTCCAGGCGCTTGGCGAGGCCGCAGACGGCGATGTCGTCGATGCCGAGCTCGTCCAGGGCCCGCCGGGCCGCCGCCACCTGCGGCTGTCCGCCGTCGACCACGACGAGCTGCGGCGGGTAGGCGAAGCGCTTGGGGCGCCCCTCGTCGTCGCGGCCCTCGGGCGCGTCGGCCGCCTCCTCCGCCGGGACCTCGCCGTCCACCCACTCGCCGGTCCTCTCCTTCTCGGCGAGGTAGCGCTTGAACCGGCGGCTGATCACCTCGTGCATGGACCGGACGTCGTCCTGCCCCTCGAAGCCCTTGATCTGGAAGCGGCGGTACTCGCTCTTGCGCGGCAGCCCGTCCTCGAAGACGACCATGGAGGCCACGACGTCCTCGCCCTGGAGGTGGGAGATGTCGAAGCACTCGATGCGCAGCGGAGCCGAGTCGAGGTCCAGGGCGTCGGCGATCTCCTCCAGGGCCCGGGAGCGGGTGGTGAGGTCGCTGGCCCGCTTGGTCTTGTGCAGCACGAGGGCCTGCTGCGCGTTGCGCGCGACGGTCTCCATCAGGTCCTTCTTGTCGCCGCGCTGCGGGACCCGCAGCGAGACGTTGGACCCGCGGCGGCCGGAGAGCCAGGCGGTGACCGCCTCGGCGTCCTCCGGCAGGGCGGGCACCAGCACCTCCTTGGGGACCGCGTCGCCGGTCTCCTCGCCGTACAGCTGCTGGAGGGCGTGCTCGACGAGCCCGGCGGTGTCGACGGCCTCGACCTTGTCGGTGACCCAGCCGCGCTGGCCGCGGACCCGGCCGCCGCGGACGTGGAAGATCTGGACGGCGGCCTCCAGCTCGTCCTCGGCGAGCGCGATCAGGTCGGCGTCGGTGGCGTCGGCGAGGACGACCGCGCTCTTCTCCATGGCCTTGCGCAGCGCCCCTATGTCGTCGCGCAGCCGGGCGGCCTTCTCGTACTCCATGTCCTCGGCCGCGACCATCATCTGCTTCTCCAGCCGGCGCAGGTACGTGCCGGTGCGGCCGGTCATGAAGTCGCAGAAGTCCTCGGCCAGTTCGCGGTGCTCCTCGGGGGTGACCCGGCCGACGCAGGGCGCCGAGCACTTGCCGATGTAGCCGAGCAGGCAGGGCCGGCCGGCCGAGGCGGCGTTGCGGAACACGCCCGCGGAGCAGGTCCGCACCGGGAACACCCGCAGCATCAGGTCGACGGTCTCGCGGATCGCCCACGCGTGCGCGTACGGCCCGAAGTAGCGCACGCCCTTCTTCTTGTGGCCGCGCATGACCTGGACCCGCGGATACTCCTCGTTCAGCGTGACCGCGAGGTACGGATAGCTCTTGTCGTCCCGGTACTTCACGTTGAAGCGGGGGTCGAACTCCTTGATCCAGGAGTACTCCAGCTGCAGCGCCTCGACCTCGGTCGACACGACGGTCCACTCCACGGAGGCGGCCGTGGTCACCATCGTCGCCGTCCGCGGGTGCAGGCTCGCGAGCGGCTGGAAGTAGTTCGCCAGGCGCTGCCGGAGGGACTTCGCCTTCCCGACGTAGATCACCCGGCGGTGCTCGTCGCGGAATTTGTAGACCCCCGGCGAGTCGGGGATCTGTCCCGGCTTCGGGCGGTAGCTGGAGGGGTCGGCCATGGTTCCCACCCTACTGGCGGGGACCGACACTCCGACCGTGCGCGCTCGTTGGCCGGACATGGCGAACGAGGTTTCAGGACGGCTCGCGGACCGGGTGTGCGTGGTCACCGGTGCGGCGAGCGGGATCGGCCGGGCGACGGCGCTGCGCTTCGCGCGCGAGGGCGCCCGCGTGGTGGCGACGGACGTGGACGCGGAGCGGCTCGGCACGCTCGGCGACGGCATGGTGACGGTGGTGGGCGACGTCTCGCGGGACGAGGACGCCCGGCGCATGATCGCCACGGCGGTCGAGCGCTTCGGCCGGCTCGACGTCCTGGTCGCGAACGCGGGGGTGATCCCGCTGCTCGACGTGACCGAGGCGACCGGCTCGGACTTCGACGAGGTGATGGCCGTGGACGGCCGGGGCATGTTCCTGACCTGCAAGTACGCGATCGAGGCGATGCGCCTCACCGGGGGCGGCGCGATCGTCTGCACCTCGTCGGTCTCGGGCGTCGCCGGCCAGGCCCGGCAGGCGGTCTACGGCCCGGCGAAGTTCGTGGCGACCGGACTCACCAAGCACCTGGCGGTGGAGTGGGCCGCCCACGGCATCCGGGTCAACGCGGTCGCCCCCGGCACGATCGAGACCGAACGCGTCGCCGCCGTCCGCGGGGAACCGGGCGGCCCCGCCTACCTGGACACCGTCGCCCGGGCCCACCCGATGGCCCGCTTCGGCCGCCCGGAGGAGGTCGCCTCGGCCATCCTCTTCCTGGCCTCGGACGAGTCCTCCTTCGTGACGGGGGCGGTGCTGCCGGTGGACGGGGGGTATCTGGCGCAGTAACGCCGCCCGCCCGCTCCCCGGACGGAACCCGGGGAGCGGGCAGGCACGACGCGACGGCGCCCCGCCGCTCGTACCTCAGGCCTCCCGGGACCCGCGCCGCCTCCGTATCGCCGCGGTCGCGGTCAGCCCGAGGACCAGGACGGCCCCGGCCCCCGCCGCGGTGGACGCGGCGGTGACAGCGGGCCCGTCGGAGACCGCGGGCGCGGCCACCGCCGGGGCGGGAGCGGAGGTGTCGAACCCGCCCGCCGCCCCCTTCTTCGCGTACGCGGACCCCGGCAGCTTGTCCCCGTACGCCTTCACCACCCGCTCCCGGTACGCGACGAGGCTGGTCCCGTTCTTCCCGACCGCCCGCACCGCGTCCTCGTCCAGCGGCAGCACCTTCGCCCCCTTCTGGACGTACCACGCGTCGATCTGCGGCTCGCGGAAGACGGTCCCGCCGGGCAGCGCCCGCAGGCCCTGTCGCGCGTAGCGCACCTCGTCGTCGCCGGTGGCGATGTTCACCACCCGCCAGCCGCCGGCCCCGCGCACGGTCCACAGCGAGGCGGTCTGGCCGTCGGCGGCGACCGCCCTGCTCGCGTGGAACTCCACGCGGGCGACGGGCGCCCCCGGCTTCCCGGCGACGAAGTCCGGCGAGAGGATCCGCACCGGCACGGACGCGCCCTCGATCCGGGGCGCGGCCGCGGACCGCGCGAGGGCGGCGCTGCCCTTGGCGTCCCGGGCGAAGAAGCGGGCGAGCGTGTCGAGCGTCTGCGGCGCCGCCACCGCCTGCTCGGGGGTGGGGGCGGTCGGCGGGACCGGGGCCGGGGCCGCGTCGGCCGGGGCGGCCCCGAGGACGACCAGGGCGGCGGCGGTCAGCAGGCCCGCGCCCAGGGCACGTGTGCGTACGGTCATCGTCGTCACGCCCCGATCCGGTAGAGCGAGTGGGTCCAGGAGAAGGAGTTGTTGTTCACGTACCAGTCGTGCGAGGCCCAGTTGTAGCGGTCGCTGGACGGCCAGGGGTCGCCCCAGTAGACCCAGCTGTTGGCGTCGTCGTAGCCGTAGATCACGTGCATGTGGCCGCCGCCGCTGGACCACTGGATCCGGGTCTCGACCGGCCGGTTGGCGTTGATCTCGGTCTGCACGGTGGAGTAGCGCAGCCAGCCGTCCACGTACGAGCCGGGGTTGATGCCCGCCCAGCTCAGCCCGGTCTGGACGTTGCCGAGGGTGGCCTGCGAGTTGGGGCACTCGTAGCCCTGCTGGCGGTTGAAGGCGGCGTTGCAGAACTGGTTCTGGCTGTAGGAGCGGCCGAACCAGGTGGCGATGGTGTTGCCGGCCGCCGCCCAGCACCAGTTGGTCTTCTGCTGGGCCTGCATGGTGATGTTGAGGCGCTTGTAGGCGTACGCCGACACGGTGTCGCCCTGCGTCCCTGAGCCGTCCGGCGCGGCGGACGCCGGCGTGGCGGGCAGGACGAAGAGTGCGGCGGCCGCGGCGAGTGCCGCGAAGGAGAGCTTTCTCTTGCGCATCGCGTTCCTCCCGAGGTGGGGATGTGGGGAGTTGGAGGAGAGGAGCGCGTCCGGACGCTGGTCAGGAGCATCGGCCGTTGTCCGGAACGGGTCAACACGCTTCAATGCGGGATGACGGCGAGCTGTGAACGGTGTGACCCGGCTGTGAACAGCGGCCCCCGGTCCACCAGCCCGCCCGTCCCGGGCGGTGCCGTACTCGTCCCGCCCTGACGTGAACGTTCACTGAGGAGTCCTCGTGGGTCACACCGAGGCCGATCTGGCGCAGTTGCTGCACACCGGCCCGTTCCACCTGGCGCTGCGCACGGCGCTCGCGGTGCGCGGGCTGCCGCTCCAGCGGGTCCAGCACCATCTGGCGCACCGGGGCATCAAGGTCGGGGTGACCTCGCTGAGCTACTGGCAGCAGGGCGCCCGCCGCCCGCAGCGGCCCGAGTCGATGAAGGCGGTCCGGGCCCTGGAGGAGGTGCTCCAGCTGCCGGGGAACTCGCTCATCCGGCTGCTCGCCGAGGACGTCGCCGCCCGCGCCGACGTGGAGCGCCCGGCGACCCGCTCGTACCGCTCGCTGGTGGAGGCCTCCGGGGTGGTGGAGGAGCTGCTGGCCGAGCTGGAGAGCCCGGCGGACGGCGGGCTGCACACGGTGGGCCACCACGAGCGGGTGCGGATCGGGGCGGGGCGGGAGCTGCTCGGCCGGGACTCGCAGCAGGTGGTGCGGGCGCACCGGGACGGCATCGACCGCTATCTGGCGATCCACTGGGGCGACCCCGGCTGCGATCCGTCCCGGGTGGAGGTGCGGGCGGCGGAGAACTGCCGGACCGGGCGGGTGCGGCGGCACGTGGAGGCGGGGGTGGTGGTCGCGGAGCTGCTCTTCGACACGCGGCTGCGGGCCGGCGACACGTACTTCTTCTCGTACGGCTTCGAGGACGGGACGGGCGGTACGAGCCGGGAGTACGTGCGGGGCTTCAGCTTCGCGGGCGGGCAGTACGTGCTGCAGGTGCGCTTCGACGAGGCGGCGCTGCCGGTGCGGTGCCGGCGGTTCGCCCAGGCGTCGGCGGGTGCGCCGCGCGGCGGCCGGGCCGAGCTGACGGTGAGCGGCCGGCACCGCGCGGTGCACCTGGTGGAGCAGGGGGTGCGCCCGGGGATCCTGGGGATCGACTGGGACTGGGCCTAGCGGCGGCCCTGCGTCTCGGGCTCTACGCCTCGGGGCCGGCGATCAGCTTGCCGTTCTCGACGCGGACCGGGACCTCGGGCAGCGGCACGGTCGCCGGGCCCTGGAGCGCCTTGCCGGTGGTCACGTCGAAGCGGCTGCCGTGGCAGGGGCAGTTGCCCTCGTTGTCCTCGATCTTGTCGAGGACGCAGCCGGCGTGGGTGCACTGGGCGCTGAACGCCTTGTACTGACCCTTGGCGGGGCAGTGCACCAGGAGGCGCTGCTCGCGGTAGAGCTTGGCGCCGCCGACGGGGACCTCGTCGGGCGCGCCGAGGGCGACCGGCGCGGTCGGGGTCGGGGTCTGGGCGTGGCCCAGCTTGGAGTCCGTGGAGCAGGCGGAGACACCCAGCCCGGCGGCCCCGGCGAGGGCGGCGCCTTTCAGCACGGTGCGGCGGGTGGACTGGCCGGACATGAGCGCTCCACGGGTTCACGGGGAAATCGGGGACAAGCCACCCGAAGCGGGTGACCCGAACGACGATACCGGCGCGCTCGCGGGGGCCTGCGGCGGGGCTGTCGTGACGGGTGGGGCATGGGTTACCTTCCGGTACGTGATCGTCGTCGCCGGTGAATCCCTGATCGACCTGGTTCCGGACGGGGCCGCTGGCCCCCTGTCCCCGCTGCTGCCCCGGCCGGGCGGCGGCCCGTACAACACGGCGGTGGCCCTCGGGCGGATCGGCGCGGAGGCCGCCTTCTGCTCCCGGGTCTCGACCGACGCCTTCGGCGAGGCCCTGCTCGGCGGCCTGCGGGCGGCGGGGGTGGCGACCGGGCTCGTGCAGCGCGGGCCCGAGCCGACGAGCCTGGCGGTGGCCTCGGTGGGCCCGGACGGCTCCGCGCGCTACGGCTTCTACGTGGAGGGCACGGCGGACCGCCTCTTCGTGCTCCCCGAGCGGCTGCCGGAGGGGGTGCGGGCCGTGGCCTTCGGGACCTGCTCGCTGGCCCTGGAGCCGGGCGCGAGCGCGTACGAGGAGCTGCTGCGGCGCTCGTCCCGGGAGGGCGTCTTCACCCTGCTCGACCCGAACGTGCGGCCCGGCCTGATCCCGGACCCGGCGGCCTACCGGGACCGCTTCGCGGGCTGGCTGCCGTACGTCTCGCTGCTGAAGCTCTCGGAGGAGGACGCGGCCTGGCTGGGCGGCTCCCCGGCCGGCTTGCTGGAGCGGGGCCCGGGGGCGGTGGTCCTGACCCGGGGCGCCGGGGGCCTGACGGTCTTCACGCGCGGGTTCGAGGTGTCGGTGCCGGCGGTACGGGTGCGGGTGGTGGACACGATCGGCGCGGGCGACACGGTGAACGCGGCCCTGCTGCACGGGCTCGCCGGCCGCGACCCGGCCGCCCTGTCCCGGGAGGAGTGGCGGGAGCTGCTGTCCCTCGCGGCCCGGGCGGCGGCGTTGACCTGCACGAGGGCGGGCGCGGAGCCGCCGTACGGGCACGAGCTGGGCGACGGCTGAGGGGGTGGCCCCGCCGGTGTCGGCGGGGCCACCCCCTCGGGGCCGGGACGGGGCCGGTCGTCGGTGCCCGTCAGGCCTTGCGGGCCCTGGCGGTCGTCTTCTTCGCGGCGGTCTTCTTGGCCGGCGCGGCCTTCTTGGCGGCGGTCTTGGCGGCCGTCGCCTTGGTGGCGGCCTTGGTGGCCGTCGCCTTCTTCGCGGGGGCCTTCTTCGCGGGGGCCTTCTTCGCGGGGGCCTTCTTGGCGCTCCGCGCTGCCGGGACCGTGGCGTCGCTGATCCGGTCGGCGCCCAGGACCTCGCGGAGGAACTTGCCGGTGTGGCTGGCCGGGACGGAGGCGACCTCCTCGGGCGTGCCCTCGGCGACGACGATGCCGCCGCCGCTGCCGCCCTCGGGACCCATGTCGATGATCCAGTCGGCGGTCTTGATCACGTCGAGGTTGTGCTCGATGACGATCACCGAGTTGCCCTTGTCGACCAGGCCGGACAGGACCTTGATCAGCTTCGAGATGTCCTCGAAGTGGAGGCCGGTGGTCGGCTCGTCCAGGACGTAGACCGTGCGGCCGGTGGAGCGCTTCTGGAGCTCGGAGGCCAGCTTGACGCGCTGGGCCTCGCCACCGGAGAGGGTGGGCGCGGACTGGCCGAGGCGGACGTACCCGAGGCCGACCTCGTGGAGCGTGCGCAGGTGGCGGGCGATGGTCGGGACGGCCTCGAAGAAGTCCAGGGCCTCCTCGATCGGCATGTCCAGGACCTCGGCGATGGACTTGCCCTTGTAGTGGACCTCCAGGGTCTCCCGGTTGTACCGGGCGCCGTGGCAGACCTCGCACGGGACGTAGACGTCCGGGAGGAAGTTCATCTCGATCTTGATGGTGCCGTCGCCGGAGCAGTTCTCGCAGCGGCCGCCCTTGACGTTGAAGGAGAAGCGGCCGGGCAGATAGCCGCGGACCTTCGCCTCCATGGTCTCCGCGAAGAGCTTGCGGACGTGGTCGAAGACGCCGGTGTAGGTCGCCGGGTTCGACCGCGGGGTGCGGCCGATGGGCGACTGGTCGACGTGCACGACCTTGTCGACGAGGTCGTCGCCGTCCACCCGGGTGTGCCGGCCGGGCACCGACTTGGCGCCGTTGAGCTCGCGCGCCAGGTGGGTGTAGAGGATGTCGTTGACCAGCGTCGACTTGCCGGAGCCGGAGACTCCGGTGACCGCGGTGAGGACGCCCAGCGGGAAGGAGACGTCGATGTCCCGCAGGTTGTTCTCGCGGGCGCCGTGCACGGTGAGGCGGCGGCCGGGGTCCACGGGGCGGCGGATGTCCGGGGTGCCGATGGCCCTGCGGCCCGACAGGTACTGCCCGGTCATCGACTCCTCGTTGGCGAGGAGCTCCTTCAAGGGGCCGGAGTGGACCACCTTGCCGCCGTGCTCGCCGGCGCCGGGGCCGATGTCGACGACCCAGTCGGCGACCTTGATGGTGTCCTCGTCGTGCTCGACGACGATGAGCGTGTTGCCCATGTCGCGGAGCCGGACCAGGGTCTCGATGAGCCGGTGGTTGTCGCGCTGGTGCAGACCGATGGAGGGCTCGTCCAGCACGTAGAGCACGCCGACCAGGCCGGAGCCGATCTGGGTGGCGAGCCGGATGCGCTGGGCCTCGCCGCCGGAGAGGGTGCCGGCGGCACGGTTGAGCGAGAGGTAGTCGAGGCCGACGTCGACGAGGAAGCGGAGCCGCTCGTTGACCTCCTTGAGGACCCGCTCGGCGATCTTCTTGTCGCGGGCGCTGAGGGTGAGGCGGCCGAGGAAGTCGGCGCAGTCGCTGATCGACATGGCGGACACCTCGGCGATGGACTTCTCCATCACGGTGACCGCGAGCACGATCGGCTTGAGGCGCGTGCCCTCACAGGTGGGGCAGGGCACCTCGCGCATGTAGCCCTCGAAGCGCTCGCGGCTGGAGTCGCTCTCGGCCTCGCTGTGCCGCCGCTTCACGAAGGAGACGGCGCCCTCGAAGGCGGGGGTGGTGTAGGCCCGCTCGCGGCCGTACCGGTTGCGGTAGCGGACCTCGACCTGGGTCTTGTGGCCGTACATGAGGGCCTTCTTGGCCCGCTGCGGCAGCCCGGCGTACGGGATGTCGGTGCGGAAGCCCAGCGCCTGGGAGAGGCCGCCGATGAGCCGGCCGAAGTACTCCTTGGTGTGGCCGTGCGACCAGGGGTGGATGGCGCCCTCGTCGAGGGACTTCTCCTCGTCGGGGACGACCAGCTCGGGGTCGACCTCCATGCGGGTGCCGATGCCGGTGCAGTCGGGGCAGGCGCCGAAGGGCGAGTTGAAGGAGAAGGAGCGCGGCTCCAGCTCCTCGAAGGACAGGTCGTCGTACGGGCAGTAGAGGTGCTCCGAGTACATCCGCTCGCGCTCGGGGTCGTCCTCGGCGAGGTCGACGAAGTCGAGCACGACCATGCCGCCGGAGAGGCCGAGCGCGGTCTCGACCGAGTCGGTGAGCCGCCGCTTGGCGCTGTCCTTCACGGTGAGGCGGTCGATGACCACCTCGATGGTGTGCTTCTCCTGCTTCTTCAGCGTCGGCGGCTCGCTGAGCTGGATCGTCACCCCGTCGACCCGGGCGCGGCTGTAGCCCTTGGTCTGGAGGTCGGCGAAGAGGTCGACGAACTCGCCCTTGCGCTCGCGCACCAGCGGCGAGAGGACCTGGAAGCGGCTGCCCTCGGGCAGCTCCAGGACCTTGTCGACGATGGCCTGCGGCGACTGGCGGGAGATCGGCCGACGGCACTCCGGACAGTGCGGCTTGCCGATGCGGGCGAAGAGGAGCCGGAGGTAGTCGTAGACCTCGGTGATCGTGCCGACCGTCGAGCGCGGGTTGCGCGAGGTCGACTTCTGGTCGATGGAGACGGCGGGCGACAGACCTTCGATGAAGTCGACGTCCGGCTTGTCCATCTGGCCGAGGAACTGACGGGCGTAGGAGGAGAGCGACTCGACGTACCGGCGCTGCCCCTCGGCGAAGATCGTGTCGAACGCGAGGGAGGACTTGCCCGACCCGGAGAGCCCGGTGAAGACGATCAGGGAGTCACGGGGGAGGTCGAGCGAGACGTTCTTGAGGTTGTGCTCACGAGCGCCACGGACGATGAGACGGTCGGCCACGCCGGTCCGCACCTTTCTTGAGAGAGCGGATGTGCCTGACACACCCAACAACCAAGGATGCCGGATGCTTCCGACGAGCCTATAGCACGCACATTCGATTTCCGGAGTTCCGCTGCCCTCTTCACCCGAACGAGTGGCGACACCCCGGCGGCGCTAGGGTCTGCGCCATGATCGACCATGTGCGTGACCTGACCTCCGTACGCGAGGCGACCGACCGGCTCCTCGCCGCCGCCTCCTCCTGGGACAACGCGGCGCTCGCCGAGCCGTCACGGCTTCCGGGCTGGACCCGTGGCCACGTCCTCGCCCACCTGGCCCGCAACGCCGACGCCCTGGTGAACGTGCTCCAGGGCCTGCCGATGTACGAGGACGGCGAGACCCGCGACGCGGACATCGAGCGGGACGCCGTCCGCACCCTCGACGTCCAGCTCGCCGACCTGAAGGCGACCGCCGACCGCTTCCAGGCCGTGTGCGACGAGCCGGCCGACTGGGACCGGACCGTGGAGCTGCGCAACGGCGTCACCGACAGCGCCTCCCGGGTGCCCTTCCGCCGCTGGGTCGAGGTCGCCCTGCACCACGTCGACCTGGGCGCCGGCTACGAGCTCGCGGACCTCCCGGAGGAGTTCCAGCTGCGAGAGATCGCCTTCCTCGCCGACCGCTGGTCCGGCCGCCCCGAGGTGCCGCCGGTGACCCTGCGCACCCCCGACGGCGCCGACCGTGGGCGGACCGGCGGGGACAAGGGCGCCCCGGTGACCGTCACCGGCCCCCTGGACGAGCTCCTGGGCTGGCTGGCCGGGCGCGGCGACAAGGGTGCGCGGCTCGCCGCCGAGGGCGGCCCGCTCCCCCAGCTCCCGCCCCTGTAGGCGCCGTTGCCGCCCCGGGCCCCCGCGCCCGGGGATAGGCTGAGGCCATGACGTACAGCGGAGCGGTGAAGGTCGGCGGACCTGCGGACGTGCACGAGCTGACCGACCTGATGATCTCGAAGGTCGCGGTCGGCCCGATGGACAACAACGCGTATCTGCTGCGCTGCCGGGCGACCGGCGAGCAGCTGCTGATCGACGCGGCCAACGAGGCCGGGACCCTGCTCACGCTGATCGGTGACGACGGCATCGCGTCCGTCGTCACCACCCACCAGCACGGCGACCACTGGCAGGCCCTGGAGGAGGTCGTCGGCGCCACCGGCGCCCGTACCTACGCCGGGGCGTACGACGCGGAGGGCATCACCGTCCCGACCGACGTCCTCGTGCAGGACGGCGACACGATCCGGGTCGGCCGGGTCGAGCTCACCGCCCGGCACCTCGTCGGGCACACCCCGGGCTCGATCGCGCTGGTCTACGACGACCCGCACGGCCACCCGCACGTGTTCACCGGCGACTGCCTCTTCCCGGGCGGCGTCGGCAACACCTGGGGCGACGCGGAGGCCTTCGCGAGCCTGATCGACGACGTCGAGACCAAGCTGTTCGGGGCCCTGCCGGACGAGACCTGGGTCTACCCCGGCCACGGCGGCGACACCACGCTCGGTGACCAGCGTCCGCACCTGGAGGAGTGGCGCGAGCGCGGCTGGTGATCCCCCGGTGATCCCGTCGCGCCCCCGCACGCCCCCGTAACCCGGACGGCGGGCGGGTAGTTGGCGCGACATGCGCCACAGTCACTCTCCGTCGATGGGGCGGCTCGCCGCCGCCTCCCTCGTCGGCACCGCCATCGAGTTCTTCGACTTCTTCGTCTACGGGACGGCCGCCGCGCTCGTCCTCGGCCCGCTCTTCTTCCCGCACTTCTCGCCCCTCGCGGGCACCCTGGCGGCCTTCGGCACCTTCGCGGCCGGCTTCGTCGCCCGGCCGCTCGGCTCGGTCCTCTTCGGGCACGTCGGCGACCGCTACGGGCGGCGGCCGGTGCTCTTCGCCTCGCTGGTGCTCACCGGCTGCGCCACGGTCGCGGTCGGCTGCGTCCCCACGTACGAGAGCATCGGCATCGCCGCCCCGGCGCTGCTGCTCGTCCTGCGCTTCCTCCAGGGGCTCGGTCTCGGCGGGGAGTGGGGCGGGGCGGTGCTGCTGACCGCCGAGCACGCCCCGGAGCGGCGGCGGGCGCTGTGGGCGAGCTTCCCGCAGATCGGGCCCTCGGTCGGCTTCGTGCTCGCGAACGGGGTGATGCTGGCGCTGACCGCGGGACTGAGCGACGCGGACTTCCGCTCCTGGGGCTGGCGGGTGCCGTTCTGGGCCGCCGGACTGCTCGCCGCGGCCGGTCTCGGGCTGCGCTCCTCGCTCGCCGAGACGCCCCAGTTCGAGGAGCTGGCCGCCTCGGGGCGGCGGGCGGAGGCACCGCTGGCCGAGGTGTTCCGCGGGCACTGGCGGCTCGTGCTCCTGACGGCGGGCGCACTGGCCGTCGGGTACGCGGTCTTCTACGCGGTCTCCACCTGGGCGCTGGCCTACGGCACCGAGCGGCTGGGCGTGTCCAGCACGGTGATGCTGGTCTGCGTGATGGCGGCGGTGGCGATCATGGGGGCGGTGACCCCCTTCGCGGCGATGCTCGGGGACCGCTTCGGGCGCCGGACGCTGTGCCTGGCGGGCTGCGCGGCCTCGGCGCTGTGGATGTTCCCGATGGTGGCGCTGCTGCACACCGCGCGGCCGCCGCTCATGTTCCTGGGCTTCCTCGGCTCGATGCTGGCGTTCATCACGATGTTCTCGGTGGTCGCCGCCTATCTGCCCGAGCTGTACGAGCCGCGGGTCCGCTGCACCGGCGCGGCCGTCGGCTACAACCTCGCCGGCGTGCTCGGCGGGGCGCTCACCCCGATCGTGGCCACGACGGTCTCCGAGGGCGGCGAGGGGCCGCCGTGGGGCGTGGCCGCCTATCTGACGGTGGTGGCGCTGGTGAGCCTGGGCTGCTTCGCGCTGCTCCCGGAGACCCTGCCGTCCCGGGCGGTGGCACCGGAGCCCGCCCCGGAGCCCGTCTAGGCCGGGAACGGCACAGGGGCCGGTGCGGGTGGCGTGACACCACCGGGCACCGGCCCCTGCTCACGTCGGCCGTCAGGCGTCGACGCTGTCCTTCTCGGTCTCGCCGGCGTCGACCGCCGGGGCCTTCGCGGCCTCGGCCGCCTCACGCTGCTCCTGCTTCTTGGAGGCGATGAGGCTGGTGATCGTGGTGATGATCAGGACGCCGCAGATGACGGAGAGCGAGAACGGGATGGAGATCTCCGGGACGTGCACCCCGGACTCGTGCAGCGCGTGCAGCACCAGCTTCACACCGATGAAGCCCAGGATCACCGACAGGCCGTAGCTGAGGTGGACCAGCTTCTTGAGCAGGCCGCCGATCAGGAAGTACAGCTGGCGCAGACCCATGAGGGCGAAGGCGTTGGCGGTGAAGACGATGTACGGGTCCTGCGTGAGGCCGAAGATCGCCGGGATGGAGTCGAGGGCGAACAGCACGTCGGTGGTGCCGATCGCCAGCATGACGACCATCAGCGGGGTCATGATCCGCTTGCCGTTGTTGCGGATGAAGAGCTTGGTGCCGTGGTAGCGGTCGGCGACGCCGAACTTCTTCTCGATGGACTTGAGGAGACGGTTCTCCTCGAACTCGTCCTCGTCCTCGTCGGAGCGCGCCTCCTGGATCAGCTTCCAGGCGGTGTAGATGAGGAACGCGCCGAAGATGTAGAAGACCCACGAGAAGCTCGTGATGATCGCGGCACCGGCGGCGATGAAGATCGCGCGGAGCACCAGGGCGATCAGCACGCCCACCAGCAGCACGCGCTGCTGGAGGTGGGAGGGCACCGAGAACTTCGCCATGATCAGGACGAAGACGAACAGGTTGTCCACGCTGAGGGACTTCTCGGTGATGAAGCCGGCGAAGAACTCGCCCGACGCCTGGCTGTTGCCCCAGATGAGCAGGCCGATGCCGAACAGCACCGCGAGGGCGATCCAGACGATCGTCCAGATTCCGGCTTCCTTCACCGACACGTCATGGGGCTTGCGCCCGATGAAGAAGTCGACTGCGATCAGGGCACCCAGACCGAGAATGGTCAGTACCCACAGGGTCATCGAAACGTCCACTGCGCCTCCGGCGTCGTACGGCTTGTGATCAGCGTCGTCGCTGCCGGAGGTCTCTTCCACCCGGGCGAGAGCCCGGGCCGACGCCCCGGGATCAGATCGTCGATCTGTCCGTACTGACGGGTACGCCGCGCATGGGGAGTACTCCCCTCCGCGCAAAACAGACTACCCGAAGAACCAAGGAAAGGTAAAGAGAAGGGTAAAGTCGAGCCAAACCCGCAGGTCAGGGGCCCCACTGCCGTCGGGCATCGGCTACCTGGGAAAGCACCTGCCGCAGCACGTCGCTGCCCCGGGGGACCGTCGGCGGCTCGTAGGTCCAGGCGTGGCCGACCCAGGGGTCGGCGAGGTGGTCGTCGGGCACCGGGGTGAGCCGCGTGAGCGAGCGCCACAGCGGATCGAGCACCGGTCCGTACGCGGCGGCGTCCGCCCGGTCCGCGACCATCAGCAGGTGCAGCCCGACCTCCGGGCCCTCGTCGGCGAGATAGCGCAGCTGGTTGACCGCCCGGTCGTCGAAGCCGTGCGGGAAGTCGTGCACGACGAGGAGGTGCTCGGCGGTGTCGACGCCGGGCGGCAGGTCCTCGGCGGCACCCGCGCGGACCGCCATCTGCAGCAGGTCGACCCGCTCGGTGAGCTGGGCGAGGGTGGCCGAGACCCCGGCGGCCCCGGCCGCGGGCGGGCCGGCGAGCACCCCGGCCTGGACCAGCGGGGCGAACGCGCCCGCGCCGGACCCGGCCGGGTCGATCACCCGCACCCGGAAGCCGTCCGCCGGATACACCGCGACCAGCCGGGCCACCAGCGCGACGGCCGTCTCCAGGGCGAGCCGGCGCAGCTCGGTCTCGTCCAGCAGGGCGGCCGCCTCGGAGTGGCCGCACCCGGCGTCCACCCAGAGTCCGCGGGCCAGCGGGAGCCGGGCCAGGAACGGGATGCGCAGCCCGGTGCGCTCGGGGAGGTGGAGGTCGCCCAGGCGGACGGCCATCGGGGCCTCCATCGGGACCCGGTAGGCCTGCCAGACCGGGCTGTCCCAGCGGGCGTAGGCGGCGGGCAGTGCGGGCTCGACGACCTCGGACTCGGCGGTGAGCTGCGCGAGGTCGCGGTCGAGGGCCTCCTGGGCGCGGGCGGTGAGCTCGTCGTGCTTCGCCTTGGCCGCGGCCCGGGCGGCGTCCCCGGCGCCGCCGATCCGGCTGCGCGGGTCGGACAGCGCCCGGTCGAGCTCCTGGTCGAGGCGGGACTCGGCGAACTGGCACGCGCTGCGGTAGGCGGCGGCGGTGCGGGCCAGGTCCTCGAACATGCCCCAGACCTGGTTGTAGAGGCGCTCGTCCATGGACCAGCCGGTGGCGTCGCCCGCGACGGGGAGCGGGTGGGCGGGCGGGGCCGGGGGCTGCTCGGGCCGCGGCGGCGCGGCGTCGGGGGCGGGGCGGCGGCGCGGGTGCGTGTAGTCGACGGGCCCGCCGGGGGCCGCGGGGGTCGCGGGAGTGGCCGGGGCCGGCTGCCGGACCCGGTCGGTGTCGGGGACGCGCGGGGGCGGAGCGGCGACCGAGCGGGCCAGACCCTGGGCGACGGCCTCCAGGATCGAGGCGGCGAGCTCCGCGGGGCGCTCCAGGCCCTGGTCGGCGAGGAGCGCGGCGAGCCCGCCCTCGTACCCCTGGCCGACGGCCCGGACCTTCCAGGCGCCCTGGCGGCGGTAGAGCTCCAGGGCGACGAGCGCGGACTCCCGGTCGAGGCCGGTGATGGTGTAGTCGGCGATGCCGGTGCCGTCGGGTGCCGTGACGGTGACGACGGGGGCCGCGGCGACCCCGAAGCGGGCCGGCCCCTCCACCCCGACGGGCAGGGCGAGCAGGACGCAGACGCGGTGGACGGCGGCCTCGACGGCCTCCAGGTCGACGGCGAGCCGGTGCTGGGTCGCGGCCTGCCGGGGCACCTCGATGCCGGGCAGCGCGGCGGCCCCGGGGTGGGCGACGGCCCCGGAACCCGGGACGCGTCCCCCCTCGTCGACCAGGGTGGCCGCGGCGAGGACCGGATGACCGGCCGAGACCCGGATCTCCAGGCGGGTGTGGGGCAGGGGGTGGTTCTGCCCCCGGACCAGCTCGGCGGTCATCTGCTGCGTCTCTCCGTACGTGCGAACGTGGTGCTCGGGCGTGCTTACAGGACCGGGAAGATCGAGGGCATGAGGTCCTGGAAGGTGCGGCCGTTGGCCGGGTTGCCCAGGGCCGTCATCTGCCAGCCGGCACCGGCCCGGTGCACCTTGGCCATGATCTGGGCCGTGTACTGGCCGCCGCCGGCCAGCGTGTAGCGGGCGAGCTCCTGGCCGTTGGTCTCGTCCACCAGGCGGCAGAACGCGTTCTGCACCTCCTGGAAGGTCTGGCCGGTGAAGGAGTTCACCGTGAAGACGATCTGGTCGATGTGGACCGGGACGCGCTGGAGGTCGACCAGGATCGCCTCGTCGTCGCCGCCCTGGCCGACGCCGCCCACCAGGTTGTCGCCGGTGTGGCGGACCGAGCCGTCGTCGCTGACCAGGTGGCGGAAGAAGACCACGTCCACCGGCTGCTTGTCGGCGAACAGCACGGCGGAGGCGTCCAGGTCGATCTCGCGGGTGCGCGAGCCGAACAGGCCGCGGCGGGGCGCCGCCTGCCAGCCGAGGCCCATCCGCACGGACGTGAGGTTGCCCCCGTCCTTCTTCTCCAGGCTGATGGCCTGCCCCTTGGTCATGTTGACCGTCACGCGCTGCCCCTCTCATCGGTGTGAGCAGCACCCTACGCAGGGGCACTGACAACGCGCCGGGCGCGGGCCGGTTTTGTGTCGGTGTTGCAACACACCGGCCCGCGGGCCGGTCAGGCCAGGCCCGCCTCCTTCATCTGGCGCAGTTCCTTCTTCAGCTCGGAGACCTCGTCGCGCAGCCGGGCGGCGACCTCGAACTGCAGCTCGGCGGCGGCCGCCTTCATGCGGTCGGTCATCTCCTCGATGATCGAGGCCAGTTCGGTCGCGGGGCGGTCGCCGAGCTCGACGGTGGAACCGGCCTTGCCCGCCCTGCCCTTCGGGGCGTGTGCGGCGAGCGAGGGGACGGGCGCCTTGGCGCCCTTGCCGTCCTTCGACTTGCGGTAGCCGCTGCCGAGCAGCTCCTCGGTGTCGACCTCCTCGCGCGCGATGGTCGCGACGATGTCGTTGATCTTCTTGCGCAGCGGCTGCGGGTCGATGCCGTTGGCCTTGTTGTAGGCGACCTGCTTCTCGCGGCGCCGGTTGGTCTCGTCGATGGCCTGCTCCATCGCCGGGGTGACCCGGTCCGCGTACATGTGGACCTGGCCCGAGACGTTGCGCGCCGCGCGGCCGATGGTCTGGATGAGCGAGGTGCCGGAGCGCAGGAAGCCCTGCTTGTCGGCGTCGAGGATGGCGACCAGGGACACCTCGGGCAGGTCGAGGCCCTCGCGGAGCAGGTTGATGCCGACCAGGACGTCGTACTCGCCGGCCCGCAGCTCGCGCAGCAGCTCGATGCGGCGCAGGGTGTCGACGTCGCTGTGCAGGTAGCGCACCTGGATGCCGAGCTCCAGGAAGTAGTCGGTGAGGTCCTCGGCCATCTTCTTGGTGAGCGTGGTGACCAGCACGCGCTCGTCGCGCTCGGTGCGCAGCCGGATCTCGTGCACCAGGTCGTCGATCTGCCCCTCGGTGGGCTTGACCACGACCTCGGGGTCGACGAGTCCGGTCGGGCGGATGATCTGCTCGACGAAGCCGTCGCCCCGGGACAGCTCGTAGGTGCCGGGGGTGGCGGAGAGGTAGACGGTCTGGCCGATCCGCTTCTGGAACTCCTCCCACTTCAGCGGCCTGTTGTCGAGGGCGGAGGGCAGCCGGAAGCCGTGGTCGACGAGGGTGCGCTTGCGGGAGGCGTCGCCCTCGTACATCGCGCCGATCTGCGGGACGGTCACGTGCGACTCGTCGATGACGAGCAGGAAGTCCTCCGGGAAGTAGTCCAGGAGGGTGTTGGGCGGGGAGCCGGGCTCGCGGCCGTCGAAGTGCATCGAGTAGTTCTCGATGCCGGAGCAGGAGCCGATCTGGCGCATCATCTCGATGTCGTACGTGGTCCGCATGCGCAGGCGCTGGGCCTCCAGCAGCTTGCCCTGCTTCTCCAGCTCCTCGAGGCGCTGCTCCAGCTCGCGCTCGATGTCGTTGACGGCCCGCTCCATGCGCTCGGGGCCCGCGACGTAGTGGCTGGCGGGGAAGACGTACAGCTGCTGGTCGTCGCTGATGACCTCGCCGGTGAGCGGGTGCAGCGTGGAGAGCGCCTCGATCTCGTCGCCGAACATCTCGATGCGGACGGCGAGCTCCTCGTAGACCGGGAAGATCTCGATGGTGTCGCCGCGGACCCGGAAGGTGCCGCGGGTGAACGCCAGGTCGTTGCGGGTGTACTGGATGTCGACGAAGCGGCGGAGCAGCTGGTCGCGGTCGATCTCGTCGCCGACCTTGAGGTCGACCATCCGGTCGACGTACTCCTGCGGGGTGCCGAGGCCGTAGATGCAGGAGACGGAGGCGACCACGACGACGTCCCTGCGGGTCAGCAGCGAGTTGGTCGCGGAGTGGCGCAGCCGCTCGACCTCCTCGTTGATCGAGGAGTCCTTCTCGATGTAGGTGTCGGACTGCGGGACGTACGCCTCGGGCTGGTAGTAGTCGTAGTACGAGACGAAGTACTCGACCGCGTTGTTCGGCAGGAGCTCGCGGAACTCGTTGGCCAGCTGGGCGGCGAGGGTCTTGTTCGGCGCCATCACCAGGGTGGGGCGCTGGAGCCGCTCGATCATCCAGGCGGTCGTCGCCGACTTTCCGGTGCCGGTGGCGCCGAGCAGGACGACGTCCTTCTCGCCGGCGCGGATGCGCCGGTCGAGCTCGGCGATGGCGGCGGGCTGGTCGCCGCTGGGCTGGAAGGGGCTGACGACCTCGAAGGGCGCCACCGTACGTTCGATCTTGGAAACGGGCCGCATGGAACCACCGTACGACCCGGCACTGACAGCCGGGCGGTGATCGGCTCGGCGCCGTGGCCGGAGCGGCGGTCGGATCACCAGTCCTGGGAGCGGTAGGTGCCCCGCTGGGTGTGTCTGCGGGCCGTGCGCGCGGCGGGCCGCGCGGACGACCAGTTCGCGGGCTCGCCGTACGCCGGGGCGCGGCGCGGCGCGGGTACGCCGGGGGCCCCGTGGCGGTAGCCGCCGCGGGCCGTGGGCTTCTGCCAGTCGGGCTCGCCCATGACGAGCAGCGGGTCGAACATGACCACGACGGCGGCCAGCAGGAGGAAGACGGCCGGCCCGATCAGCATGGGCAGCAGCAGCGAGGTGGCGGTGTCGCCGCCGCCGGGGGCGGGCGTGCCGTGCAGCTCGACGTCGACCGCCGCCATGGCGGTGTAGTGCATGCCGCTGACGGCCACGCCCATCACCAGGCTGGCGCCGAGGCTGGCCAGGAAGCCGTGGATGGAGACGGCCGCCCAGAGGGAGACGGTGGCGGCGACGACGGCGATGACCACCGAGAGGGCCACGGTGGGGGTGTCGTAGGTGATCTGGCCGTGCAGCCGCATGCCGGCCATGCCGAGGTAGTGCATGGTGGCGACGCCGAGGCCGGTGATGGTGCCGCCGGTGACCAGGGTCAGGGCGGTGGCGCCGCGGTAGCCCACGATGAAGATGCCGACGCCCACCATGACGATGGCGACGCCGAGGCTGGCGAAGGTGAGGGGCCGGTCGTAGCTGATCGGGGCCTGCTGGACGGAGAAGCCCATCATGGCGATGAAGTGCATGGTCCAGATGCCGGTGCCTATGGAGGTGGCGCCGAGCGCGAGCCAGCCGGCCTTGAAGGTGTCGTCGTGGCGCAGCGACCGTGTGGTGCAGCGCAGTCCGAGCGCCGCGCCCAGGCAGGCCATGAGGAAGGCCGCCACCGGTGTGACGAGGCCGTAACTGAATCCGTCGACCGTGCCCTGCATGAGCGTCTGTCCTCCACCCCTGGTGCGACGTCGTCCGAAAACAGTCGGTACCGCTGAGTAGTGCTACCGGATTATGGCGTCCGACGGGTCCCCTCGGCCACGGTGTCCGGGAATTGACCTGCCCGGTTGTCAGTGCCGGGTCGTACGGTGACCGGCATGGAGAACGAGCGGCCGGAGACGGGACGGACGGCGCTGCGGGTGGAGTGGACGGTGGTGCCCGGCACCATCGGTCCGCTGCTGCTCGCCGCGACGGGGCGGGGTCTGGTGAGCGTGGTCTTCCACGCCGACGACCGGGTGCGCGACCGGGCTCTGGAGCGCCTCGCGGGCGCGCTGGGCGGGGAGCTCGTGCACAGCCCGTCGGGCCTGCTGGCGGAGCCGGTGCGGCAGCTGGAGGCGTACTTCGGCGGGGGGCTCCGGAGCTTCGACGTCAAGCTCGACTGGTCGCTGGTGACCGGATTCAACCGCCAGGTCCTGCGCGCGCTCGCGGACGGCGTCCCGTACGGGACGGTGGTGGGGTACGGGGAGCTGGCCCGCCGGGTCGGGCAGCCCGCGGCGGCCCAGGCGGTCGGGGCGGCGATGGGCGCCAATCCGCTGCCGGTGGTGGTGCCGTGCCACCGGGTGGTGGAGAGCGGCGGCGGGATCGGGGGCTTCGGCGGGGGTCTGGAGACCAAGCGCAGGCTCCTCGCCCTGGAAGGGGTGCTGCCGGAACCGCTGTTCTGAGCCAGGGCGGCTCCAAGGGGGGGTCGCCCGGCCGTTCCCACACTGTGAGAAGGCTGGCACTATGCGTAAGTGACCAACACGCCAGGCGCCCCTGACGCGCTCCAGTCGACCGAGATATCCGGCCCCCTCTCCCCCGCGCGGCTCCCGGCGCTGCGGCGGCGCATCCAGGCGGTGCTGATCGCGACCCAGATCCTCGGCGGGCTCGGCATCGCCACCGGAGTGGCGCTGGCCGCGGTCCTCGCCAAGGAGGTCAGCGGTACGGAGGCGCTGTCCGGGCTCGCCTCGACCGCCTCGGTGGCCGGCCCGGCCCTGCTCGCGATGCCGCTCGCCTCGCTGATGGCCACCCGGGGCCGACGGGCCGGACTCGTCCTCGCCTATCTCGTCGGCGCCCTCGGCGCGGGCGTCGCGGTGCTCGGCGCGGTGCTCGACAGCTTCCCGGTGCTGCTCGCCGGCCTGGTCGGCTTCGGGGCCGGTTCCTCGGCCAACCTGGCGGCCCGCTTCGCCGCCGCCGACCTGGCCGAGCCCGACCGACGGGCCCGGGCCATCTCCACCGTGGTGTGGGCCACCACCATCGGCGCCGTCCTCGGCCCCAACGTCGCCGCCCCGGCCGGGGAGAGCGTGGCGGGCCTCGGCATCCCGGTGGCGGCCGGGCCCTTCGTCTGGGCCTCCGGCGTGTTCGTGATCTCGGCCCTCGTGGTGGCGGTGCTGCTGCGCCCCGACCCGCTCCTGACGGCACGGGCGCTGGCCGGCCCGGAGGGGGACGCGGCGGCCGAGGGCCGCTCCCTGAAGGCCGGCCTGCGGGCGGTGCGGGAGTCCTCCCGGGCCCGGCTCGCCCTGGTCACCGTGGCCGGCTCGCACACGGCGATGGTGTCGATCATGTCGATGACCCCGGTCGCGCTCAGCCACCACGGGGCCGACATCCGGCTGATCGGCCTGGTGATCAGCGGGCACATCGCGGGCATGTACGCCTTCTCGCCGGTGATGGGCTGGCTGTCGGACCGGCTCGGCCGGCTCTCGGTGATCGGCCTCGCCGTCGCGCTGACCGCCGTCGCCGCGCTCCTCGCGGGCACCGCCGGGGCGAGCCACGGGCAGACCGCGCTCGGCCTCTTCGTCCTCGGCCTCGGCTGGTCGGCCGGGCTGGTCTCCGGTTCGGCGCTCCTCACGGACTCCGTCCCGCAGGCCGCAAGGGCGGCGGTCCAGGGGCTCTCCGACTTCATCATGAACACCGCCGCCGGGGTCGGCGGCCTGGCGGCGGGGCTCATCGTGTCAACGGTGGGATACGGCTGGCTGAACGCGGTGGGCGCGTGCCTGCTGGTCCCGATGGCGGTGCTGGCGCTGCGGGGGGCGGTGCGGAAGGGCTGAGCGGTCCGGGCGCGGATCCGATGTCCACGATCCATCCGGGTCCGAGGTCCACCCGTGTCCACGAGCCGCCCGCCTCAGCGCACCGCCACCGGCGAGCTCGCCCCCTCCGCCACCCGGCGGGGCGCCCCCGTCCCGTCCGCGGGCACGCTCCACACCGCGCCCCCATAGGCGTACGAGACGGTGCCGGGGCCGGTCCAGGAGGCCTGGTCGTCGACGGACCGGGGGTCGGCGAGCGGGTGTTCGCGCAGGGTGGCGAGGTCGAGGACGTGCAGCCGCCAGGGTGCGGCGGGGTCGGTGGAGACCTTCTTCTTGTAGGCGATGCGGGTGCCGTCCGGGGAGAGCGAGGGGCACTCGACGTTCTCCTTGATCGCGCGCGCGGACCACTTCCGCAGGTCGCCCTCGACGAGGTACGTGTGCCCCTGGGTGGCGACGGTGGCGTAGAAGCGGTTGTCGTCGCGGGCGAAGCTGACGCCCCAGTAGTTGACGTCCGGGGCGTGGTGGCGGCGCCCGTCCAGGGTGAGCGGGATCTGCTCGATGTTCTTGATCAGGTAGCCGGTGCGCAGGTCGAGGATCGAGGTCCTGGTGGAGAACGCGGAGGTGGCGTAGGAGTCGCCGGTCGCGAAGGCCGTCCAGGCGAGCACCTGTCCGGAGGCGGAGACCCGGGCCCGGTTGGGGATGCCGGGCAGGCTCATCCGGCGCAGTTCGCGCAGCTGCCGGTCGAGGACGATGACGTACGAGCGGGCCGGCAGCCCCGGCCGGCGCTGGAGGCAGAGCGCGGTGCTCCCGGCGGCGTGGAAGCGGTCGCAGCGCGGCCCTCCGACGCGCCGTGCGGCGGGCGCCGCCGGGTCCTGGCGGGCGACGCGTCCGGAGGCGGTGTCGCGGAAGTAGAGCGCGCCCGGGTGGCCGTCGAGCCCGAAGCCGGCGTCGGCGCCCTCGGCCCGTGCCGACGGGTGGTCGGCGGCGGCGCGCAGGGTGTAGGCGGTGGCGCCGCCGAGGAGGAGCAGGGCACCCAGGGCGAGTGCCCACAGGCGACGGGCGGTCATGTCGGGGTCCTTCCGTGCGAGGGGTCGGCGGGCAGCAGGCGGGCGGCGCAGACCAGGGCCGCCGCGAGGCCGGCCGAGGCGAGGAGGAGCGCGGTGGACGGGCCCCACAGGGTCCAGGCCGCGCCGAAGCCGGTCGCCGCGACGACCTTGGCGAGGGCCTGCGCGGTCTGGACGAGGGCGAGGCCGCTCGCCCGCCGCGCGGCCGGGAGCAGCGGTCCGGTGAGGGCCATGAGGACGCCGTCGGTGGCGGCGTAGAAGACCCCGAGCAGGGCGAGGACCCCGCCGACGAGGAGCGCGTCCGGGACGGGGGCGAGGAGCAGGGCCATGGCGAGGAGCAGGGCGCCGTGCCCGTACAGGAAGGGGCGTCTGCGGCCGATGCGGTCGGCGAGCCGCCCGGCGGGCACGGCGAGCAGCAGGTAGGCGGCCGCGGCGCCGAGCGGCAGGAACGGGAACCAGGTGGCGTCCAGGCCGGTCCTGCGCTGGAGCAGCAGGTAGAGGAAGGCGTCGCCGACGGTGGCCGCGCCGAGGAGCGCGGCGGCGAGCGTGACCCGGCGTACGGCGGGACGGCGGAGCAGGGCGGCGAGGCCGAGCGGTCCGCGGGCGGCCCCGACGGTCTCCCGGCGTCCGCCGGGGACGAGCACGACGAGGAGCAGCACGCCGAGGAGGCCGACGCAGAAGCTGACGACGAAGACGGCGTCGTACGCGTCGGCGGTGGCCCACAGCAGCGCGAAGGCGGCCAGGGGGCCGAGGAGGGCGCCGGTGGTGTCCATGGCCCGGTGCACGCCGAAGGCGCGGCCGAGGGCGTCGGGCGGGCTTTCGAGGGTGATGAGGGCGTCGCGCGGGGCGGTGCGGATGCCCTTGCCGAGCCGGTCGGCGGCGAGGGCGGCGGCGATGAGGCCGGTCGCGCCGCCCGCGAGGAGCAGGCCGAGCCGGGAGCAGGCGGAGAGGGCGTAGCCGAACCCGGCGACCCGCTTGTGCCGGCCGCCGCGGTCGGCGGCGTGGCCGCCGAGGAGCCGGACGAGTGCGGTGGCGCCGGTGAACAGCCCGTCGAGGAAGCCGAACTGGAGCGGGGTCAGGCCGAGTCCGAGGACCAGGTAGAGCGGCAGGACGGCGGTGACCATCTCGGAGGACACGTCGGTGACGAGGCTGACCGTGCCGAGGGCGAGGACGGTGGCGGGGACGCGCCGCCGCACCCCGGAGGGGGCGGGCGGCGCGCCGCGGCGACCGGTGGTCGCGAGGTACATCAGTGGCAGGTGTAGGTCGGGCCGGTGTCCTTGACCGCGCCGTCGGTGCCCACGTACTGCCAGCTGTACGTGGTGTCGGTGAAGTCCAGCTTCAGCACCCCGTACGGGCCGCTGATCCGCTTCTGGCTGTTGGGCTGGACGGTCTCGATGTCGTACGGCTCGGCGCCGCCCATGCCTCCGACGATCTCGACGATGCCGTCGGCGGTGGCCTTGCCGTTCGGGTCCTGCGGGGCGAACCGCTCGTAGTGGTGGTCGTGCCCGTTGAGGACGAGGTCGGCCTTGGCCCCGTAGAGGATCTGCCAGACGGGCTTGGAGACGGGGTCGTTGCCGTGGCCGCCGGAGGAGTACAGCGGGTGGTGGAAGTAGGCGGCGACGCAGCCCTTGGCGTTGCGGGCCAGGTCGTCCTTGAGCCACTGGATCTGGGCGGGGTCGTCGAAGGAGTTGGAGTCGAGGGCGACGAAGTGCCAGTTGCCCTCGTCGTAGCTGTAGTAGGGCTTGCCCTGGGGGTAGGCGAGGGCGCCGAAGTACGACTTGTACCCGGCGAGGGAGCCGGCCGGGTCGTAGGTCTCGTGGTTGCCGGGCACGGGGCGCGTCTTGGCCTTGAAGGCGCCCCAGGTCTTGTCGTAGTAGGCGCGGTAGTCGCTCAGGCGGGCGTCGTCGTACTGGTTGTCGCCCATCGTCAGGTAGAACCTCGGGTTGATCCGCTGGGCCTGGGCGGCGGTCTTGGGGTGGGCGCAGGAGCTGCTGGAGGCGGTGCACTGCGCGGCGATGTCGCCGGCCGCGACGACGGTGAAGCCGGTGGGCGGCGGGGTGGTGCCGTCCGTCGTCCCGTACACCTCCACCTCGTAGAGGGAGTAGCCGTACGAGGTGCCGCGGGCGGTGCCGTAGACGCGGAGGTAGCGGCCCTTTCCGGCCAGTCCGGTCCAGTCGTCGGTGCCGCCGTTGCCGGCGGTCTCGGTGGCGAGGGCGGTCCAGGTGGCGCCGTCGGCGGAGACCTCGACGCGGTAGGCCTTGGCGTAGGCCGCCTCCCAGGAGAGGCGGACGCGGCTGACGGTGGAGGCGGCGCCGAGGTCGACGCGCAGCCACTGGGGGTCGGATCCCTCGGCGCTGGCCCAGCGGGTGGCGGGGTCGCCGTCGAAGGCCTTGGCGGGGGTGAGGGAGGAGTCCTCGTCGGAGGAGGAGGTGGCGGGCTTGCCGCGGGAGAGGAGCGGGTCGGCGGCGTCGGCGCGACCGGGGGCGCCGAGCAGCAGACCGCCGGTGAGGAGGAGGACGGCGGCGAGGAGGAGGGACAGTGCGGTCGGGCGGGGTGGGGCGGAGGCGTTCAGGCGCATACCTGGGACTCCCTGGCCTGGGGACGGCGAGAGCTGGACACCGGTGCGGGCAGCGCGGCCCGGCCCGCGTGGCAGGGGCGCCACGGGGCGTGCTGCGGTGCACGGCGGCCGGGTCAGAGCTCTCGCTGAGCGCGTCACGCCCGCTCCCCGGGGTAGTCCTGGGGAGCGGGCGCCGCGCCAAGCCGCTGCCGGGGATCGTAGTGGATAGGAAAGTTTCCTACCAGACTCCGGACCCGGCTCCTCCGGAGGGAGTTCAGAGGCTGATGTGGTACGCCTTGCGCAGGGTCTCGTGGACGGTCCAGGTGGTGCGGTCGCCCTCGCGCAGCACACAGGCGTCGCCGGGGCCGATCTCCAGGGTGTCGCCGCCCTCGACCTCGACCGTGGCGCGGCCGCTGACGACGACGAAGAGCTCGTTCGCCTCGGTGTCGGTGACCACGCCGGGGGTGATCTGCCAGATGCCGCGGAGCTGCTTGCCGTCGGCGGACTCCCACAGGACCTTGCCGGTCACCTCGGGGGTGCCGGAGACGATCTGGCCGGGGTCCAGCGGCTCGGCTTCGAGCTCGGCATCGGGGATGTGGACGGCGAACGAGGGCTGCGCGTGAGTGGTCATGGCCGGTGACTGTAGCGGGATACCGGCGCCGGTACGGGGCCGGGACCGCCTGGAGGAATCCCTTCCGTTTCATGCTCCGACCAGGCACTTCGCCAGGGCGCCCGGCACGACGGAATCCGCAGGAGGGGTTTGCGGCGCGGGCGTGCGCCAAGGGGCGGCCGGGGTGCGCGGAAGGGGCGCGCGGGGCACCGATTCCGCAGCCGCCCGGCGGCCGCCCGCGCACGCGCGCGGGGAGCGTGATCCGGGCCCCGGGGCGCGTCCACGACCTGGCGGCACGTCACGACCCTGAAACCCGCTGTCCGGGCGGGAAGCGCCGGCGGACATCCTCGCTGGTGGGAGGCAGCGCCTTTGGTGGGGCCAATGGCGGTCGGGTGGATTATGTCCGGTTCGCTGACATCGACGGCGCGGGGGCGGCACACTCCCCCCGAACCACTCCCGTTCCTCCCCCACTCGGACAGGAGAGTGCGATGCCCCCCACCCGAACCCGCGCCCGCGCGGCCGTCCTCGGCGCGACGGCCCTGCTGACCGCCGCCTCGGCCCTCCCCGCCGCCTCCTCGGCCTCCGCCGCGGCGTCCGCCGCCGCCACCGCGCGCTCCGTGCCCGCGGCGAGCTCGGTGGTCCCCGTACCCGCGGCGGCCTCGGCGGCCTCGGCGGCCGATCCCGCGCCCGGCGCCTGGTACAAGGCCGCCCGCGACACCCTCGGGCCGCAACGGCTCACGCCCGCCCAGCACAGACTCGCCGCCGCAAAGCAGGCCGCGGCGGAGTGGACGTACGCGGGGGCGCGCGCCCTCGCCGGGTACAAGCTCTCCGGCGCCCTCCACCAGTCACAGAAGACCTCCTACTGGTGCGGCCCGGCCACCCTGGTGATCACCCAGTCCGCCCACGACGAGGTCGGCGGCCGCTCGCAGCAGGACGCGGCGACCCTGCTCAAGGCGACCAGCAGCGGCACCGCCTGGTACGGGATCGACATCAACGTTCCGAACCCGACCGGCTACCCCATGGCGGACGCCCTGAACTACCGCCTCCCGGGCGCCGGCTACGTGCCCAAGGCGCTTCCCTACACCCCGACCGCCACCGACAAGGCCACGTTCAAGCAGCACATCACGCACGACACCGACAACGACTACGCCATCGCGGGCAACGCCTGGGAGGTGCCGGGCGGGCCGCATCTCGTGGGCCACCCCAACATCGAGATCTTCCACTGGGTCTCGATCGACGGCTACAACACCGACACGGCGGCCGGCGAGGTGAACTACCTCGATCCGGTGGGCGGCGTCAGCACCGGCGTCATCTCCTGGGCGGGCCCGGTGCCGAAGTCCGCGCACATCTCGTCCGACACCCTCACCACCATCATGGGCGGCCGTGGGTACGTCTGGTAGGCGACGCCTCCTGTCACCGCCGCTCCTGACGGGCGCCCTGCTGCTGGCGGGGTGCTCGTCGGGCGGCGGCCCCGAACCCGCTCCCGCGCGGACGTCGCCCACGTCGGCGACCTCTTCCGCGTCCTCCTCCGCGTCGGCGGCGGCGTCCGCGTCCGCACCCGCCGTGCGGGCCGCGGCCTGCCGGGTCGCGCTGCCCGCCGCCTGGCGCTCCGCCTTCGCCGCCGGCGCGTACCGGCCGCCGCAGGGAGAGCACGCGGTCCTCACGGAGACCGGGCCGGGCTGGACCGTGCTCCAGCTCACCGGCGCCGCGGGGCGCCGCGCCGTCCTCGTACGCCGGGGCGAGGCCGCGCCGCGCACCCTGCTCCGCTTCGCCGATCCCGTCGAGCACCAGCTGCTGGCCGCGGACTTCGACGGACGCCGGTGGGCGGTGTTCGCGGTCCTGGAGGGACGGACCCTGGACAGCCCGTGGAGCCTGTACGTGTGGGACGCGGCCACGGGCGGGTCCCGCCGGCTCGCCCGCGCCGACCGGCCGGGCCCCCTCCCCCGCCCGTTCGTCCGCGACGGCACCGTGCTGTGGGCGCAGGGCACGGGCTCCGGCAAGGCCGCCGTCCTCGCCGCCCCCGCCGGGGGCGGCACCGCGCGCGCGTGGCACACGGGCGTGCTGGACGGCCCGTTCGCCGCGGGCGGCCTCCTGGTGTGGCGCGAGGCCGTCGGGAACGGGACCCGGCTGGCGGCCGTCTCGCTGCGGGACGGGCGCCCGGCGGCACTGCCCCCGCCGGTCGCCGCCCTGCGCGACATCCGGTCCGCGGTGTCCGACGGCACGACCTGGGCGTGGGTGGCGGGCGAGACCGCGCCCCGGCTGATGGTGTGGCGCGCGGGCGAGGCCCGGCCCTCGGCCGCCGTGACCGCCTCCCCCGCCGTCGACGGCATGGACCAGCTCCGGGTCTCCGGCCGCCTGGTCACCTGGCGGACCCCGGAGACCTCCTACGGCCTGGACCTCGACGCGGGCGCGTACGCCGAGATCACCCCCGCCTACGGGTACGCGCAGGCGGCGGGCGGCGCCCTGGCCCTCGCGTACAGCGTGGGCGACGCGAAGGCGACGGGGGCACGGGCGGTGATCCAGGTGGTGGACGCGGACCGGCTGCCCGGGCTGCCGCGGTGCGGCGGGAGCGCCGCGACCGACGCGCCGTGACGGGCAGGCCGTGACGGACGGCCCGTCACGGACGGCCCGTCACGGAAGGCCCGTCACGGAAGGCCTGTGACGGAAGGCCTGTGACGGAAGGCCCGGAACGAACGGCCCAGGCAGACGGCCCAGGACAGACGGCTCAGGCCAGTCGTCCTGTGGCCGATGCGCGCCACCGAGGTTTGCCGGGACCGCGGTTGCGTCAGAGATCCCCCATGTCCACACAGGTGTCCGAGGAGGTACGGGAGGCGCTCCACGAGCGGCGTCCCGTCGTCGCGCTCGAGTCGACGATCATCGCCCACGGTCTGCCACGCCCCCGCAACCTGGCCGTGGCAGGCGAGCTGGAGGCACTGGTACGGGAGGGCGGAGCCGTCCCCGCCACCATCGCGGTGCTCGACGGCACGGCCCGGGTCGGCCTGGACGAGGCCGGGCTGACCCGGATCGCGGAGGACCCGACGGTGCGGAAGCTCGGGCACCGCGATCTGGCGCCCGCGCTCGCGACCGGGGCGACGGGCGCCACGACCGTGTCCGCGACGGCCTGGCTCGCGGACTCCGTGGGCATCCGGGTCTTCGCGACCGGCGGCCTCGGCGGGGTCCACCGGAACTGGGCCGAGACCCAGGACGAGTCGGCCGACCTGCGGCTGCTCGCCCGGGTCGGCGTGACGGTGGTGTGCGCGGGGGTCAAGTCGATCCTCGACGTGCCCGCGACGCTCCAGCGCCTGGAGACGCTCGGCGTGACCGTCGTCGGCTACGGGACGGACCGCTTCCCCGGCTTCTACCTGACGTCGTCGGGCGAGCCGGTCGACTGGACGCTGCGCACCCCGCAGGAGGTGGCGGCGGTGATACGCGCCCAGGACGGGCTCGGCGGTCCGCGGGCCGCGCTGATCGTCGCCCATCCGGTGCCGCGCGAGGACCAGCTCGATCCGGCGCTGCACGACCGGGTGCTCGCCCAGGGCCTCGCGTGGGCGAAGGAGAAGGGGATCACGGGGCAGGCGGTGACGCCGTTCCTCCTCGACCATCTGACGGTGCACACGGAAGGGGCGTCCCTGGAGGCCAACCTCGCGGCGGTACGGGGCAACGTGCGGCTCGCGGCGCGGATCGCGGCGGCCTACCGCGGGCGCCCGTGACCGGCCGCGCCGGACTCCTGGTCGTCGGGGACGTCGTCACGGACGTGATCGCCCGGCACCGCGAACCCCTGGCGCCGGCGACGGACACCCCGGCCCGGATCCGGACGCTCCCCGGCGGGGCCGGGGCGAACGTGGCCTGCTGGGCGGCCCGTTCGGGCTGCGCCGACGTGCGGCTCCTGGGGCGGGTGGGCACCGACTCGGCGGCCTGGCACGAGCGGGAGCTGCGCCGCGCGGGCGTACGGCCGCTGCTCGCCGTGGACCCGGACGCGCCGACCGCGTCGGTCATCGCCCTCGTGGGCCCCGACGCGGAGCGCACGTTCCTCACGGACAGCGGGGCCTCGCTGCGCCTGGCGCCCGGGGACTGGTCGCCCGCGCTGCTCGACGGGACCGCCCGGGCGCATCTGTCGGGGTACCTGTTCTTCGCCGGGCCGAGCCGGGAGACGGCCGGGCGGGTGCTGCGGGACGCGCGCGCGGCGGGCGTCCCGGTGAGCGTGGACCCGGCATCGGCCGGGTTCCTGACGGAGCTGGGCGCGGAGCGCTTCCTCGGGGCGGTGGACGGCGCGGAGTGCCTGCTGCCGAACGCCGACGAGGCCCGGCTGCTGACCGGCCGCACGGACCCCGACGAGGCCGCCGCGGCCTTGAGCCGGCGCTTCCCGCTGGTCGCGGTGACCCTGGGCGGCGAGGGTGCCGTGGTCGCCGTGGAGGGGCGGGTGACAGCCCGGGTGACGGCACCGCCGGTCCGCCCCGTGGACTCCACCGGCGCCGGGGACGCCTTCACGGGCGCCTTCCTGGCCGCCCTGCTCGCGGGCGCGGACCCGGCGTCGGCGGCCGGGGCGGGCTGCCGTGCGGGGGCGGAGGCCGTCACCGGGGTGGGCGGGCGGCCCTGACGAGCTCGTCAGGGCCGCGTCTTCCGGATCGTGCCGGGCCCGTCTCGGCTCCCTTTCGCCGTGGTGATCTTGGTGGTGCAGTATGCAGTTCGCGCGCACCGAGATCCGGGCGCGAGGACGTGTTTGGGGGGTCTGATGGAACGTCGTACGGTCCTGCGGGGTCTGGTGGGTCTGCCGGTCGGGGCGGTGGCCGCCGTCTCCGCCGCACAGCCGGCCTGGGCGGACTTCGCCACCAAGGTGAATCCGACGGTGAACTGGGGCACCTGGGAGGGCTGGGGCACGTCCCTGGCCTGGTGGGCCAATCAGCTCGGCCCCCGGGAGGACCTCGCCGACGTGCTGTTCAGCCGGAAGACCGTCTCCTTCCGCGGGCAGTCGCTGCCCGGCCTGGGGATGAACGTCGTGCGCTACAACGCCGGCGGCTCGGGGACGAACAGCATCGGCGGCAGGACGATGAAGCCGGCTCCGACGCTGGACGGCTTCAAGCAGATAGAGGGCTACCAGCGCGACTGGTACTCGGCCGACCCGCAGTCGGCGAGCTGGAACTGGTACGCCGACGCGAACCAGCGCGACATGATGTGGCTGGCCAGGGACCGGGGCGCCGACAAGTTCGAGCTCTTCAGCAACTCGCCGATGTGGTGGATGCTGAAGAACGACGACCCGCGCGGCGCGGCGGACCCGCTGACCTGCAACCTGCAGGACGGGAACTTCGGCCGCCACGCCGCGTACATGGCGACGGTGGCGCGGTACGCGCACGACCACTGGGGCATCGACTTCACCTCCGTCCAGCCGGTCAACGAGCCGGGGGCGCGCTGGGGCGGGTTCCCGGCGGGCTCCATCGGCGGGCAGGAGGGCTGCCACTACGACCGGCGCCAGCTGGCCGAGATCATCCGGCAGACCCGCACGCAGCTGGACGCCCGGGGACTCCAGTGGATGATGGTGGCCGGCATGGACGACTGGGGCGTCGGCAGCGCCGTCTACCACTGGAAGAACAACGCCGACTTCGACGCCGCCACCCGCGCGGCCGTGGGCCGGGTGAACGTCCACGGCTACGAGATGGACGGCGACCGCGCCGCGCTCTACGACGCCGTGGCGGCGGACGGCAAGAACATCTGGATGTCCGAGTACGGCGACGGGGACACCAGCGGCCTGACCCTCGCGCGCAACCTCAACTACGACCTGCGCTGGCTCCACCCCACGGCCTGGGTCATCTGGCAGATCCTCGACTGGGAGAACTACGGGGCGATCACCCTCACCAACGGGGTGATCGGCGCCGTCAACCCGAAGTACTTCGTGCTGGCCCAGTACATGCGCCACATCCGCCCGGGCATGCGGATCATCGACGCCGGTCACCCCGACGCCGTCGCGGCCTACGACGGCGTCAACCACAAGCTCGTCGTCGTCGCCGTGAACCACGGCGAGGGGCAGTGGATCGACTTCGACCTGTCCCGGTTCACCAAGCCCGGCAAGGACGGCGCCCCCATCGACCGCTGGGCCACGGGGACGGACGCCTCCGGCGAGCGCTACCAGTACCACGCGGACACCTTCGTCCGGGGCAACCGGTTCTGGTCCTACTTCAACGCCCGTACGGTGCAGACCTTCGAGGTCTCCGACGTGTACCTGTAGCCGCCGCGGCGCCGCTAGCCGGTGGCCGGGGAGTCCTCGAACCCGGCCCAGGCGGGGCGGCGCGGGTCGTCGACGCGCACGACGGCGTCGGCGACCCCGGCCGGGCCGACCTCGTCCTCGTACCGCTCGAAGGCGGGGAGGGCCCAGGGCTCCTCCGTACGGCGGGCGAGGGCGCCGGGCGACAGGCTCAGGTGCACCTTCAGGTCGAAGGGGAACCAGTGCCCGAGCAGGAACGGGCCGTGCAGGACCAGAACGCCGCCGGGCGGCAGCGGTACGGCGGGGCTGCGGGTCGCCCGGTCGGTGGCCGGGTCCCACAGGTCCGGCAGCACCAGGCCGCTGCCGCCCGGTTCCAGCGGGCCGAAGACCTCCCGCCACAGGGCCCCGGTGTCGAACCAGCCGCCGTAGTACGCGTCGGGGTCCTGCCTGCCGTACTCGAAGCGCAGCGAGGCGGGCCGCAGGAAACCGGCCGTTCCGACCACGAGCACGGACCGACCGCGCAGCCGCAGCGCGTCGGCGACCCGCCCGGCCAGCTCCGCTCCCGGTGCGGCGGGGGCGCCGTCGATCCCCACCTTGAGCCAGGCGCTGCCGTCGGCGGGCTCGGCCCCGTCGACCCGGCCGGCCACCGCCTCGGCGAGCCGCTCCCAGCTGATCGCTTCGAATCGCATCCGTCCCATCCTGCCGCACGGGCCGCACGGGCCGCACGGGCCGCACGACGCGATTCGGGACTCTGGATTCGGGATTCGGGATTTGGGATGTGGGATCCGGGATTCGGAACTCGGACCTCTGGATTCGGGACTCGGGGTTGTGGATCCAGTCTTGACCTTGCCCTTGGCGGCAGGGTTCGAGGATCACCCCATGGACACCAGCACGCAGCGGAAGAACGCTCACAGCACGGCCGGCACGGCCGCCACGGACGGCACCACCCGGGTCGTCGTGGTCACGGGGGCCGGGACCGGCATCGGCCGGGCGACGGCGCGGACCTTCGCGCGCGAGGGGGCGACGGTGCTCGCCGTGGGACGCAGGCCGCAGCCGCTCGCGGAGGCCGCCGAGGGCTTCCCGGGCATCCGCCCCCTGGTCGCGGACATCACGGCGGAGGGCGCGCCCGAGGAGATCGTGGCGGCGGCGGTCGGCGGGTACGGGCGGCTCGACGTGCTCGTCAACAACGCCGGGATCGGCGGCGGCGGGCCGCTCGGCACGCTGGGCCGCGAGGCGATCGGGCCGCTCCTGGAGACCAACCTCGTCGCCCCGGTCCTGCTCACCCAGGCGGCCGTCCCGGCGCTGGAGGCCTCCGGGGGCGTCGTCGTCAACGTCACGACCACGATCGGACAGCGCGGCTGGCCCGGCGGCTCCGTCTATCCGGCGACCAAGAGCGCGCTGGAGACGCTGACCCGCTGCTGGGCCGTGGAGCTGGCCCCGCGCGGGGTGCGGGTCGTCGCCGTCGCGCCCGGCGCGATCGAGACGCCCATCGCCGACCACATGGGGCTCTCCCCGGAACGGCGGAAGGCCCTGCGGGACTGGCAGCTCGCGCACATCCCGATGGGCCGGATCGGCCGCCCGGAGGACGTGGCCTGGGCGATCGCCTCGCTGGCCTCGCCGGACGCCGCCTACCTGACGGGCACGGTGCTGCCCGTCGACGGGGGTGCCCTGGTGGCCTGAACGGCGTGGTACGACTGCGCGGGGAGGTGGTGTCCTTGCGCATCGGCGAACTGGCCCGCAGGACGGGGACGACGGCGCGCGCCCTGCGCCATTACGAGCAGGCGGGGCTGCTCTCCTCGGAGCGCGCGGCCAACGGGTACCGGGTCTACGAGGAGGGCGCCGTGGTGCGCGTGTCCAATATCCGGTATCTGCTGGACGCGGGGCTGACGCTCGACGACGTGGCCGCGTTCGCGTCCTGCCTCGACGGGGACGTGCCCGCCGCGCCGCCGTCCGCCCGCGGCCTGGAGATAGCCCGCGAGCGGCTCGCGGTGCTCGACGCGCGGATCGCGGCCCAGACGGAGGCCAGGGACCGGCTCGCGGCCGCCCTGGCCTCGCCCGGGGCGGCCGCCGCACGGGAAGCCTTGGGCCACCACTCCTCGGACGGCTCCCGGGGCGGCGCCCGGACCGACGACTAGGGGGACGCCCGGACCGGCGCCCAGGTCGCCGACGGCCCGTCAGGAGGGCGCCGGGGCCGTCTCGACGAGCTCGGCCCGGCCGGCCGCGACGGCGTCGGCGAGCGTCGACTCCCCGTTCGCCAGGGCCCGGCAGGTCTCCGCGTCGGTCACCAGGCGCACGTCGGCGTCGACGGCCGCCCCGTCCCCGTACTGCGCCCGGCCGTCGGCCCCGGTCCGCACGTGGAACTCCCCCTCGTCGAGGGTGACCTGGACGACCCGCGCCCCCAGCGGTTCCAGGGCGGTGAGGAGCGGGATGGCGAACCAGTGGGCGCGCACGGCGTCCGTCGGCCGGGGCGCGTCGAGGGCGGGCGCGCCCCAGGCGGCGAGGGCGCGCAGGACGGGGAGGAGTTCGCGGCCGCGGTCGGTGAGTTCGTACACCGCCGCGGAGACGGGCGGCGGGAGCCGGCGGCGGGTGACGAGCTCGGCGCCCTCCATGTCCTTGAGCCGCCCGGCGAGCATGTCGGTGCTGACGCCCGGGAGATCGGCGTGCAGGTCGGTGTAGCGGCGCGGCCCGGCGAGGAGTTCACGGACGATCAGGAGCGTCCAGCGGTCGCCGACGGCGTCGAGGGCGCGGGCTGCGGCGCAGTACTGGTCATAGCTTCGGCGGCGTGGCATGCGACGCAGTCTAGACATGTTGTTGGACTTTCCAAGCTCGAACTTGGTAAAACCAAGCATCAACAATTCTGGGGAGGTCGGCGCATGGAGTTCCGGCAGTCGAGCAAGCTGAGCGAGGTCTGCTACGAGATCCGCGGCCCGGTCATCGAGCACGCCAACGCCCTGGAGGAGGCGGGCCACAGCGTCCTGCGCCTCAACACCGGAAACCCGGCGCTCTTCGGCTTCGAGGCGCCCGAGGAGATCGTCCAGGACATGATCCGGATGCTCCCCAAGGCGCACGGGTACACCGACTCGCGCGGCATCCTCTCCGCCCGCCGCGCGGTCGCCCAGCGCTACCAGTCGATGGGGCTGCGGGACGTCGACGTCGACGACGTCTTCCTCGGCAACGGCGTCTCCGAGCTGGTGTCGATGGCCGTCCAGGCGCTCCTGGAGGACGGCGACGAGGTCCTGATCCCGGCCCCCGACTTCCCCCTGTGGACGGCCGTCACGACCCTCGCGGGCGGCAAGGCCGTGCACTACCTGTGCGACGAGTCCGCCGAGTGGTATCCGGACCTCGACGACATGGCCTCGAAGATCACCGACCGGACCCGCGCCGTCGTGATCATCAACCCGAACAACCCCACCGGCGCGGTCTACCCGAAGGAGATCGTCGAGGGCATCCTCGACCTCGCCCGCCGGCACGGCCTGATGGTCTTCGCCGACGAGATCTACGACCAGATCGTCTACGACGACGCCGTGCACTACCCGGCCGCCTCCCTCGCCCCCGACCTGGTGGTCCTCACCTTCGGCGGCCTGTCGAAGACGTACCGGGTGGCGGGCTTCCGCTCGGGCTGGCTGGTCGTCACCGGCCCCAGGGAGCACGCCCGGAGCTATCTGGAGGGCCTGACGATGCTGGCCTCCATGCGGCTCTGCCCCAACGCCCCCGCCCAGTACGCCATCCAGGCGGCCCTCGGCGGCCGGCAGTCGATCGACGACCTCACCGCCCCCGGGGGACGCCTGTACGAACAGCGCGACCGCGCCTGGGAGAAGCTGAACGAGATCCCCGGCGTCTCCTGCGTCAAGCCGAAGGGCGCGCTCTACGCCTTCCCGCGCTTGGATCCGAAGGTCCACAGGATCCACGACGACGAGCGCTTCGTCCTCGACCTGCTCCTGCGGGAGAAGATCCAGGTCGTCCAGGGCACGGGGTTCAACTGGCCGCGCCCGGACCACTTCCGCATCCTGACGCTCCCCCACGCGGACGACCTGGACGCGGCGATCAGCCGCATCGGACGCTTCCTCGGCGGCTACCGCCAGTAGTCCGGGGCCGTCGGTCAGGAGCGGCGGGGGCGCCGGCCGCAGGCCGCCCCGGAACGGCAGCGGGTCCGAGGGCGTAGCCTGCCCCCGGACCCTTTCGAAGCCGCTCCTCTTCACACGCCGGCCCACTTGAGAACCCGGGTGAGTCGTCATTGCGTCGCGTCCTGCCATTGGACCACCGCCGATCGAGAGCTCGGCGGACCAGATTCGAACTGGCATTTCGACGCACCTGGGCCCGGGCCCGGTCGGTCCGGCGATGAGCGGCGCATGCTGAATCTGGAGCAATAGTCTGAGTTTGAACGCGATCCGGGTCAGAGGTGCTCGGGTGACCCGGGCCGCGGATTCACGACAAGGCTCAGCTTCAGCTTTGCGCTCCTCGCGCACCCCGGCCGCGGCTGGCGGCCGGGGAGTTCATGGTGACGGCCGTGCGGCCGTCGGCGGACGGCTACCCGAAGAGGTAGCCGAAGACCGCGTCGCCGACGCGCCGGTCGGTGATCTCGGTGCCGTTCGCCTCCTCGCGGGCGAACTTCACCGCCTGCTGGAGCTTCTCGACCCGCTCGATCAGCTCCCTCACCCGCCGGGCGGGCAGCGCGCCGGAGAACTTCACGGTGGTCCAGTACCCCACCGGGACGTCCTCGTAGTACACCTCGACCTGCGCCGGGTGGTTCTCCGTCGCCTCCGCCTTGACGTGGTTGCGCGGCACCTTCTTCGTACGGACGGTGCGGACGGGCTCGGTCTTCCACGCGTCCGTCGACGGGTCCTGCGTCCACGACTCGGCGGCGTCCAGGACCGGCAGCCTGCGGACGAAGGCGAGGATCTCGGCGAGCTGCTTCTCCAGGAAGAGCAGGTACCCGACCGGCACCCCGTCCACGAGCACCCGTCCGTCGACGGTGACGTCGGCGCGGGCCTCGCAGTTCGCCCAGTCCTTGGTGGCGGTGACGTCGAAGAGGCGGGTCAGCGTCCGCGCCGTGTCGCGCAGCACGTCCTCGGCCTTGACCTGCACCGGCGTCGACTCGGGCGGCAGCTGCTCGCCCTCCTCGTCCTTCGGCTGGTACGTACGGGAGATGCCCGCCAGCAGCGCCGGCTTCTGCAGCCCGTGCTGGGCGGTGGTCAGGTCCTGCTGCGCCCGGGACTTGACGCCTTTCTCTACTGCGATGATCTGATTGAGTTTCGTTGCCACGCGACCGACCCTAGGGGGCGGCGCCCGGTGAATCGAACTGTTTTTCCTGCCGGTTGGCACGCGCTGACGATGCGTCGGGGGTGCGTCGAGGATGCGAGGAGCGAATCCGTCATGGATGCGGCGCTGATAGCCGTCGTCGGAACCCTGCTGGGCGTGGTCGCCACCCACTGGTTCCAGGGCCGGGCCACCGAGCGGACGGCGGCACTGGCGAGGACCGAGCAGTTGCGACAGGAACGGATCGCCACCTACAGCGCGTTCGCCGGCGCGGTCGTCGACTACCGCCACAGCCAGAACGACCGCTGGTTCCGGGCCCGGCTGGAACCGGGCTCCGAGGAGGCGGAGGAGTCGCGGCACGCCTCCTACCGGCAGCGCACCGTCGCCCGCCAGGCCCTCTTCCGGGTCCAGCTGGTCTGCGACGACCCGCGCACCCGCCAACTCGCCGAGACCGCCTTCGAGCTGACCCACTGCATGCACGAGGCGACCGACGACGGCGACCGGACCGCACGCTCGGAGCAGGCCAAGGAAGCCCTGGCCGTCTTCATCTCGGCGGCCGCCCCCGGAGTGCGCTGAGCCGGGACGTGCGGCGCGGGCGCGTATCGCGGGCGGACGGTCCGGCGCCTGGCGTCGGGACGCCCCCGTACGGGTAGGACGACACCGTGGATCTCGTCGCCCCCGTCGTGGTCGAACCGCTCAAGCGACGCCGCTGCTCGGAGTGCCGTCAGGGGCCGCTGGAGCGCGTGATCGTCGAGTTCAACGCCTTCGTCTGCCTGGACTGCGCCGACCTCGGACACCTCGTCTTCCTGCGCCGCGGCGACACCGCGCTCACCCGGCGGGCCCGCGAGGGCAGCGCGCTGTGGGCCGTGGTGGTACGGCACAACAGGCGCCGCACCCGGTACGAACGCCAGGGCCTGCTCGTCGAGGAGTCGGCGCTGCGGCGCGCGGAGGCCGCTTGCCTCGCGGACGCCGAGGCACGGGCGCGGCGCCGGGCCCGGGACGCGGAGCGCCGGGCGGGGCGCGACGCCGAGATCACGGCGGCGCTGGAGGCGGAGATCCTGCGCCTCTTCCCGAGCTGCCCGTCCGACCGGGCGGCGGAGATCGCCGGGCACGCCTCGGCGAAGGGCAGCGGCCGGGTGGGGCGCACGGCCGCCGGCCGGTCCCTGGACCGGGGCGCGGTCACCGCCGCGGTACGGGCCGCGGTGCGGCACGTCGACACCGAGTACGACAGGCTGCTGATGACCGGGGTCCCCCGTCACCAGGCCCGGACGAGGGTCGCGCCCGCCATCGAGGCGGTGCTCCGGGCCTGGCGTACCGACTGAAGCCGGCTCAGCCCTGGTCCGCCGCGCGGCGGGCCCTGCGGTACATCAGCGCGCCGCCGAGGAGCAGCGCGGCACCGGCCGGGGCGGCGAGGCCGACCGCGTCCGAGCCGGTGCTGGCGAGCTGCACGGAGCTCGTCTGCGGGGCCGGCGAGGGCACGTGCTCCTCGGAGCCCGGGGCCGGCGGCAGGGTGCGGGGCGGGGTGTGCGGGCGGGGCGGAGGGTTCTCCTCGCAGGGCTCCTCGACCGGGCCGTTGACCGAGGTGTTGCCGATGGCCGGGTTGCCGATGCCGACCACGTTCAGCGAGTTGCCGCTGAGGTTGACCGGCAGGTCGACCGGGAGCTGCAGCCCGTTGCCGGAGAGCACGCCGGGCGAGCCCTCGGTGCGGCTCTCGGCGGTCGCGCCGCCGCCGTTGGACGAGCCGCCCGAGCGGCCGCCGTTGTCGGAGGATCCGGCGCGCGGCGTGCCCGGCAGGTCCTTGTGGGTGGGGCCGCGGTCCTCGGAGCCGTACCCCGCGGGCTCGGAGCGGTTCGCACAGCTGTTGCCGGCCGCCGGGTTGAGCAGTCCGACGACGTTGACGGTGTTCCCGCAGACGTTGACGGGGACGTGCACGGGCAGCTGAACGGCGTTGCCGGAGCCGACCCCCGGCGAACCGACGGCGGCACCCTGGGCCGCGGAGTCGGCGTGGGCGGCGCCCGCCGAGAGCGCGAGCGCGCCACCGGTGACCAACAGTGTGGCCAGACCACTTCGGCGAATCTGCCTCATGGCTTCCTGCCTTCCGGATGTCTTCACGGGCAGTCGCCCGTACCCGAAATAACGCCATCCGTGAGGTGCCCGGCTCCGACCGATGGCGGGTTTCACTCCATCGAGCGAGTGTGACGCGGTGGATCATGGCCCGACGTCGTGGGTTCGCGGAGCGTCATCATGACGCCGGAGGGGCGGGAGGTGGCCATGGGACCGGAGCGTCTACGCGTGCCGGTGGGACGGGACTCGACACGCTGGCGGACCCGGGAGGGCCTCCGCACCGTGCTCTTCATCGTGCACAACGTGACCTCGGCGACCCGCCTGCTCGACGTTCTCCCGCTCTTCGACGACGCCCCCGACGTGCTGTGTCTCGCGACCTGCACCGGCTCCTCCCCCTTCCAGGCCGGCGTACCGGAACTGCTCGACGGGGCCGGACTGCCGGTCGTGCCGTGGGAACAGGCCAGGGAACTGGCGACGGAGGGACGGATCGACCTCGCGGTCACAGCGAGCTATGGAGGTGAACTCCATTTCTTCGAAGGGAAGTTGACCATTCTTTCACACGGCGTCGGCTACAACAAAAGGCTGCCGACGCCGGACACCGGTGGCGGGGCGCGCGAGCCGTCGGCCGCCGCGCCCGTCTTCGGAACGGCCCCGGAGTGGGTGCTCCACGAGGGCCGGCCGCTCGCCACGGCGACGGTGCTGTCCCATCCCGAACAGCTCGAACGGCTGCGGCGCGACTGCCCCGAGGCCGCCGCGACCGCGGTCCTCGCCGGAGACCCCTGCTTCGACCGGATGCTCGCGCTCCGCCACCGGCGCCCCGCGCTGCGCCGCGCGTTCGGCGTGGGCGACGGGCGGCGGCTCGTCGTCCTGAACTCCACCTGGGGCCGGGCCTCGCTCGCCGGATCGGACGCCTTCCCCGCGCTGCTGCGGGAGTCGGCCGAGACCCTGCCCGCGGACGAGTACCGGCTGTGCGCGGTGCTCCACCCCAACATCTGGTACGGGCACGGGCCCGGCCAGGTCCGCAGGTGGCTGCGCCGGGCCGAGGACTCCGGGCTCACGCCGATCGATCCGCTGGGCCCCTGGCGGCAGGCGGTCGCCGCGGCCGACTGCGTGCTCGGCGACCACGGCTCCGTCACCTACTACGCCGCCGCGCTCGGACTCCCGGTCCTGCTGGGCGCGTTCGCGCACGAGGACCTGGACCCGGCGTCCCCGGTCGCCGAGCTCGGGCGGACCGCGCCCGCGCTCCGCCCGGGCGTACCGCTGCGCGCGCAACTGGACGCGGTGATCGAGGGACACGTGCCCGGGCGGTACGACGGGTTCGCTGCGACCGCGAGCTCCGACCCGGGCGGATCCGCGCGGCTGCTGCGGACGCTCTTCCACTCCCTGCTGCGGCTGCCCGAACCCGCGCGCCCGGCCCGGCTCGACCCGCTGCCGGTGCCCGAGGGGCTCGGGCCGCCGGCCGTCACCGTTCCCGTCCGGGTCCTCACCTCGGTCCGGCCGACCGGGCCCGACGGCCTGCCGGAGATCACCGTCACCCGCCACGCCGACCCCGCGGCGGAACCCGACGCCCCGGACGCCGACGCCGCGCACACGGCGGTGGACGAGGCGACCGCCGACACCGGACAACTCGCCCTCGCGGACGTGATCGTCGACCGCCTGCGGAACGGCGACCCGGCGGGCCCGCGCGCGGCCGAACTGCTCCGGCAGTACCCGTACGCCGGTCTCGTGGCCGTGCGGACGGGGCCGGGGAGCTGCCTGGTGCGGGCGAGGGAGGACACGGCGGAGGGGGCAGGCGACGCCTCGCTCGAACTGACCGCGCTCCCCCGCCCGGACGGCTTCGCCGACCCGTGCGACCCCGCCGCGTACGCCTCCGCCGTCCATGCCTGGCGGACCGGCGGCCGCCCGCTCACCGCGCTCGCCGCCGCGGGGACGCTGGTCGTGGTGACCGGCGCGGTCCGACACCGGGTCGGGGTGCGGGCGGTGGGGGCTCGGGCCGGCGCGGAGGGCCCTGGCCCCGGCTAGCGGGTCGGCGCCGGGAGCGACCGGGGCGTCCGGGCGGCGGGGAGGACGACCGGGACGACGGGGTCGGGGGTCATGGGCGGGGGCCGCCCTGTCCCCCGGTACCGGAGACGTCGTCGTTTCCGATCCGGTTGATCCGGCCGACCGTACCGACCTGGAGGGTGAAGCTGTGGTGGACGCCCCCGGTGAGGTTGTTGGTGATGACCGTGGTGTGGTGCGCCTGCGGGGCTTCGCCACTACCGTCCAACTCGTCCAGGATCGCCTGCAGTTCCGCGGCGGCCTCGGGGTCCGCGAGCAGGCTCCGTCGCATCCGTGCCCGCCATTCGGTGCGGGCCTCGGTCCTCGCCTCGTCCGCCGTTTCCTCGTCGCCGGACCGTTCGGCGCGCAGCACCTCGTCGCGGGCCGCTTCGAGTTCCTCGCCGAGCGCCTGCTCGTCGGCCCCGGAGCGGGCGGCGAGGAACGCGGCGACCCTGGTCCGCGCGCGCTCCCAGCCGTCGCTCACCATCTGCTGCACCAGGGCGGTCGCGCCCGCCGACGCCAGTGCCATCAACTCGGCTTCCACCAGGCCCCCTTCGAGTCCGCTTCGCGTCGCTCCAGCCTATCGGTCGGTCATCTGCCGAGCAGGGCCGTGACCGCACCGACGGGGTCGGCGTCCGGCGTGCCGCGCGGCCACCAGTCCTCGCGGTCGGTGTCCGACTCGTACCCGTACCAGAGTCCGTCCCGGCCGAAGCGGAGCTGGAGGGAGCGGGTGGAGAGCCAGTTGCGCCAGGGGCGGAAGGCGGGGAGGTCGGCGGCGAGCAGGGCGGGGCGGGCGCGGTCGAACGGGCCGGCGGGCGGGTCCCAGGGGTCTTCGAGGACCGCGAGTCCGGCCGGTCCGCCCTGGCGCCAGGCGGCGACGGCGCGGGCCAGGTCGGTCGGGGTGCGGTCGAGGGCGTGGGAGAGGTCGCGGTAGAGGGCTCGGGTGGAGGCGGTGAGGCCTGAGCCGGGGTGTGCGGCCGCCAGCCGTACCGCGTCCTGCCAGGGGGTCAGCGCGGCGACGGGGTCGTGGCCGGTGGCGAGGAAGGCGTGCGCGCGGACGGCGGCCTCGCCGGCCAGGAGGTCGAGGGCGAGGGGGTCGGGCGCCTCGGGGTCGGCCGGGAAGACGGCGGGGCGGCCGGGGTGCGCGGGCACGGGGAGCGGCGGGGGCAGCGGTGGCAGGTTGTGTCCGGTGAGCGGGGCGAGCGCGGTGCGGGCGGGCACCGTGGGGAGGGCCGGGGGCGTGGTGGAGCGTTCGGCGGCGGAGCGGGCCGCGTTGCGCCGGGTGAGGTCGGCGAGGAGTTCCTGTTCGCCGCGGCCGCGCATGAGGAAGAGGACGAAGGGGTCCTCGTCGAGGAGCCGCGCGGCCTGGTAGCAGAGGGCGGCGGCGTGCTTGCAGGGGTAGCCGTCGTCGGGGCAGGAGCAGTCGGGGACGAGGTCGCCGGGGGCGGGCAGGAGTCCGGTGACGGCTTCCAGGGCGTGCGGGACGTCCTTGTCGAGGAGGGCCGCGATGTGCTCGGGCCGGGCGGCGGCCTCGTCGAGGAACCGCTCCCAGTCGTCGTCGCCGAGGGTCCGCAGGCGGATCTCCGTGCGGTACGGGCGCGGCCGGCTGCCGTGCACGTAGGCGACGACCCGGCCGGGGGTGACGGTGATCGCGTCCACGTGGCCGCGCCGGGCGTAGGCCTTGCCGCGGCCGAGCCGGGCCGGGTCGAGGGCGGTGTCCTCCAGGGACTCGACCCAGGCGTTGCCCCACCAGGTGGCGGCGAAGCGGCCGTCGGGCGCCTCGCGCGGGGCGAGCTGGGGGAAGGTCCTGCGCCGGTCGTCGTGGCGGGGCAGGGCGGGGCGGGCCGGAGGGGTGCGGGAGAGCCGGGTGCGGGCGGCGTCCGGGCGGGGACGGCCGGGAAGGCGCGGGCCGTCGGGGAGGCGGGGGGCGTCGGGGGTCATGACGGCCTCCTCAGGGACACCAGGTCGGCCAGTTCGCGGTCGGTCAGTTCGGTGAGCGCGGCCTCGCCGGTGCCGAGGACGGCGTCGGCGAGGGCCCGCTTGGCGCGCAGCATCTCGGCGATGCTGTCCTCGACCGTGCCCTCGGCGATCAGGCGGTGGACCTGGACGGGCTGGGTCTGTCCGATGCGGTAGGCGCGGTCGGTGGCCTGCTCCTCGACCGCCGGGTTCCACCAGCGGTCGTAGTGCACGACGTGCCCGGCCCGGGTGAGGTTGAGCCCGGTGCCGGCGGCCTTGAGGGAGAGCAGGAAGACGGGGACCTCGCCGGCCTGGAAGCGGTCCACCATCCGCTCGCGCTCGGGAACGGGCGTGCCGCCGTGCAGCAGCTGGGCGCCGATGCCGCGGGAGGCCAGGTGGTCGGCGAGGAGCCGGGCCATCGACACGTACTGCGTGAAGACGAGGACCGATCCGTCCTCTGCGAGGATCGTGTCGAGGAGCTCGTCGAGGAGGGCGAGCTTCCCGGAGCGCCCGGCGAGCCGCACGGCCCCGGCACCGGGGCCGCTCCCCGCTCCGGTCGTCCCCGTCCCGCGCCCCTGGGGGGACCGCTCCTTGAGGTACTGGGCGGGGTGGTTGCAGATCTGCTTGAGCGAGGTCAGCAGCTTCATGATCAGCCCGCGCCGGGCCATGCCCTCGGCGGCCTCGATCTGCGCCATGGTCTCGCGCACCACCGCCTCGTAGAGCGAGGCCTGCTCGCGGGTGAGGGCGACGGGGTGGTCGGACTCGGTCTTGGGCGGCAGCTCGGGGGCGATGCCGGGGTCGGACTTGCGCCGGCGCAGCAGGAACGGCCGGACCAGCCGGGCGAGGCGCTCGACCGCCTCCTCGTTGTCGATCTCCTCGTTGTTCTCCACCGCGCGGGCGTGGCGGGAGCGGAAGGCCTTGAGGGGGCCGAGGAGGCCGGGGGTGGTCCAGTCGAGGAGCGCCCACAGCTCGGAGAGGTTGTTCTCCACGGGGGTGCCGGTGAGGGCGACCCGGGCGGGCGAGGGGATGGTGCGGAGCGCCTTGGCCGTCGCCGAGAAGGGGTTCTTGACGTGCTGGGCCTCGTCGGCGACGACCATGCCCCATTCCTGCTCGGCGAGGTGGGCGGCGCTGGTCCGCAGGGTGCCGTAGGTGGTGAGGACGAAGCCGCCGTCGAGGCCGCCGAGGGTGCGGTCGGTGCCGTGGAAGCGGCGCACGGGCACGCCGGGGGCGAAGCGCCGGATCTCCCGCTGCCAGTTCCCCAGCAGCGAGGCGGGGCAGACGACGAGGGTGGGAGCGGGGCGGGCGCGGCGCAGGTGGAGGGCGATGAGGGTGACGGTCTTGCCGAGGCCCATGTCGTCGGCGAGGCAGCCGCCGAGGCCGAGCGAGGTCATCAGGTCGAGCCAGGCCAGGCCGCGCAGCTGGTAGTCGCGGAGGGTGGCGTCGAGGCCGGGCGGCGGGGGAACGTCCTCGGGTCCGGCGAGGAGCCGGTCGCGCAGGACGGCGAGGGCGCCGACGGGGACGGCGGGGACGGTCTCGCCGTCCACCTCGGCGGTGCCGCCGAGGGCGACGGCGAGCGCGTCGACCGGCTGCAGGAGGCCGAGCTCGCGCTTGCGGGCCTTGCGGACCAGGTCGGGGTCGACGACGACCCACTGGTCGCGGAGCCGGACGACCGGCCGGTGGGCCTCGGCGAGGGCGTCCATCTCGCGCTCGGTGAGGGGGGTCGCCGTCGAGGGCGAGCTGCCAGTTGAAGCGGAGCAGCTCGTCGCTGTCGAAGAAGGAGGTGCCGTCGGTGGCGGAGCCCGGCGCGGAGCGGGCCGGGCGGACGACGGCCGAGGCGCTGAGCGAGCGGGCGAGGTCGCGGGGCCAGTGGACGACGACCCCGGCGTCGGCGAGGCGGGGGGTGGCGGGGCCGAGGAGCTCGTACAGCTCGTCCTCGGTGATCGGCAGGACGTCGGGCACCTCCCGTTCGAGGAGGCGGCCGAGCGGTGGCCAGACGCGGGCGGCACGGCGCAGGGCGAGGACGGCGTCGATCCGGGCGCGGGGGCCGAAGTGCTCGTCGCCGTCGCCGGCCCACAGGGCGGCGGCGTCGATGACGAGGGTGGGGTCGGCGAGGCTGTGCACCTGGAGCAGCACGGCGGCGGCCTGCCGCTCCGTCCCCTCGTCCGGCTCCCCCGAGGCGTCGAAGAGCTCGAACGTCGACAGGTCGAGGCGGAGGGAGACGCGGACTCCGGCGTCCATGCCGGCGGCCGCCTCGGCGGCCCAGGCACGCGCGCGGGGCAGGTGGACGGGCTCCCGGGCGGCGAACGCGGCGCCGACGGCGTGCGGCGCGGCGGGCGTGCGGGGCAGGGTGTCGGCGACCGCGTCGAGGAAGGCCCGGACCAGTGCCTCCGGCTCGGGCAGGCGGAGCGGCCCGCGGCCGGCCGGCACGGGCACGGCGTGCCCCTCGTACGGCATGGCGGCGGCGATCGCCCTCAGGTGGGCGATGTCGTCGGCGTCGAGGGGTCCGGCCCGCCAGGCGTCGTGGTCGTCGGCGGTGAGTCCGGGCAGCAGGCGTCCGCGGGCGACCAGGTGCAGGGCGTGCAGGGCGGCGGCGCCCCAGCAGGCTGCCGCGGGGTGTGCGGCCGGGTGGTGGCGGGCGGAGACCAGCAGGGGCAGGGCGTCGGCGACGGGCAGGAACAGGGCGGGCACGGTCCGGCTCCGTGCCCCCGCTCCGTGGCGGCGCACGACGGTCAGCTCGCCGCCGGCGGCGGAGGCGGGGACGGACCCGGGGGCGGACTCGGGGGCGGGTGTCGGGGCCGGGCCCGGAGCCGGGTCGAGCGGCTCGGGACCGGGCAGGGGGGCGCCCTCGGGGGACCAGAAGGCGACCCGGCCGTCGCGGGGCAGGGCGGCGGGCAGGAAGACGGCGGCAGCGCCGAGCAGGCTGTGTGTCACGGCGCTCCTCACCTCCCGGTCCGCGACGGATTCCGACTGGACCTCCGACCATACGGGTGGGGTCTGACAACGGGCCGTTCCGGCACATCGCCCGGACGGCCCAACAGAACATGACGGCCGGGCCCGGAGGGGGCAGGGTGGCCAGGAACACTCTTCCGCCGCCAGTCTCCGACAGACGAGGATCCCGCCATGTCCCTTCGCCGGCGTCTCACCATCGCCACCGGGGCCGCCCTGCTCGCCGTCACCGTGACGGGCTGCTCGGGTCTCGGCCGCACCATGGTCGGCACGCTCTCGTACGAGACCGGGCGCGAGCTCGTGGTGACGGTGACCAGCCCGTCCGTGAAGGGCTGCCACAGGCTGGCGCCGTCGGGCGCGACGAGGGTCGAGAACAACACGCTGGTGGACATCCAGCTGTACCGGACCAGGGATTGCCGGGGCGAGAACCCGATCTACGTGGCGACCAACACCGGCGACGAGATCGCCCCCGGCACCCTGCCGTGGCGCAGCTACAACGTCATCCATTGATCCCGTCCGGGCCGGGTGCGCACCCGGCCCGGACCTGTGACGCTCCTCGGCAGGTCTCTCCCCCAGCGGGTTTCCCCGGTCGGATCTCCCCGGGTGCTTTCGGATGGCTCCTCGCGGGTGGATCCTGGAAGTGCCCTCCGGGGGTTCCCGTCGGGAGAGTCGACGTCATGCGCACTGGGAGCGAGCCACTGACCGCACGCAGTCCCCTGCGGCTGCGGCTCGTGCTGAGTCTGTGGGGGCTGCTGTGGGCCGGCTTCGGCACCACGGTCTTCTCGCTGCTCGGGCGGCCCGGCTGGGCGGCGGCCTGCGGGGTGCTGTTCGTCGTCGTCGCCGTCGACCTGATCATGGTCGTGCGCCATCTGCGGCAGGGGCCGCACTGGCAGCCGGGCCGGAACATCCCCCCGTACGAGCCGGACCACGGCGACCCCCACCGCTGACGTTCGCGGGGCCGGCGGGCACCGCGGGCGCGCGGTCGCCCGGATGAGTCCGGCGCCCGGAGGAGTCCGGTCGCCCGGGCTCCCGCCGGTGCTCAGTCGGCCGCCGCGCCGAAGCGGGCCGCCTCCAGGTACTCCGGCTTCGGGTCGAGCGCGGCGGCGAGGCGGAAGTGGCGCATGGCCTGCTCGGGGCGGCCGGAGCGCTGGAAGGTGCGGGCGAGCGCGAAGTGCGCGAACGCGTTGTCCGGCTCCCGCTCCAGGACCAGCTCGAACTCGAGCTCGGCCGGACGGAGTTGGGCGGCTGCGAAGAAGGCGCGGGCGCGCAGGAGCCGGGCCGCGGTGTTCTCGGGATGGGCGGCGATCACCGAGTCGAGCAGCTTGACGGCACCCCGCGGATCCCGGGCGGCGAGCAGCTGCTCGGCGGCACGGAAGTCGATGACGTGGGTCTCCGGGTTCCTCTCGGCCACAGTGGCGTCCTTTCCTCGCTCCGGCGGTTCAACAAGCGGGCACGGCGGCCGTATTCCGCGGGAACCCGGCGTGCGGAAGCCCCCGCGCAGCTCATCTCTACCCATTCCGGGGGCACTTGCGAACCGCCGCGCCCCCGGCATTCCGCGGGGTGAGGCGTCCCGCTCCCCTACGGGGTCCCGGCGGCGCGCTCCTTGAGCGTCTCCCAGATCGTGCGCACCTGGGGCTCCAGCAGCTCCAGCGGGCCGTCGTTGTCGATCACCAGGTCGGCCACCTCCCGCCGCTGCGCGCGGGTGGCCTGGGCCGCCATCCGGGCCTGGGCCTCGGCCGGGGCCATGCCGCGCAGCCGTACCAGCCGGTCGAGCTGGGTCTCCGGGGCGGCGTCCACCAGGACGACCACGTCGTACAGGGGCGCGAGGCCGTTCTCGGTGAGCAGCGGGACGTCGTGGACAACGACGTCGCCGGTGGTGGCCCGGGCCTCCAGCTCGGCAGAGCGGGCGCCGACCAGGGGGTGGACGATCGCGTTGAGGGCGGCCAGGCGCTCGGGGTCGGTGAAGACGATGGACCCCAGTCCCGGCCGGTCGAGGGTCCCCTCCGGGGTGAGGATGCCGGGACCGAACTCGGCCACGACGGCCGCGAGCCCAGGCGTGCCGGGTTCCACGACCTCCCGGGCGATCCGGTCGGCGTCGATCAGCACGGCTCCGTACGAGACGAACAGCCGGGACACTTCGCTCTTGCCGGCGCCGATACCGCCGGTCAGGCCCACCTTCAGCATGAGCGGCAGCTTAGATCCCGCCGCCCGGCCGCTAGCCGTCGCCCTCCCGTTCGGCGAGGAAGCGCTCGAACTCGCGGCCCAGCTCGTCCGCGGAGGGCAGGTCGACCGGCTCCGCGACCAGGCTGCCGCGGGTCTCCGCGCCGGCCATCGCGTCGTACTGGTGCTCAAGGCCCTGGACGAGCGCGACCAGTTCGTCGTCGCCCTCGCCGATCTGGCGCTCGATCTCGGTCTGGGTGCGGCGCGCCTCGGTGCGCAGGGAGTGCGCGACGCCGGGCAGGACCAGGCCGGTGGCCGCGGTGACGGCCTCCAGCGCGGTCAGGGCCGCGTCGGGGTACGGGGAGCGGGCGACGTAGTGCGGGACGTGGGCCGCCACGCCGAGGGTGTCGTGGCCGTGCTCCGTGAGGCGGAACTCCACGAGGGACTCGGCGCTGCCGGGCACCTGGGCCTCGTCGAAGGGGCTGCGGTGGCCGGGCATGAGGTCGGTGCGACTGCCGTGCGGGGTGAGGCCGACGGGGCGGGTGTGCGGGACGCCCATGGGGATGCCGTGGAAGTTGACGGCGAGGCGCACGCCGAGGCGCTCGACGATCTGGCGGACGGCGGCGGCGAAGCGCTCCCACTCGACGTCGGGCTCGGGACCGGAGAGCACCAGGAAGGGGGCGCCGGTGGCGTCCTGGACGAGGCGGACCTCGATCGCGGGCGTCTCGTACGCGGTCCAGCGGTCGCGCCGGAAGGTCAGCAGGGGGCGGCGGGCCCGGTAGTCCACGAGCCGGTCGTGGTCGAAGCGGGCCACGAGCTGGTGCGGCAGGGTGTCCAGCAGGCCTTCGATGATCTGCTCGCCGGTCTCACCGGCGTCGATGTAGCCGTCGAAGTGGTAGAGCATGACCAGTCCGGCCGACTCCTGGGCCAGGGCCACGTCGACCACGGCCAGACCCTTCTGGTCCCATTCGTACAAATCCTGGGGATCAAGCACGATTTCCGCTCCTCCTCGCGTCCTTCCTGGACAACGCCACCCGTGGCGGCGCCATTCCCCGCGTCCGGAAAAAGACCGAGGCCCGCTCCCCCGAAGGGGAGCGGGCCTCGACGCTAGCTACTGGAGCTCAGCGGTGAGCTGGTTCAGCTCTGGCCGCCGGCCAGCTTCTCGCGCAGGGCAGCCAGGGCCTCGTCCGACGCCAGGGCGCCGGAGTTGTCGTCCGACTCCGAGGAGTACGAACCACCGGAGACGCCCGCCGGGGCACCGGCCGGAGCGGCGGCGCCACCCTCGGCAGCGGCGGCCTCGTCGGCCTCGCGGGACTTGATGACCTGGGCCTGGTGCTGCTCGAAGCGCTGCTGCGCCTCGGCGTACTGGGTCTCCCAGGCCTCGCGCTGGGTCTCGTAGCCCTCGAGCCAGTCGTTGGTCTCGGGGTCGAAGCCCTCGGGGTAGATGTAGTTGCCCTGGTCGTCGTAGGACGCGGCCATGCCGTACAGGGTCGGGTCGAACTCGACCGAGGCCGGGTCGGCACCGAAGGACTCGTTGGCCTGCTTCAGCGAGAGGCTGATGCGACGACGCTCGAGGTCGATGTCGATGACCTTGACGAAGATCTCGTCGTTGACCTGGACGACCTGCTCCGGGATCTCCACGTGGCGCTCGGCCAGCTCGGAGATGTGGACCAGACCCTCGATGCCCTCGTCCACGCGGACGAACGCACCGAACGGAACCAGCTTGGTGACCTTGCCGGGGACGACCTGGCCGATCTGGTGCGTGCGGGCGAACTGCTGCCACGGGTCCTCCTGCGTCGCCTTCAGCGACAGGGAGACACGCTCGCGGTCCATGTCCACGTCGAGAACCTCGACGGTGACCTCCTGGCCGACCTCGACAACCTCGGACGGGTGGTCGATGTGCTTCCAGGACAGCTCGGAGACGTGCACGAGGCCGTCGACGCCACCCAGGTCCACGAAGGCACCGAAGTTGACGATCGAGGACACGACGCCGGAGCGGACCTGACCCTTCTGGAGGGTCGTGAGGAAGGTCTGGCGGACCTCGGACTGGGTCTGCTCGAGCCAGGCGCGGCGGGACAGGACCACGTTGTTGCGGTTCTTGTCCAGCTCGATGATCTTCGCCTCGAGCTCCTTGCCCACGTAGGGCTGGAGGTCGCGGACGCGACGCATCTCGACCAGGGAGGCCGGGAGGAAGCCGCGGAGGCCGATGTCGAGGATGAGACCACCCTTGACGACCTCGATGACGGTACCGGTGACGATGCCGTCCTCTTCCTTGATCTTCTCGATGGTGCCCCACGCACGCTCGTACTGGGCGCGCTTCTTCGAGAGGATCAGGCGGCCTTCCTTGTCCTCCTTCTGGAGAACCAGGGCCTCGATCTCGTCGCCGACCTTGACGACCTCGTTCGGGTCGACGTCGTGCTTGATCGAGAGCTCGCGGCTCGGGATGACACCTTCGGTCTTGTAACCGATGTCGAGCAGGACCTCGTCCCGGTCGACCTTCACGATGACGCCGTCGACGATGTCGCCGTCGTTGAAGTACTTGATCGTCTCGTCGATCGCGGCGAGGAAGGCTTCCTCGTTACCGATGTCGTTGACCGCAACCTGCGGGGTGGTGGCGGTGGTCTCGGTGCTGCTCGTCATGTGGGAAAGGGCTCCGGTTACGGACAGAAAGTCGTAGGTACTGCTACGCCGAAAGCCCGTATCGCAGCTGATGAAGCCGGCCAGCCAAGGAAGCGCGTGATCCGGAGGACCGGAAGCGCCTCGAAAACCGAGGGGACATACAACAGATGCGAGCGCGACCTGCTCCGTCTGAGGCGCGCAGGCTCGCAACGCAACCTTTAGCATACGGGGACGGCCGGACAGGGTCAATGCGCGAAGCGCTCACCCGGGGCGGATCGCCGCATTCCCGGCACAACTCATGTCTGCCCAGGCCATCCTGGCCCGGGTCGCGCCGCAGCACTGAGCGCAAACTACATCGACGGGCGAGATGAACCAAGAGTACGGACAGGAAGACGGCCCCGAGGACGAGCCGGAGGCCACCCGGCGTGAGACGGGGGACGCGGAGAGCAGTCGGGCGAGCCGGGGCTGGTGGGACCGGAACGCCGACGAGTACCAGACCGAGCACGGGGCGTTCCTCGGGGACGACCGCTTCGTCTGGGGCCCCGAGGGGCTCGACGAGGGGGAGGCGGGGCTGCTCGGCCCGGCCGGCTCGCTGAAGGGGCTCGACGTCCTGGAGATCGGCGCGGGCGCGGCGCAGTGTTCGCGCTGGCTGGCCGCGCAGGGGGCCCGGCCGGTGGCCCTGGACCTCTCTCACCGGCAGCTGCAGCACGCGCTGCGGATCGGCGGCGAGGTGCCGCTGGTGGAGGCGGACGCGGGGGCGCTGCCGTTCCGCGACGGCTCCTTCGACCTGGCCTGCTCGGCGTACGGGGCGGTGCCCTTCGTGGCCGATCCGGTGCGGGTCTTCCGCGAGGTCCGGCGGGTGCTGCGGCCTGGCGGCCGGTGGGTGTTCTCGGTGACCCACCCGATCCGCTGGGCGTTCCCGGACGAGCCGGGGCCCGAGGGCCTGTCGGTCGCGGCGTCCTATTTCGACCGGACGCCGTACGTGGAGCAGGACGAGCGGGGCCGCGCGGTCTACGTGGAGCACCACCGGACGGTCGGCGACCGGGTGCGGGACGTGGTGGCCGGCGGCTTCCGGCTGGTGGACCTGGTGGAGCCGGAGTGGCCGGAGTGGAACAGCCAGGAGTGGGGCGGCTGGTCCCCGCTGCGGGGCAATCTGATCCCGGGGACGGCGATCTTCGTCTGCGAGCGGGCGGAGGACTGACCACGGACCCCGCCCCGCCCACCAGTCGTATTAATGGGCGGGGCCTGTGGACAACCGCGCACACCCTTCGGCACGGCGTACGAGACTGATCACGTGATCCGAAACGACGCACTCGACCTGCTTCCCGTCCGCCACGCCGTCCCCGAGCTGCTGACCGCGCTCGAGGAGCGCGGTGCCGCGGTGCTGTACGCCCCGCCCGGGACCGGCAAGACCACGCTGGTCCCGCTGGCCCTCGCGGGGCTCATAGGGGACGGGCCGCGGCGGCGGGTGCTGGTGGCCGAGCCGCGCCGGATGGCGGTGCGGGCGGCGGCCCGGCGAATGGCCTGGCTGCTGGGCGAGGAGGTCGGCGGCTCGGTCGGCTTCTCCGTGCGCGGCGAGCGGCGGGCCGGGCCCTCGACCCGGATCGAGGTGGTGACCACGGGTGTCCTGCTCCAGCGGCTCCAGCGTGATCCGGAGCTGGGCGGGGTGGAGGTGGTGCTGCTCGACGAGTGCCATGAGCGGCATCTGGACGCGGACACGGCGATGGCGTTCCTGGTGGACGTGCGGGCGACGCTGCGGCCGGAGCTGAAGCTGATCGCCGCCTCGGCGACGAGCGACGCGGAGGCCTGGGCGCGGCTGCTGACCGAGCTCGACGGCGGCGGGCCGGCGCCGATCGTGTGGGGCAGGGGCGAGGGGCACGGCTACGCGGTCCGCTTCGCCGCCCCGCCCGCCGGGATCCGGCCGGCGCACGGCACCCGGGTGGATCCGGCGCTGCTGCGGCACGTGGCGGCGACCGTGCGGGGTGCGCTGGAGCGGCACGAGGGGGACGTCCTCTGCTTCCTGCCGGGTACGGGGGAGATCGCGCGGACGGCGGGGCTGCTCGCCGACCTGGACGCCGAGGTCCTCCAGCTGCACGGCCGCGCGCCGGGCGCCGTGCAGGACTCGGTGCTGCGGGGCGCGGAGCCGGGCGGGCGGCGCCGGGTGGTCCTCGCGACCTCGGTGGCGGAGTCGAGCCTCACGGTGCCGGGCGTGCGGATCGTGGTGGACTCCGGGCTCGCGCGGGAGCCGCGGATGGACCACGCGCGGGGGCTGGGTTCGCTGGCGACGGTGCCGGTGTCGGCCGCCGCGGCGACCCAGCGGGCCGGCAGGTCCGGGCGCGAGGCCTTCGGGGTGGTCTACCGCTGCTGGGCGGAGGCGGAGGACGGGGCCCGGGCGCGCTTCCCCTCCCCCGAGATCAGGATCTCGGACCTGGCGGACTTCGCGCTGCGCGCGGCCTGCTGGGGCGATCCGACGGGCGCCGGGCTCGCGCTGCTCGACGCGCCGCCGGCCGGGGCGATGGCGGCGGCCCGCCAGGTCCTCACCGCGATCGGCGCCGTGGACGGGGACGGCCGGGCCACGGACCGCGGCGTCCGGATGGCGCGGCTGGGGCTGCACCCGCGGCTGGGCCGGGCCCTGCTGGACGGGACGCCCGCGGTCGGGGCCCGGCGGGCGGCGGAGGTGGTGGCCCTGCTGAGCGAGGAGCCGCCCCGGGAGTACGGGGACGACCTGGCCGCGGCCTGGCGCGAGGCGCGCAGGGGCGGCGACGGGTACGCGGCACGCTGGAGGGCCGAGGTGCGGCGCCTGGAGCGCTCGGCGGGCGAGGAAGCGGACGGACGGGCCGGGGCGGGGTCCGGGGCAGGGTCGGGGTCGGGGCTGGCTGCGGCGACCCGAGCCGGGGCCGGGGAGGCAGGCACGGCAAGCTCGACGGGCACGACGGGCACGGCGGGCACGGCGGGCACGGCGGGCACGGCGGGCACCGCAGGGGCTGCGGGCACGGCCGGCTCGGCAGGCACGACCAGATCGGCCGGTTCGGGCGGCTCGACAGGCGCGGCCGCCTCGGCCGCCTCGGCCGCCTCGACGGGCTCCATGGGTGAGGACGCCGCGGCCGGGCTTGTGACCGCTCTGGCGTTCCCCGAGCGGGTGGCCAGGGCCCGGGAGCAGGGCGGGTACCTGATGGTGTCGGGGACGGGGGCCCGGCTCGCCGAGGGGTCGGGGCTGCGGTCCAGTCCGTGGCTGGCGGTGGCGGTGGCGGACCGGACGGCGCAGAGCGCCACGGCCCGGGTGCGGCTGGCCGCCGTGGTGGACGAGGAGGTGGCCCGGGACGCCGCGGGGCACCTGTTCACGGCCGGCGAGGAGGTGCGCTGGGAGGACGGGGACGTGGTGGCCCGTGCGGTCGAGCGGCTCGGCGCGGTGGAGCTGACCGTCCGCCCGCTGCGGGACGGCGCCGACCCCGCGCTGGTGCGGGCGGCGCTGCTCGACGGGCTGGCCCGGGAGGGGCTGTCGCCGCTGCGGTGGAGCCAGGGGGCGACGGAGCTGCGGAGCAGGCTGGCCTTCCTGCACCGGGAGGTGGGCGAGCCGTGGCCGGACGTGTCGGAGGGGGCGCTGCTCGCGCGGGCGGAGGAGTGGCTGGAGCCGGAGCTGTCGCGGGCGCGGCGGCGGGCGGATCTGGGGCGGATCGACGCCGGCCAGGGGCTGCAGCGGCTGTTGCCGTGGGCCTCGGGCGAGGCGGGGCGGCTCGACGAACTGGCGCCGGAGCGGATCGAGGTGCCGAGCGGTTCGCGGATCCGGGTGGAGTACGGCGGGGAGCGGCCGGTGCTCGCGGTGAAGCTCCAGGAGATGTTCGGTCTCGCCGAGACGCCCCGGGTGGCGGGGGTCCCGGTCCAGGTGCACCTGCTGTCCCCGGCGGGGCGGCCGGCGGCCGTGACGGCGGACCTGGCCTCGTTCTGGCGGGAGGGGTACCGCTCGGTGCGGGCGGAGCTGCGGGGCCGCTACCCCAAGCACCCGTGGCCGGAGGACCCGTCGGCGGCGGAGGCCACCCGGCACACGAGCGCGCGGCAGCGGCGGGAGGTCAGGCCGGAGCGGTGACGGGCTCCGGCCGGGGGCCGGCCTGGTCCTCCGGGTCCGGGCGCCGGGAGCGGGCTTCGAGCCAGAGGGCGAGGGCGAGCAGGAGGACGGCGAGGACGGTGAAGCTCCAGGGGAGGTAGGAGACGACCATCAGCACGGCCAGGCGGTTGGACTTCACCAGGGCGCCGACGCTCTCGATGTAGTCCTCGCGCATCTTCACGTGGCCCGCGAAGACGGTGACGGTGTCCTGGCCCATCAGGGCCTTGGCGTTGCGGAGCTCCTCCTTGTGGATCTCCTCGCCGTTGACGGGGGCGCCGGTGACGGGGTCGACCCAGAACATGCGCTGGGTGGTGTACCAGCGGGTGAGGCCGGTCTTGGCGAGGAGGTCGGGGGTGATGCCCTTGATGGGCATCGCCTTGGGCATGGGGACCTTCGTCCAGGGAATGGTCTGCTCGAAGTAGTAGACCTCCATGCCGCGGAAGGTGCGGGTGCCCTTGTAGTGGATGGGGGCGGAGGTGCGGGTCTGGGCGTCGAAGTACTGGTAGTCCCGCTTCTCGACGAGGAAGGGCCACTTGAACTCGATGCCCGTGCGCCGGACCGCGTCACCGTCGACCATCTCGCCGGTGGCGTTGACGGGGTCCTGGGTGTGGGCGTCGAAGACGTAGCGCTCGGGGATCTTGGACACCATCTTGCCGTCGGGGCCCTTGACGTAGGACAGCGAGTCCCAGACGACGACGTCGCGTCCGGCGTCGCGCTCGATCCGCTTCGACTCCTCCACGTTGCCCTTGAGGGTCTGGATGATCGTGATCTTTTCGACCTGCTCGGCCTTGAAGGTCGTGTAGTCGAGGAGGGTCGCGGGCTTCGCCTCCAGGACCGTCACCTGGTACTGGTTCGACGGGATCTTCACCACGCGGGGGAAGACGTACCAGCGCAGGGTCGGCGCCATGGCGGCGAGGAAGACGGCGAAGGAGAGCAGGACGAGGCTGGCTCGGCGGCGCATGGTCGCCCCTTACTTCTCGGGGCCGGGGTCGGCGGTCAGCAGGGGTCTGGGCGAGGTGGGTCCGTCCGGCGGCACGTCGACCAGGGCGAAGAGGAGGACGACCAGGAGGACGGGGACCAGTCCGATGGCGGCGGCTGCTAGGGCGCGCATGGTCGGCCTCCCGGCACTCGATCTGATAGGTCGTCAGGGCGGGGGCACCGTAGCAACGCGGCCGCGAGATGAGAACACGTTGCACTCAGAACGACGCACGCCGCCCCCGGGTCCGGTGGGGACACGGGGGCGGCGCGGCGGAGCCGGGGCGGGCGTCAGGAGCTCGGCGTGGCCTCCGGAGCGCCCGTGGACTGCGACGCGGAGGGCGTCGGGGTCGGGGTGGGCGTCGGCTCGGGGGCCGGCTCGGTGACCTTCAGCTCGACGGTCAGCGTGCCGCCGCCGGGCGCGGTCAGGCGCAGCAGGTAGGTGCCGGCCTTCCCGTCCGCGTACATCTTCGGCAGGGTCAGCACGCCGTCGGCGTCGGTCTTCAGGCCCGTGAGGGTGCGGAGGGCGGTGCCGTCGGCGCCCTTGAAGAAGGGCCCCTCGGTGGCCGTCTGCGGGTTGTCCGCCGAGGTGACGAAGGTGGCGGTGAGGGCGACGCCGGCGGCGAGGGCGCCGTCGTCGGTGGCCTTGACCCGCACCTGGTCGGCGAACTCGGCGCCGGTGGTGGCCGCGAGCTCCTTGGCGTCGAGCCGGGTCAGCGTGTCGGCGCTCCGCTCGGTGACGGTCGCGGAGAACGGGACGGCGCCGAGGGTGCGGCCCACGACCGTGGCGCTCACGGTGAAGCGGCCGGTCCGCTCGCCCGCCTTGAGGCTGGGGGCGACGGCCTTGCCGTTGCTCGCGGTGGTGGCGGTGATCTCGCGGGCGCCGATGCCGAAGCGGGCGTCGGTGTCCCCGGTGATCTGGAAGCGCACCTGGACGCCGGAGACCGGCTTGCCCGCCGCGTCGAGCGCCACGACGGCGGGACGGGTGGTGAAGGTGGCGCCCGCGGTGGCGGTCAGGGTGCCGGTGGCGGCGTCCGTGATCCGGGCCACCTTGGCCACCGGGTTCGTGACCGGCGGCGGGGTCGGCTTCGGGGGGACGGGCTTCGACGGGGTCGGCTTGGGCGGGGTCGGCTTCGGGGTGACCGGCGTCTTCTTCGGCGGGGTGGTGCCGCCGGGCGTGGTGACGCGGTCGTCGCTGCGGCCGCCGGGCAGCACGCCCGTGCCGTCGGGCACCTGGTGGGTGCCGCGCTTGTAGTACTCGAACCAGGAGAGCACCGTGTTCAGGTACTCCCGGGAGTGGTTGTAGCTGAGGACCGCCCGGTCCAGGTCGGCCTTGACGGCGAGGTTGCGGTCGTTGGCGCAGAGGTACATGCCCGCGGCCTGGGCGGCGTCGTAGATGTTGTTGGGGTCCTTCTTCCCGTCGCCGTTGGCGTCCTGGCCCCAGGTGGCCCAGGTGGACGGGATGAACTGCATCGGACCTATCGCGCGGTCGTGCTTGGCGTCGCCGTCGTAGAGGCCGTTGTCGGTGTCCGAGATGTTGGCGAAGCCGACACCGTTGAGGACCGGGCCGAGGATGGGCGAGGTGGTGGTGCCGTTGGCGTCGACCTTGCCGCCGCGCGCCTGCCCGGACTCGACCTTGCCGATGCCCGCGAGCAGCTGCCAGGGCAGGTTGCAGGACGGGTCGGTCGACTTGATCGACTGCTCGGCGCGCTTGTAGGCGGCGAGGACGGACGCGGGTATGCCGGCCTCGGCGGGGCCGGTGATGACCGGGAGGTTGGTGGCGGCGCCGGGCTTGTTCGGGGTGTTCAGCGGCGGCAGGTCGGTGTAGTACGGCGAGTTGCCGGAGGCCGCGCCGTCCGGGGGCGTCGTGGTGTCGCCGGCGCCGATCGGCACGTCACCGCTCGCGTTGTCCGCGGGCGGGGGCGCCATGTCCGGTGCCTGCGAGGCGGCGAGTGCCGCGACCGCCGCGGCCACCACCGCACCGCTGGTGGCTCCCCTGCGCAGCCGACGTCCCAAGTGCGATGCCATACGTGTGGTCCCTCCCCGTTCACCGCGTCCGCGCTCCCCGCGCGAGATCTGACCACGTGACCCTATGCCAACTCCCGGCGCGGCGGCACCGGGCCCTGACCGTGTTTCACGGTTTCGTCACCACTTGGCCGTCCGCGCTTCCGACACCGGCAGCTCTTGCATACTGGGCCGCACACCAGACGAGGGGATCCAGGTGCCGTTCACGCTGAGCCATGCCGCCGCCGTCCTGCCGGGCATCCGGAGCGACGGCAGAGGGCGCGGACCGCTCGTGGCCTCGGCGCTCGTCGCGGGCTCCTTCTCCCCCGATCTGACCTACTTCGCGGCCAGCGCCGTGCCCGGCGCGATGGAGTTCGGGAACGTCACCCACTCCTTCGTCGGGGTCGTCACCGTCGACGTCCTGATCACGGCGGCGCTGGTGGCCCTGTGGCTGATGGTGCGTGAGCCGCTGGTGGCGCTGCTGCCCCGGCGGTGGGGCGGCCGGATGTACGGGCTGCTCCGGGGCCGGCCCTGGCGGGAGCGCCGGCCGGGCGGGCTCGCCCTCTGGTTCTGCCTCTCCGCGGTGATCGGGGCGGCCACCCACGTGGTGTGGGACGCGTTCACCCATCTCGACCGGTGGGGCACCCGGCTGATCCCGTTCCTGGGCGAGATCGTCGGCGGGTTCCCCGTCTATCTGTACGCGCAGTACGGGGGTTCGGCGCTGGCCCTGCTGCTGCTCGGCTGGTTCACCGTACGGGCGCTGCGCGCGACGCCGGCCGGGGCGGAGCCGCCCGCGCGGGTGCCGGTGCTCGACCGGCGCGGGCGGCTGCTCGCGGCCCTGGTGATCGGGGCGTGCGTGCTGGCCGCCACGGCCCACCGGGTGGCGCGCTTCTACGCGTACTGGGGCCGGGTCGACAAGCCCCTCGACATCATCCCGACGCTCTGCTTCGGGGCGGGCGCGGGGCTGGCGCTCGGTCTGGTGCTGTACGGGGCGGGGATGCGGCTGTGGCCGCCCGTCCGACCGGGAGCGGATCGGGAGGACCTTCCGGCGGCGGGGCCGGAAGCCGGTCCGCGAGCGGCGCCGGGAGCGGGTCCGGACCTCCCGGCGGGCGTGCCGGGTCGTGCGCCGGAGCGCTCCCGTCCGGGACCTCGCTGATCCCCTCCGGGGTGAAGCCCCGGTCGGTACGTGGCGTGGCCCAGCACGGTGGCGCCGGCCTCGCGCAGCACCCGGTTCATCCGTTCCGAGGACGGCGCCCAGCACGACCCAGGCCCGTGAGAGGCGGGGCGGGGGTGGCGGGACCGGCGCCCCCGCCGACCGCCGCCCCGGGGTCAGTGCGCCGCCGAGTCCCAGTCCTGGCCGACGCCCACCGAGACGTCCAGCGGCGCGCGGAGGTCGACGGCCTGGGACATCCGCTCGCGGACCAGGGCCTCGACCCGGTCGCGCTCGCCGGGGGCGAGCTCCAGGACGATTTCGTCGTGGACCTGGAGGAGCATCCGGGAGGCGAGGCCCGCCTCGGTGAGGGCGCGGTCCACGTCGAGCATGGCGACCTTCACGATGTCCGCCGCGGTGCCCTGGATCGGCGCGTTCAGCGCCATCCGCTCGGCCGCCTCGCGGCGCTGGCGGTTGTCGCTGTTGAGGTCCGGGAGGTAGCGGCGACGGCCCAGCATCGTCTCCGTGTAGCCCGTGGCGCGGGCCTCGTCGACGACCCGGCGCAGGTAGTCGCGGACGCCTCCGAAGCGCTCGAAGTAGGTGTCCATCAGACCGCGGGCCTCGGCCGGGTCGATGCCCAGCTGCTGGGAGAGGCCGAAGGCGGAGAGGCCGTAGGCCAGACCGTACGACATGGCCTTGATCTTGCGGCGCATCTCCGCGTCGACGGCGGACCGCTCCACTCCGAAGACCTGCGAGGCGACCGTGGTGTGCAGGTCCTCGCCGGAGGCGAAGGCCTCGATCAGGCCCTCGTCCTCGGAGAGGTGGGCCATCACGCGGAGCTCGATCTGGCTGTAGTCGGCGGTCATCAGGGCCTCGAAGCCCTCGCCGACGACGAAGCCGTGGCGGATGGCGCGGCCCTCGTCGGTGCGCACCGGCACGTTCTGCAGGTTGGGGTCGGTGGAGGAGAGGCGGCCGGTGGCGGCGACGGTCTGGCTGAAGGTGGTGTGGATCCGGCCGTCGGCGGCGACGGTCTTGATCAGGCCCTCGACGGTCGAGCGCAGCCGGGCCTGCTCGCGGTGCCGGAGCATGATCACCGGGAGCTCGTGCTCGGTCTGGCCGGCCAGCCAGGCCAGGGCGTCGGCGTCCGTGGTGTAGCCGGTCTTGGTCTTCTTCGTCTTGGGCAGGTTGAGCTCGCCGAAGAACACCTCCTGGAGCTGCTTGGGCGAGCCCAGGTTGAACTCGTGCCCGACGGAGGCGTGGGCCTCCTTCACGGCCTGCTGCACGGCGCCGGCGAACTGCTGCTCCAGGGCCTCCAGGTGGTCCCGGTCAGCGGCGATGCCGTGCCGCTCCAGGCGGGCGAGGAGGACGGAGGTGGGCAGCTCGACCTCGTGCAGGAGCTCGCGCGCGCCGACCTCGGCGAGCCGCTCCTCGAAGGCGGTGCCGAGGTCGAGGACGGCACGGGCCTGGCTCATCAGGGCCTCGGCCTCGGCGGTGTCCTCGGCGCCGAAGGCGAGCTGGCCGTCGGCGGCGGCCGCGGGGGCGAGCTCACGGCCCAGGTACTCGACGGAGAGCGCGTCCAGGGCGAAGGAGCGGCGGCCCGGCTTGACCAGGTAGGCGGCGAGCGCGGTGTCCATGGCGACGCCGGCGACGCTCCAGCCGTGCTCGGGGAAGACCCGCATGGCGCCCTTGGCGTTGTGCAGGACCTTGGGGCGCTCCGGGTCGGCGATCCAGGCGGCCCAGGCGCGCTCGTCGGCCTCGTCCAGCTGCGCGGGGTCGAACCAGGCGGCGGCCCCGTCGGCCGCGGCGAGGGCGATCTCGGCGACGCTGCCGGTGCCGAGCGCCCAGCTGTCGACCGTGGCGACGCCGAGCGGCTGCGTGCCGTGCGCGTCGAGCCAGCCGGCGAGCTCGCCGGAGCCGAGGACGGTGAAGTCGAGCTCGACGCCCGCGGCGGGGGCCGGGGCGGCCTCCTCGGCGGCGCCGGGGTCGACGGCGAGGAGCCGCTCGCGCAGCGAGGGGTTGCGGATCTCCAGGGTGTCGAGGACGAGGGCGACGGCCGTGCGGTCGTACGGCTCGCGGGCCAGGTCCTGGACGCCCTTGGGCAGCTCGACGTCGCGGACCATCTCGGTCAGGCGCCGGTTGAGCTTCACCGACTCCAGGTGGTCGCGGAAGTTCTGCCCGGCCTTGCCCTTGACCTCCTCGGCGCGCTCGACGAGCTCGGCGAAGGAGCCGAACTGGTTGATCCACTTCGCGGCGGTCTTCTCGCCGACGCCGGGGATGCCGGGGAGGTTGTCCGACGGGTCACCGCGCAGGGCGGCGAAGTCCGGGTACTGGTTGGGGGTGAGTCCGTACTTCTCCTGGACCTTCTCCGGGGTGAAGCGGGTCAGCTCGGAGACGCCCTTGGTCGGGTAGAGCACGGTGGTGTGGTCGGTGACCAGCTGGAAGGAGTCCCGGTCGCCGGTGACGATCAGGACCTCGAAGCCGGCCGCCTCGGCCTGGGTGGCGAGGGTCGCGATGACGTCGTCCGCCTCGAAGCCCTCGACGGCGAAGCGCGGCGCGTGCATGGCGTCGAGGAGCTCGCCGATCAGCTCGACCTGACCCTTGAACTCGTCGGGGGTCTTGGAGCGGTTCGCCTTGTACTCGGGGAACTCGTCCGAGCGCCAGGTCTTGCGGGACACGTCGAAGGCGACCGCGAAGTGCGTGGGCGCCTCGTCGCGGAGCGTGTTCGCGAGCATCGACGCGAATCCGTAGATCGCGTTGGTCGGCTGCCCCGTCGCGGTGGTGAAGTTCTCCGCGGGCAGCGCGAAGAACGCCCGGTACGCCAGGGAGTGCCCGTCCATGAGGAGCAGGCGCGGACGGTTCTCTTCGGTCATATCGGTCTTCTTCGCTGCTGTCTCGGCCACGGGACGATCCTGCCACGCGCCGCTGACATTCCCGTCCACGTCCGCGCTCCCCCGACCGGGCCTGGGCCGCTGTCGGTAGGGCGTGACAGGATCGGAGCAGTACGCCCGTTCTTCCCCGGGTCCGACCGGGGCCCCCACCGCTCAAGGGAGAGCGCGATGGTCAGCAAGCCGCCCGCCGGCGATCCGGTCCAGGACGCGCCGCAGGTCGCGGCGCCGCAGCACGCCGCGGCCGGTCTGCCGGCCATCGGGCACACGCTGCGGATCGCGCAGGCGCAGATGGGGGTGCGGCGCACCGCGCGGACCCTGCTCAAGGTCAACCAGAAGGACGGCTTCGACTGTCCGGGCTGCGCGTGGCCGGAGGGCGACAAGCGGCATGTCGCGGAGTTCTGCGAGAACGGGGCGAAGGCGGTCGCCGAGGAGGCGACGCTGCGCCGGGTGACCCCGGAGTTCTTCGCCGCGCACCCGGTGGCGGACCTGGCGGCCCGCAGCGGGTACTGGCTGGGCCAGCAGGGCCGGATCACGGACCCCATGTACCTGGCGCCGGGCGCCGAGCGGTACGAGGCGGTGTCCTGGGAGCGGGCCTTCGGCATCCTCGCGGAGGAGCTGACCGCGCTCTCCTCCCCCGACGAGGCGCTCTTCTACACCTCGGGGCGCACGAGCAACGAGGCCGCGTTCCTGCTCCAGCTCTTCGCCCGCGAGTTCGGCACCAACAACCTGCCGGACTGCTCCAACATGTGCCACGAGTCCTCGGGCTCGGCGCTCAACGAGACGATCGGGATCGGCAAGGGCAGCGTCTCCCTGGAGGACCTGCACCGGGCGGACCTCATCGTGGTCGCCGGGCAGAACCCGGGGACGAACCACCCGCGGATGCTGTCGGCCCTGGAGAAGGCGAAGGCCGCCGGCGCGCGGATCATCTCGGTGAACCCGCTGCCGGAGGCGGGCCTGGAGCGGTTCAAGAACCCGCAGACGCCGCAGGGCATGCTCAAGGGCGCCGCGCTGACGGACCTCTTCCTGCAGATCCGCATCGGCGGCGACCAGGCCCTGTTCCGGCTGCTCAACAAGCTGGTCCTGGAGACGCCGGGCGCCGTGGACGAGGCGTTCGTCGCCGAGCACACCCATGGGTACGAGGAGTTCGCCGCCGCCGCGCGGGACGCGGACTGGGACGAGACGCTGGCGGCGACCGGGCTGTCCCGGGCCGAGATAGAGCGGGCCCTGGAGATGGTGCTCGCCTCCGAGCGGACCATCGTCTGCTGGGCGATGGGGCTCACCCAGCACAAGCACTCCGTGCCGACCATCCGCGAGGTGGTCAACTTCCTGCTGCTGCGCGGCAACATCGGCCGGCCGGGTGCCGGGGTGTGCCCGGTGCGCGGTCACTCCAACGTCCAGGGCGACCGGACGATGGGGATCTTCGAGCGCCCCTCGGCGGCGTTCCTCGACGCCCTGGACAAGGAGTTCGGGATCGTCTCGCCGCGCCACCACGGCTTCGACGTGGTCCGCTCGATCGAGGCGCTGCGGGACGGGGAGGCGAAGGTCTTCTTCGCCATGGGCGGCAACTTCGTGGGCGCCACCCCGGACACCGAGGTCACCGAGGCGGCGATGCGCAAGGCCCGGCTGACGGTGCACGTCTCGACCAAGCTGAACCGCTCGCACGCGGTGACCGGCGCCCGCGCGCTGATCCTGCCGACGCTGGGCCGCACGGACAAGGACGTGCAGAAGAGCGGCAAGCAGTTCGTGACGGTCGAGGACTCGATGGGCCTGGTGCACGCCTCGCGGGGCAACCTGCCGCCGGCGGGCCCGCGGCTGCTCTCCGAGCCGGCGATCGTGGCGCGGCTGGCGCGGGCGGTCCTCGGCGAGGCCTCGGCCACGCCGTGGGAGGCGTTCGAGGCGGACTACGCGACGATCCGCGACCGCATCGCCCGCGTGATCCCGGGCTTCGAGGACTTCAACGCGCGTCTGGCGGCGAACCCGGGCGGCTTCGCGCTGCCGCACGCGCCGCGCGACGAGCGGCGCTTCCCGACGGCGACGGGCAAGGCCAACTTCACGGCCGCGCCGGTCGAGTACCCGAAGGTGCCGGAGGGCCGGCTGCTGCTGCAGACGCTCCGCTCGCACGACCAGTACAACACCACGATCTACGGCCTGGACGACCGCTACCGCGGCATCACGGGCGGCCGCCGGGTGGTCATGGTGCACCCGGAGGACGCGGCGGCGCTCGGCTTCGCGGACGGGGCGTACGCGGACCTGGTGAGCGAGTGGACGGACGGCAGCGAGCGCCGGGCGCCCGGCTTCCGGGTGGTCCACTATCCGACGACCCGCGGCTGCGCGGCCGCGTACTACCCGGAGACCAACGTGCTGGTGCCGCTGGCGTCGACGGCGGACATCAGCAACACCCCGGCGAGCAAGTCCGTGATCGTGCGGCTGGTCCCTCCGGCGGGCGACTGACCGGTTCCGCACCGCGCGGGAGGACGGGGGATTCTGTATCCTCCCCACTCCCGCGCCGCGGCAGCCGGCCGACGGCCGAGGACGCCACGGGGGTCCTGTTGACCACACCATCCTCCGGCGGCCAGCCGCCGGAGCAGCACCCGCCCGCGCCCGCCCCGCAGAGCCCGCCCGTGCCACCGGCACCGCCGGCTCCGCCGGCTCCGCCGGCTCCGCCTGTTCCCTTAGTCCCACCCGTCCCACCGGCTCCACCCCAGGCGCCCCCTGTGCCCCCGGCACCCCCGGCGTCTCCGCCCGCCCCGCCCGAGCCCCCGTCCCTCGGCGCGCTCGCCCTGGAGCGGATCGCGCCCGGCAGCCCGGTGCCGCCGACCCGGCGGGGCCGGATCAGGGTGCTGGGGCGGGGCCTGCTGGTGCTCGCGGCGGGGCTGCTGGCGACCGCGGTGCTGACCCAGGTCGTCACCTATGTCTACGACACCGTGTTCGCCACCGACCGGGCGCGGGCCGAGGACGCCGCCCAGGACGCGGTGGACGGGGAGAAGGCCCCGTTCACGGCGACGGCCGACGCCGACGTCTCGGCGCTCGACGGGGACTCCTGGACCATCGTCCTCGACCGGCCGCTCACCCCGGCCGAGGCGCGGTCCCTGCAGGAGGTGCGGGTGGAGGCCACCGGCTACGGCCGGAACGTCTGGCGGATCCTGGGTCCGCTCGGCGCGCGGGTCATCGGCACCACCCCGCACCTGGACGAGGGGAAGGACGGCGCCGTCTCGCCGCGGAGCGGCCCCACGACCCAGTTCCGCCTGAACCTCTTCAGCGACCGCAGCTCCCAGCTGTCGGTCACCGGCATGGAGGCGGTCGACCTGCGCTGCCGTCCCTCCACCGCCCGCTTCGTCCTGCGGCACCCCGCCCAGGGGGAGGCGACCTATCCGGGCGTCCACTTCGATCTGCGCCGGCCGGGCGCGACCCCGATGATCACCGACGAGGGCGACGACCAGGGGCAGCGGTACTTCGACCGGCGGAGGATCGACCTCGGCGGCGGCAGCGAGCCGGGCGGCCTGCGGATCGCCGCCACGGTGGACGCCCAGAGCTGCGACTGGGCGATCAGGGCCGCCTACCGCGACGCGTCCGGGACGCGCGGCGAGGTCGTGCTCCGCGACGGGGACGAGCCGTTCCACGCGGAGGGGCTGCCCGCCGCCCCCGAGCAGTTCTACCTGGCGCAGGTCGCCCCCTACCGGCTCACCCCCTGCCATGAGCCCGCGTACGCGGAGGACCGACTCTGCCGCCTCTTCCTTCGGGGTGCATGACACAATCACCCTCGCCTAAGCGTTTGCTCAGGCAGCTCAGGATGATTCAGACGATGCAGCAGACCAGCCGTACGAAGACGAACGGAGCCGGGCCCATGGGTGAGCAGCAGCATGTGAAGTTCCCGCAGGAGGTCATCGACGAGTACGCCGCGCTCGGCGTGGACCTGCCCGCGCTCTTCTCCGCGGGTCACCTCGGGAACCGGATGGGCGTGCAGATCCTGGAGGCCTCGGCGGACCGGGTCGTCGGGACCATGCCGGTGGAGGGCAACACCCAGCCGTACGGCCTGCTGCACGGCGGCGCCTCGGCGGTGCTCGCCGAGACGCTGGGCTCGATCGGCTCGATGCTGCACGGCGGGGTGTCCCGGATCGCGGTGGGCGTGGACCTGAACTGCACCCACCACCGTGGGGTGCGCAGCGGCCTGGTGACCGGCGTCGCCACGCCGGTGCACCGGGGCCGGTCCACCGCCACGTACGAGATCGTGATCACCGACGAGCAGGACAAGCGGGTCTGCTCGGCGCGGCTGACCTGCCTGCTCCGGGAGATCGGCCCGAAGGACGCCGGGAACCTGCCGGAGGCCGGACGCGCCCCCGGCTCCGCCGACGTCTGACGTCTGACGTCTGACGTCTGACGACACCCCGGGGCCCCGGGACGGAAGGAGCTTCCGTCCCGGGGCCCCGGCGTATCCCGCGCGACCCGAACCGGCCAGTCCGCCGCGACCCGGCGCGTTTCCAACTCCCTTTGCCCCAGAGCCCCTTGCCCGCCGGGACGGCAGCCGCTTCACTGGCGATCCGCCCACACTCCGAGGGGGCTTCCTTGAGGTCTACCCGTGCCACGACCGTGGCGACCGCGCGGGCCGCCGGCGGGGCGGGCGTCGCACACAGTCACCCCGCCCGGCCGGGCCCGGCCTCGCGCCGCCCCGGCGGCCCGATGATCGAACCGCCCGCGTCGAAGATCGCGGAGCGCCGGGGCCACGCGCCCGCGAACCCGCCGACGGGTGGGCCGCCCGGCCCGCCCGGACCCCTCGGCACGAAAGGCTCGCCCTTCGCCCCGGCAGGGGCCGGGACGCCGAAGGCGGGCCGCGAACCCCGCGGCCTGCTCCGCCCCGGCGGCGGGGGCCCGGCGGCGCACCCGACTCCCTTCGACGCCCCCAACGGCTCCCGGATCCCGCCCGGGACGACGGCCGCGCAGGGCAACGGCGCCGTCCGGCAGGGGAGTTCGGGTGGACCGCACCCCGCCCCGCCGAGCACGCGGCACGCCCCGGCGGACGTCGCGACCACCGGCGGCACGTCCCGCGCCGCCGGCCCCAGAGGGCACCGGCCCCCCGGCTCCGGCGGCCTCGGGGCCGACGCGCCCCCGAGACCGTGCGGCCGACTCCCGTGACCCGCAGGCGGATCACCCCCCTCCGCGCCGCACTCGCCGCAGCGCTGGCGGGCTGCGCCCTGGTCCTGTCCACCGGGTGCGAGCGGGCGCCGGAGGAGCCGGCGCCCCGTGCGAGCTCGCCCGCGGACGTGTGCACGAGCCTCGTGTCGTACTGGGTGAAGGAAGCCCTCAAGGGGAGCACGTGGGCGGGGCTCGACTGGGAGCAGAAGGGCCTGTCCAACGAGCAGTACGAGATCCACGACGAGGTGCTGCTCGCGGCGCGGACCGAGGAGCGGCGGGCGGGTCGCGAGGCGGCCTTCGCGCTGGCCGACCGGGAGAGCCGGCGACTCTGCGAGCAGGCGAAGGGGGCGACCGGAAGTTCGGAGAACTGGCGTCCGCCCAGCGAACAGAGAGTACCCACCGGCGGACTCCGACCCTCCCCTTCGTAACACTGCGTTACATCCGCGCAATGTCGGACCGGAGCCCTCCGGTCAGGTCGCGCGTCCGCTGGCACCGAGGGGGGTGTCCGATATCCGGAGAGGCGACAGGGCCGATCGTCAGGAGCCAAAAGCGCTCAAGCCCCTTAGCGGAACTGGGCGTTCTCAGTATGTGAACACCGCACTACCGACCGTTGTGCCCGAGTTTGCCCACCCCCTGCACACCGTCTCCCCCCGTCGGCATAACAAGACAGTCACATCCTGACCTCGGCGCTCCCCGACCTTCCCCACCTGCGCCTAGAGTCACGGCCAGTCACCGCGCCGCCGGGCGCTTTCTCTGCACGGCACCCGCTCAACCCCGTACGGCCCGGCATCGAAACGGCACCTCTAGCTACACAGCTCCACGGCACCGCCTCAGCTTGAGGGGGCCGCGCCAGGGAAAGGATTCTTCGTGCGACACCGTTCACTGCTCATCCTCACCAGCGTGCTCACCACGGGAGCGCTCACCCTCACCGCCTGCGGTTCGCGCGACGAGGGCAAGGGCGGCGGCGGCGACAACGCCGGCGGCACCACGACCGTCGTGATCGGTGTGGACGCCCCGCTCACGGGTTCGCTCTCCGCTCTCGGCCAGGGCATCAAGAACTCCGTGGACCTGGCGGCCAAGACCGCCAACAAGAACAAGGAAGTCCCCGGGATCACCTTCAAGGTGGAGGCCCTGGACGACCAGGCCGTCCCGGCCTCCGGCCAGGCCAACGCCACCAAGCTGGTCGGCAACAAGGACGTCGTGGGCGTCGTCGGCCCGCTGAACTCCGGCGTCTCCCAGCAGATGCAGGGCGTGTTCGCCGCCGCCGGCCTCGCGCAGGTCTCCCCGGCCAACACGAACCCCTCCCTCTCGCAGGGTGACAACTGGGGCAAGGGCGAGTTCAAGCGCCCCTTCAAGACCTACTTCCGCACCGCCGCCACCGACGTGGTCCAGGGCAAGTTCGCCGCCCAGTACCTCTTCAAGGACGCCGGCAAGAAGAAGGTCTTCGTCGTCGACGACAAGCAGACCTACGGCGCCGGCCTCGCGGCGATCTTCTCCGACGAGTTCAAGCGTCTCGGCGGCCAGGTCGTCGGCACCGACCACGTCACCGTGAAGGAGACCGACTTCTCCTCCACCGCCGACAAGGTCAAGGCCTCCGGCGCCGACTCCGTCTACTTCGGCGGCCAGTACCCCGAGGGCGGTCTGCTCTCCGACCAGATCAAGAAGACCGGCGCCAAGGTCCCGGTCATGGGCGGCGACGGCATCTACGACCCCGCCTTCATCAGCGCCTCCGGCGAGGCCAACGACGGTGACCTGGCCACCTCGATCGGTTACCCGGTCGAGAAGCTGGACACCGCCAAGAAGTTCATCGCCGACTACAACGCGGGCGGCTACAAGGACCCGTACGCGGCCTACGGCGGCTACTCCTACGACGCCGGCTGGGCGATCATCCAGGCCGTCAAGGCCGCCGTCGCCGCGAACAACGGCAAGCTCCCCACCGACGCCCGCGCCAAGGTCACCGAGGCCCTGGGCAAGGTCTCCTTCGACGGTGTGACCGGCAAGGTCTCCTTCGACGAGTACGGCGACACCACCAACAAGCAGCTCACGGTCTACAAGGTCGAGGGCGGCAAGTGGGTCGACGTGAAGAGCGACACCTTCAACCAGTAGTACCCCGGTCCGCCCCCGGGCCGAACGGCCCGGGCGGCCCGACCCGCACCCCGCAGTACCGCACCAACTGAACCAACCCGCGCGAGGGCGCAAACAGCGCCCTCGCGCGGAGTCTTATCCGACACGCTCATCGGAGGCCCTGCGGTGAACGAACTGCCGCAACAGCTGGCCAACGGCCTGGCCCTCGGTGCTCTCTATGGCCTCATCGCCATCGGGTACACCATGGTCTACGGCATCGTCCAGCTCATCAACTTCGCCCACGGCGAGATCTTCATGATCGGGGGCTTCGGCGCCCTCACCACCTACACCGCTCTCCCGAGCGGAACGTCCCTTCTGGTGGCGATACCGCTCATGATCGTCGGTGGCGCGATCGCCTCCGTGGCCGTCGCCACCGCCGCCGAGCGGTTCGCCTACCGCCCGCTGCGCAGCGCGCCCCGGCTGGCTCCGCTCATCACCGCGATCGGTCTGTCCATCGCGCTCCAGCAGCTGGTCTGGCAGTTCTACCCGGACGCCAAGAAGGCCGTCAGCTTCCCCGAGTTCAAGGGCGAGGCCTTCCACCTGCTCGACAACCTGGCGATCCAGCGCGCCGACGCCTTCGTGCTCGTCCTGGCGCCGCTGTGCATGCTCGCCCTCGGCGTCTTCGTCTCGAAGAGCCGCAGCGGCCGCGCCATGCAGGCCACCGCGCAGGACCCGGACACCGCGAAGCTGATGGGCATCAACACCGACCGCATCATCGTCATGGCCTTCGCCATCGGTGCCGCGTTCGCCGCCGTCGCCGCCGTCGCGTACGGCCTCGACAAGGGCCAGATCAACTTCGAGATGGGCTTCATCCTCGGCCTCAAGGCCTTCACCGCGGCCGTCCTCGGCGGCATCGGCAACATCTACGGCGCCATGGTCGGCGGCGTGGTCCTCGGCATCGCCGAGTCCCTCTCGATCGCCTACATCGAGGACATCCCCGGCATGCAGCAGCTCGGCGGCGGTGCCTGGTCCAACGTGTGGGCCTTCGTCCTCCTCATCGTCGTCCTCCTCGTGCGGCCCCAGGGCCTGCTCGGCGAGCGCGTCGCGGACAGGGCGTGAGCGGCATGAGCGACAACCTCACCAAGACCGAAGCGACCGAGGCCACCGCGGCCACGGCCACGACCACCCCCGGCACGCCCTCCGGCCTGCTCTGGGCGGTCCTCGGCGGCAGCCTCGCGACCGCCGCCAGCGCCTTCCTCGCCTGGACGTGGACCACCGACTTCCCCGGCAACCTCACGATCTACGGCAACCCCGCCCCGCTCCAGCTGCTCACGCTGGTCGGCGCCGTGCTCACCGCCGCCTACGCGCTCTCCGCGCTGGGCGTCAAGGGCCTCGGCTGGCTCAGCCCGGCCGGCTCCCGCAAGGCGCTGTGGATCGTGGCCCTGGGTACCTTCGCCACCACCCTCTTCACCGCGCTCTCGATCGTGGTCGAGCTGGGCGCCCTGGTGGACCTGGAGCCCGGCGCCGGCGTCGCCGTCGTCGCCTCCGCCGTCCCGGCGCTCGCCGCGTACAGGCTGCCGGACGACACCCGCCGGCCGGCCCGTGCGAAGGCCCTGCCCTCCTGGGCCGAGATCCTGATCATCGTCGTCGTCTTCGCCCTCGGCCTCTTCGTGGTCACCTTCGGCATCGACACCGACGACTCGGAGCCGCAGCTCTTCATCGCGTACCTGATCCTGGTCGGCTTCTCCGCCACCGCGCTGATCAAGTCCGGTGTCACCGGCCGCCTCGCGGCGATGACCGCGCGCAACCGCCAGGTGACCGTCACGGCCAGCCTGGTCATGGCGATCGCGTTCCCGTTCATCCAGCAGAGCGGCGACACGTACACGCTGATCGCGGTCAACATCCTCATCTTCGCGACCGTCGCCCTCGGCCTGAACATCGTCGTCGGTCTCGCGGGTCTGCTCGACCTCGGCTACGTCGCCTTCCTCGGTGTCGGCGCGTACACCGCGGCCCTGGTCTCCGGCGCCACCTCCTCCGCCTTCGGAGTCCAGTTCCCGTTCTGGGCCGCCGCCCTCACCGGCATGGCCGCCTCGCTGGTCTTCGGCGTCGTCATCGGCGCGCCGACCCTGCGACTGCGCGGCGACTACCTCGCCATCGTGACCCTCGGCTTCGGAGAGATCTTCCGCATCGCCATGGGCAACCTGGACGGCACCTCGGGCCCGCAGATCACCAACGGCCCGAACGGCATCCCGAACATCCCGCAGCTGGAGTTCTTCGGCTACAACTTCGGCGAGCCGCACACCGTCCTGGGCGTCGAGCTCGGCGCGTACGCCAACTACTACCTGCTGATGATCCTCATCATGGTCATCGTCGTGGTGGTCTTCTCCCGCGCGGGCAACAGCCGCATCGGCCGGGCCTGGGTCGCCATCCGCGAGGACGAGACCGCCGCCACCGCGATGGGCATCAACGGCTTCCGGGTCAAGCTGGTCGCCTTCGCCCTCGGCGCGGCCCTGGCCGGCCTCGCGGGCACGGTGCAGGCGCACGTCAACACCACGGTGGTGCCGGAGAACTACGTCTTCGCCGGCCCCGTGCCGCCGAACTCCGCCTTCCTGCTCGCGGCCGTCATCCTCGGCGGCATGGGCACGATCAGCGGTCCGATCGTCGGCTCCGCGCTGCTCTTCCTGATCCCGGCCAAGCTGTCCTTCCTCCAGGACTACCAGCTGCTCGGCTTCGGCATCGCCCTGATCCTGCTGATGCGCTTCCGCCCCGAGGGCCTCATCGCCAACAAGCGCGCCAAGCTGGAATTCCACGAGAACGACGAACAGCCCGACGTACCGGAGCAGCGACGGCCCGCCGACGCGGAGTCCGACGCCGGCACGGCGAAGGCGGGGGCGTGAACGCCATGACGACCACCACCGAGACCGGCACCGAGACGACCGCGACCGCGGCCGCCGTCCTCGAGGCGCGCGGGGTCACCATGCGCTTCGGCGGTCTGACCGCCGTCCGCGACGTCGACCTGACCGTCCGCCAGGGCGAGATCGTCGGCCTCATCGGCCCCAACGGCGCCGGCAAGACCACCTTCTTCAACTGCCTGACCGGCCTGTACGTCCCGACGGAGGGTCAGGTCAGCTACAAGGGAACGGTCCTGCCGCCCAAGCCGCACCTGGTCACCCAGGCCGGCATTGCGCGTACCTTCCAGAACATCCGCCTCTTCTCCAACATGACGGTCCTGGAGAACGTCCTCGTCGGACGGCACACCCGGACCAAGGAGGGCCTGTGGTCCGCGCTGGTGCGCGGTCCCGGCTTCAAGCGGGCGGAGGCGGCCTCCCGCGCCCGGGCCATGGAGCTCCTGGAGTTCGTGGGCCTGGCCGCCAAGGCCGAGCACCTCGCGCGCAACCTGCCGTACGGCGAGCAGCGCAAGCTGGAGATCGCCCGCGCGCTCGCCAGCGACCCCGGCCTGCTGCTGCTCGACGAGCCGACGGCCGGCATGAACCAGGCCGAGACCCGCACCACCGAGGAGCTGGTCTTCGCGATCCGCGACCTCGGCATCGCGGTCCTGGTCATCGAGCACGACATGAAGTTCATCTTCAACCTGTGCGACCGGGTCGCCGTCCTGGTCCAGGGCGAGAAGCTCGTCGAGGGCACCTCCGAGGTCGTCCAGGGCGACGAGCGGGTCGTCGCCGCGTACCTGGGCACGCCGTTCGAGGGCGCGCCCGGCGCGGAGGAGGCCGCCGAGGTCGAGGCGGCGGAGGCCCACGCGGCCGAGGCCGAGGCCACGGAGCCCGAGGCGGAGGCCTCCGAGGACGCCCCGGCGGACGAGGCCCCGGCCGCGGACGCCGCTCCGGCCGAGACCCCCGCGTCCGAGGGCGCGGACAGCACCACCGAAGGAGACTCCAAGTGACCGCACTTCTGGAGGTCGAGGACCTCAGGGTCGCCTACGGCAAGATCGAGGCCGTCAAGGGCATCTCCTTCTCCGTCGAGGCGGGCCAGGTCGTCGCCCTGATCGGCACCAACGGCGCCGGCAAGACCACGACCCTGCGCACGCTGTCCGGTCTGCTGAAGCCCTCCGGCGGCACGATCACCTTCGACGGCCAGGTGCTCAACGGCATCCCGGCCCACAAGGTGGTCTCGCTGGGCCTCGCCCACTCCCCCGAGGGCCGGCACATCTTCCCGCGGCTCAGCATCGCCGAGAACCTCCAGCTGGGCGCCTTCCTGCGCAGCGACAAGGACGGCATCGAGCGGGACATCCAGAAGGCCTACGACCTCTTCCCGATCCTGGGCGAGCGTCGCAAGCAGGCCGCGGGCACCCTCTCCGGCGGCGAGCAGCAGATGCTGGCGATGGGCCGGGCGCTGATGTCCCAGCCGAAGCTGCTGATGCTGGACGAGCCCTCGATGGGCCTCTCCCCGATCATGATGCAGAAGATCATGGAGACCATCGCGGCGCTGAAGGCCGAGGGCATGACGATCCTGCTCATCGAGCAGAACGCGCAGGCCGCGCTCTCCCTCGCGGACTACGGGTACGTGATGGAGGTCGGCACGGTGAAGCTGTCCGGCACCGGCCGCGACCTGCTCGTGAACGACGAGGTGCGCAAGACGTACCTCGGCGAGGAGTAGCCGCCCCGCAGCAGGAAGGCCCGCCCCACGCGTGCGTGGGGCGGGCCTTCTTCACGTGTGCGGACGCGCGGGTGCGGACGCGCGGGCACGGAGCGGTCTACTGCTCCTTGGCCTTGGCCGCCTTCTTCTCCTCGGCGTCCTCGATGACCGCCTCGGCGACCTGCTGCATCGACATGCGGCGGTCCATGGAGGTCTTCTGGATCCAGCGGAAGGCGGCCGGCTCGGTGAGCCCGTACTGGGTCTGGAGGATCGACTTGGCGCGGTCCACCAGCTTGCGGGTCTCCAGGCGCTGGGAGAGGTCGGCGACCTCCTGCTCCAGGGCGCGCAGCTCGGCGAAGCGGGAGACGGCCATCTCGATGGCCGGCACCACGTCGCTCTTGCTGAACGGCTTGACGAGGTACGCCATGGCGCCGGCGTCCCGGGCGCGCTCGACGAGCTCGCGCTGGGAGAAGGCGGTGAGCATGAGGACCGGGGCGATGGACTCGCCGGCGATCTTCTCGGCGGCCGAGATGCCGTCGAGGACCGGCATCTTCACGTCGAGGATGACCAGGTCGGGCCGGTGCTCGCGGGCGAGCTCCACGGCCGTGGCGCCGTCGCCGGCCTCGCCGACGACGGTGTAGCCCTCCTCCTCCAGCATCTCCTTGAGATCCATGCGGATGAGGGCCTCGTCCTCGGCGATGACGACGCGGGTCGTCAGCGGCGGGACGTGCGACGTGTCGGCGTCGTCGGCGGGCTGGGGCGACTCGGGGGCGGTCACTCGGGCTCCTCGTTCAAGGCCTCGTTCGCAGGGTGATCGAGGCGGATACAGCTCCCCATGAGCCTACCCACCTCCTGTAAGGTAGGGGCACGGCGGGTGACCGCCCCCCTTCGTTTCGAAGGAAGCCCCGGTAGCCCAGCGGTAGAGGCAATGGTCTCAAACACCATCTAGCGTGGGTTCGAATCCCACCCGGGGTACATTAACGCGATTTCCAAGGTCACGCCCCGGCTGCGGCTTCCGGGGGACCCTCAGGCCGTCGGGGGCTCCCCGATGTGGTGGACGCGGACCAGGTTGGTCGACCCCGCCACGCCGGGCGGAGAACCGGCCGTGATGACCACGATGTCCCCCTTCTTGCAGCGCCCGATCCGCAGCAGCTCCTCGTCCACCTGCGCCACCATCGCGTCGGTGGAGTCGACGTGCGGGCCGAGGAAGGTCTCGACGCCCCAGGTGAGGTTGAGCTGGGAGCGGGTCTCCGGGTCCGGCGTGAAGGCCAGCAGCGGGATCGGCGAGCGGTAGCGGGAGAGCCGCTTGACGGTGTCGCCGGACTGGGTGAAGGCCACCAGGAACCGGGCCCCGAGGAAGTCGCCGATCTCGGCGGCGGCCCGGGCCACCGCGCCGCCCTGGGTGCGGGGCTTGCTGCGCTCGGTCAGCGGCGGCAGGCCCTTGGCGAGGACGTCCTCCTCGGCGGCCTCGACGATCCGGCTCATCGTGCGCACGGTCTCGACCGGGTACTTGCCCACGCTGGTCTCGCCGGAGAGCATCACGGCGTCGGTGCCGTCGATGACGGCGTTGGCGACGTCGGAGGCCTCGGCGCGGGTCGGCCGGGAGTTGTCGATCATCGAGTCGAGCATCTGGGTGGCGACGATGACCGGCTTGGCGTTCCGCTTGGCCAGCTTGACGGCCCGCTTCTGGACGATCGGCACCTGCTCCAGGGGCATCTCGACGCCCAGGTCGCCGCGGGCGACCATGATGCCGTCGAAGGCGGCGACGATGTCCTCGATGTTCTCGACCGCCTGCGGCTTCTCGATCTTGGCGATGACCGGGATCCGGCGGTCCTCCTCGTCCATGATCCGGTGGACGTCCTCGATGTCCCGGCCGCTGCGGACGAAGGAGAGGGCGATCACGTCGGCGCCGGTGCGCAGGGCCCAGCGCAGGTCCTCGACGTCCTTCTCGGACAGGGCGGGGACGGAGACGGCGACCCCGGGCAGGTTGAGCCCCTTGTTGTCGGAGACCATGCCGCCCTCGACGACCCGGGTGTTGACCCGGGGCCCGTCGACGGAGACGACCTCCAGGGTGACCCGGCCGTCGTCGACGAGGATGCGCTCGCCGGCGGTGACGTCCTCGGCGAGCCCGGAGTAGGTGGTGCCGCAGCAGTGGCGGTCGCCCTCCATCGGCTCCACGGTGATGGTGAACTCGTCGCCGCGTTCAAGGAGTACGGGACCCTCGCGGAACCGGCCGAGACGGATCTTCGGGCCTTGAAGGTCGGCGAGGACGCCGACGCTGCGGCCGGTCTCCTCGGAGGCCTTGCGAACGCGCTGGTAGCGCTCCTCGTGCTCGGCGTAGGAGCCGTGGCTGAGGTTGAGGCGGGCCACATCCATCCCGGCTTCGACCAATGCCTTGATCTGGTCGTATGTTTCGGTGGCGGGCCCAAGGGTACAAACGATTTTTGCTCGGCGCATGAGGCGAGCCTAGGGCTTACCGGCGGGTAGCGAATGGGCCGGGCATGACTACTCAACAACCTTTCAGTGAAAGCTTGTTGACAAGTCTTGAATCTGTGCGAACGGCTGCTCTGATGAGCGATTTTCGCGGCCGGAAGCCCGTCGTCTCAGAGTGCGGGCGGGGCCATCGTGAAGCGCGCGGCGACCTCGGCGGTGACCGTCTGCCGCTGCGGTTCGAGCTCCATCGGCGCCGGCGCCTCCACCGCCTCCGCCGCGAAGGCCATCCGCATCCCGCCCATCGGCGCGGGGCCGCCCTGCCCGAGCCCGGTGTCGGAGAGTTCGAGCAGCGCCACCAGCGAGGAGCCCAGCGCCTCGGCGTACTCGCGCGCCCGGCGCACCGCCTCCCGCACCGCCTGCCGGCGCGCCTCCGCGTACGCCGGGGAGTCCGGGCGCAGCGCCCACCAGGGGCCGTCCACCCGGGTCCACTCCAGGTCGGCGAGGCGCGTGGTCAGCTCGCCGAGGGCGGTGAAGTCGGTGAGCTCGGCCGAGAGGTGCACCCAGCCCTGGTAGCCGCGCACCCGCTCGCCGCGGCCGTGCCGGGCGGGCTCCGGGCTGACCGAGAGGGCGCCCGTCTCCAGCTTGGCGACGGCCTCCCCGTACGACTTCACCAGGGCGATCGCCTCGGCGTTCCGGCTCGTCAGGGCGGCCAGCACCGAGGAGCGGTCGGTGCCCCGGGCGCGGACCGAGACGCCGATCCTGGCCAGCTCCGGGTCCACCTCCAGGCGGCCCTCGCCACGGACCGTCACCTGGGGCGCCTCGGGGGTGGGCTGCTGCTGTGTCATACCGAACACTTTCCCACTCCGTAACCCGAAAGGTCTGTTGCGACCGTGCGATCCGAGCCAGAATCTACGCGCGTTGTGCGCCACGGTCGGCGCCCGCGCCACAGAACCACTAGGGGAGAACACACATGCCGCTGAACCGCAGGACGTTCCTGGAGCGCTCGGCCGCCGCCGGGGCCGGCGTGGCCCTCACCGGGGCCGCCGCCGTTCCCGCCGAGGCCCACGGCGGCCACGGTCACGGCCGCCCGCGTCCGCAGAAGCGGTACTCCTTCACCGTGATGGGCACCACCGACCTGCACGGGAACGTCTTCAACTGGGACTACTTCACCGACAAGGAGTTCGACGACAAGGCCCACAACGACGTCGGCCTCGCCAAGATCTCCACCCTGGTCGAGCAGGTCCGCGAGGAGAAGGGCCGCTGCAACACCCTCCTCATCGACGCCGGCGACACCATCCAGGGCACCCAGCTGTCCTACTACTACGCCAAGGTCGACCCGATCACGAAGGCCGGCGGCCCGGTCCACCCGATGGCCCAGGCCATGAACGCCATCGGCTACGACGCCGCCGCGCTCGGCAACCACGAGTTCAACTACGGCATCCCGGTGCTGCGGAAGTTCCAGGAGCAGTGCGACTTCCCGCTGCTCGGCGCCAACGCGCTCGACGCGAAGACCCTGCGCCCGGCCTTCCCGCCGTACAGCATCCACCGGCTGCGCACCCCGCACGGCCGTGACGTCAAGGTCGCCGTCCTCGGCCTGACCAACCCGGGCATCGCCATCTGGGACAAGGCCAACGTCAACGGCAAGATGGTCTTCCCCGGCCTCGAGGAGCAGGCCGCCAAGTGGGTGCCCAAGCTGCGCTCCATGGGCGCCGACGTGGTCGTCGTCTCGGCCCACTCCGGCTCCAGCGGCACCTCCTCGTACGGTGACCAGCTCCCGTACATCGAGAACGCGGCCGGGCTCGTCGCCGAGCAGGTCCCGGGCATCGACGCGATCCTGGTCGGGCACGCCCACACCGAGATCCCCGAGTACCGGGTGAAGAACAAGGCCACCGGCAAGGACGTCGTCCTGTCCGAGCCGCTCAAGTGGGGCCAGCGCCTCACCCTCTTCGACTTCGACCTGGTGTGGGAGAAGGGCCGCTGGACCGTCGAGAAGGTCGGCGCCACGGTCCTCAACTCCAACACGGTCGCCGAGGACCCGGAGATCACCGGGCTGCTCGCGGACGAGCACAAGAAGGTCGTCGCGTACGTCAACCAGGTCATCGGCACCTCGACGGCGGTCATGACCACGGCCGACGCGCCGTGGAAGGACGAGCCGATCATCGACCTGATCAACGTCGTCCAGGCCGAGACGGTGAAGGCGGCCCTGGCCGGCGGGGCCTACGCGGGCCTGCCGGTGCTCTCCCAGGCCTCCTGCTTCTCCCGCACCGCCCGCATCCCGTCCGGCGCCATCTCCATCAAGGACGCCGCCGGGCTGTACCCCTTCGAGAACACCCTGGAGGCCCGGCTGATGACGGGCGCCCAGCTGAAGGAGTACCTGGAGTACTCGGCGAAGTACTACGTCCAGACCCCGGCGGGCGCCCCCGTCGACACCGCCAAGCTCACCAACGCGGACGGCACCCCGGACTACAACTACGACGCCGTGTCCGGGCTGACGTACGACATCGACATCGCCAAGCCGGTCGGTCAGCGGATCACCGGTCTGTCCTTCCAGGGCAAGCCGCTCGACCCGGCCGCCTCGTTCGTGCTCGCGGTGAACAACTACCGGGCCAGCGGCGGCGGCGCCTTCCCGCACGTGGCCAAGGCCCAGCAGCTGTGGGCGAACTCGGACGAGATCCGCAACACCATCATCCAGTGGGTGAAGGCGAAGGGCACGGTCGACCCGTCCCTGTTCGCCTCGGTGGACTGGAAGCTGACCCGGGACGGCGTGCCGGTGTTCTAGCCCCGTCCGGGCTCAGACGTTCTGTGTGAGAGGCGTCAGCTTCTGGCCCTGGGCCGGAATGCTCGGCGCCTCGCGCGCGTCCAGGCCGAAGGTGGTGAAGGCGGTCCTGCGGGGCAGCGGGTAGGGCTCCTTGCCGGTGACCGCGTTGAGGATGACGGCGCTGCGCCAGGCGGCGAGTCCCAGGTCGGGGGCGCCGACGCCGTGGGTGTGCTTCTCCGCGTTCTGGACGTAGACCGAGCCGGTCACCGAGTCGTCGAGCACCAGCCGGTACGCGCTGTCGATGCGGGGCCGGCCCGCGGAGTCGTGCCGCAGGTACGGGTCGAGGCCGGCCAGCATCCGGTCGACCCGGCGCTCCCGGTAGCCGGTGGCCAGCACCACGGCGTCGGTGGTGAGCCGGGAGCGGGAGTTCTGCTGGGCGTGCTCCAGGTGCAGCTCGACCTTGGTGGTGGCGACCCGGCCGGCCGTGCGGACCCGGACCCCCGGGGTGATCACGGCGTCCGGCCAGCCGCCGTGCAGGGTGCGGCGGTAGAGCTCGTCGTGGATGGCGGCGATGGTGTCGGCGTCGATGCCCTTGTGCAGCTGCCACTGGCGGGGCACCAGTTCGCCCCGCACCGGCTCGGGCAGGGCGTGGAAGTAGCGGGTGTAGTCGGGGGTGAAGTGCTCCAGGCCCAGCTTGGAGTACTCCATGGGCGCGAAGGCCTCGCTGCGGGCCAGCCAGTGCAGCTTCTCGGCTCCCTCGGGGCGGGCGCGCAGCAGGTCGAGGAAGACCTCGGCGCCCGACTGGCCGGAGCCGATGACGGTGACGTGCCCCGCGGCGAGCAGGCTCTCGCGGTGGGTCAGGTAGTCGGCGGAGTGGATCACGGGCACGCCGGGCGCGTCGGCGAGCGGGCGCAGCGGCTCGGGGACGTACGGCTCGGTGCCGACGCCGAGAACGACGTTGCGGGCGTAGGCGCGGCCGAGCGCCTCCGCCTCGCCGTCGGCGTCGAGCTGGGTGAAGTCGACCTCGAACAGCCGCCGTTCGGGGTTCCAGCGGACGGAATCGACCTGGTGTCCGAAGTGGAGTCCGGGGACGAGTCCGCTGACCCAGCGGCAGTAGGCGTCGTACTCGGCGCGCTGGATGTGGAACTTCTCGGCGAAGTAGAAGGGGAAGAGCCGGTCGCGGCTCCTGAGGTAGCTGAGGAAGCTCCAGGGGCTGGCCGGGTCGGCCAGGGTCACCAGGTCGGCCAGGAAGGGGACCTGGAGGGTGGCGCCCTCGATGAGCAGGCCGGGGTGCCACTGGAAGGAGGGCCGCTGCTCGAAGAAGGCGGTGGCCAGGCCGCCGGGAACGCCCTGGGCGAGCGCGGCGAGGGAGAGGTTGAACGGGCCGATGCCGACGCCCACGAGGTCGAGCGGGCGGTCGAGGTCGTGCTGGGGGGTGCTGCCGGTCATCGGTCGGTGCCGCCTTCCACGAGGGTGAGGATCTGTGCCAGGTCGCCGGGGGTGGCGTGGGGGTTGAGCAGGGTGGCCTTGAGCCAGAGCCGCCCGTCGGCCGCGGCCCGGCCGAGGACGGCGCGGCCCTCGGCGAGCAGCGTGCGGCGGATCGCGGCGACGGCCTCGTCGGAGGCGCCGTACGGGCGGAACAGGACGGTCGTGAGGGTGGGCGGGGCGTACAGCTCCAGGCCCGGGGACTTCTCGACCAGCTCGGCCAGGTCCCCGGCGAGCGCCATGCAGGCGTCGACGAGGGCGCCGAGTCCCGAGCGGCCGAGGGCGCGCAGGGTGACGGCGGTCTTGAGGACGTCGGGCCGCCGGGTGGTGCGCAGGGAGCGCCCGAGGAGGTCGGGCAGTCCGGCCTCGGTGTCGTCGTCGGCGTTCAGGTAGTCGGCGCGGTGGCCGAGGACGGCGAGGTCGTCCGCGTCCCGGACGGCGAGCAGCCCGGCGGCGGCCGGCTGCCAGCCCAGCTTGTGCAGGTCGACGGTGACCGTGCGGGCCCGGTCGAGTCCCGCGAGCAGCGGGCGGTGCCGCTCGCTGAGGAGGAGCGGGCCGCCGTAGGCCGCGTCCACGTGGAGCTCGGCGCCGTGCGCGGCGCACAGCTCGGCGATCTCCGGGAGCGGGTCGATCAGGCCGGCGTCGGTGGTGCCGGCGGTGGCGGCGACCAGGAGCGGCCCGCGGAGCTCGGTGAGGGCCTGTTCCAGGGCCGCCGGGTCCATGGTGCCGTTCGGGGCCGGTACGAGTACCGGTTCGGGCAGGCCGAGGAGCCAGGCGGCGCGACGGAAGGAGTGGTGGGCGTTGGCGCCGACGACCGGCTGCACCGTCCCGCCGCGTTCCCGCGCCAGGAGCAGGGCGAGCTGGTTGGACTCGGTGCCGCCGGTGGTGACCAGGGCGTCGGGGCGGGGGGCGGCCGGGAAGGCCTCGGCGGCGAGGGCGGCCGTGACCAGCTCCTCCAGTACGGAGGCGGCGGGTGCCTGGTCCCAGGAGTCCATCGACGGGTTCAGCGCGGAGGCGGCGAGGTCGGCGGCGGCGGCGAGGGCCAGCGGCGGGGTGTGCAGGTGCGCCGCGCACAGCGGGTGCGCCGGGTCGGCGGCGCCGGCGGTGACCGCGCGCACGACGGCGGCCAGGGCCTCGGTGGCTCCCGTGCCGCGCTCGGGGAGCGCCTCCCCGAGCGCCTCCCGCACCCGGTGGGCCACCGCTCCCGGCCCGCCGGCCGGGAGGGGGCCGCCGCGGTCCGCCGCGCCGGAGCGGAGGGCGTCGAGGACGGTGTCGAGGAGGGGTCGGAGGTCGTCGGGGCCGGGGGTGCCTCCGGCGAGGGGTGCGGCACGCATGGACGACAGGGTGCCGGGGGTTCTGGGGGTTTGTCCGGAGAGTGCAGTCGTATGACCCGAACGGGGGACGGTGCCCTTGCGGGAAGGGCGCCGTCCCCCGCGGTCCGGAGGGTCAGCCGCGGACCCTCAGCGCGCGGCGCAGGTCGTCGAGCTGGTCGACGAGCTTGCGGTGGAGGGCCGGGGTCGCCTTGTCCTCGGCGAGGTGCCGCTCGCCGAGCGCGAGGGAGTCGGCGTCGACCGCGTCGGCGGGGAAGGCCCAGCGGCCGGCGGCCTCGGCCATGGCGGCGCCTCGGCGGTCGGCGAGGGCGAGGGCGGCGGGGTAGTAGCGGGCCACGTAGGGGTGCAGGAGCTCGGCCTGTTCGGGCTTCCAGAAGCCCTGGGCGGTGGCCGTGAACAGGTAGTTGGAGAGGTCGTCGGAGTCGAACATGGACGCCCAGGCGGCGGCCTTCGCCTCCTCCGTGGGCAGGGCGGCGCGACAGCGGGCGGCACCCTCCTGGCCGGTGGCGCTGGGGTCGCGGTCGAGCTCGGCGGCGATGGCGGCCTCGTCGGTGGCGCCGAGGACGGCGAGACGGGCGAGGATGCGCCATCTCAGCTCGGGGTCGAGCTCGGGGCCGCCGTGGACGGTGCCGTCCTCGAACCAGGAGGCGATCTTCTCGGGGGTGGTGGCGCTGTCGACGTAGGCGCGGACGGCGGTGAGGCGCAGGCCCGGCGCGTCGCCGTCCTCGGTGCGGCGCATCAGGTCGCGGGCGATGCCGCGGATCGCGGCGAGGGCGGCGGGGCGGTCGGCGGCGGAGACGTACCGGTCGGCGATCTGGCCGCGGGCGAAGCCCAGGACGCCCTGGACGACGGCGAGTTCGGTCTCCCCGGGGAGGTGCGCGGCGGCGGCCTCCAGGTAGGCGGCGGGCTCCAGCTCGCCGTCCCGGACCATGTCGCGCAGCGCGTTCCAGACCACGGCGCGGGTGAGGGCGTCGGGGATGCGGGAGAGGCTGCGCAGGGCGGTCTCCTCCGACACCCCGTCGAAGCGCATCTTGGCGTAGGTGAGGTCGCCCTCGTTGAGGACGACGAGCGCCGGGCGCGGGCCGGTGAGGTCGAGCGGGGCGGCCTGCGGGACGTCGAGCTCGTGCCGGGCGCGCAGCACGGGGGCGCCGGCGGCGTCGAGGTCGTACACGCCGGCGGAGACGCGGTGCGGGCGGCTGCCCTCGCGGTCGACGGTGAGCCGCCACTGGCTGCCGGCGCCCTCGACGCGCGGGGTGAGGGTGTCGACGCCGGTGGTGCGCAGCCACTGCTCGGCCCAGCCGTGGACGTCGCGGTCGGTCGCGGCGGCGAGGTTGTCGATGAAGTCGGCGAGGGTGGCGTTGCCGAACTTGTGGCGCTTGAAGTGGATGTTGATGCCGGCGAGGAAGTCCTCCTCCCCCATCCAGGCGACGAGCTGGCGCAGTGCGGAGGCGCCCTTGGCGTAGGAGATGCCGTCGAAGTTGAGGAGGGCGGAGGCGGTGTCGGGGACGGCGTCCGGGTCGGGGGCGACGGGGTGGGTGGAGGGCCGCTGGTCGGCCTCGTAGCCCCAGGACTTGCGGGTCGCGCCGAAGTCGATCCAGGTGTCGGCGAAGCGGTCGGAGCAGGCCTCGTTGACGGTCTGGAAGCCCATGTACTCGGCGAAGGACTCGTTGAGCCAGATGTCGTCCCACCAGCGCAGGGTGACGAGGTCGCCGAACCACATGTGGGCCATCTCGTGGGCGATGACCATCGCGCGGGTCATCCGCTCGGTGTCGGTGACGGCGGAGCGGAAGACGAACTCGTCGCGGAAGGTGACGAGTCCGGGGTTCTCCATGGCGCCGGGGTTGAACTCGGGGACGAAGGCCTGGTCGTACGAGTCGAAGGGGTACGGCTCGTCGAACTTCCGGTGGTAGCGGTCGAAGCAGGCCTTGGTGACGTCGAGGATCTCGTCGGCGTCGGCGTCGAGGTGGGGGGCGAGCGAGCGGCGGCAGTGGATGCCGAAGGGCAGTCCGGCGTGCTCGGTGCGGACGGAGTGCCAGGGGCCGGCGGCGACGCAGACGAAGTAGGTGGAGAGCAGCGCGGTGGGCGCGGCGGTCCAGCGGCCGTCGGCGCCGCGCTCGGTGACGCCGTTGGACAGGACGGTCCAGCCCTCGGGGGCGGTGACGGCGATCTCGAAGACGGCCTTGAGGTCGGGCTGGTCGAAGGCGGCGAAGACGCGCTGGACGTCCTCCATGAACAGCTGGGTGTAGACGTAGGTCTCGCCGTCGGTGGGGTCGGTGAAGCGGTGCATGCCCTCGCCGGTGCGGGAGTAGCGCATGGTGGCGGCGATGCTGAGGGTGTGCTCGCCCTCGGTGAGGACGAGCGGCAGGCGGTTGCCGTCGAGGGCGGCGGTGTCGAGGGGCTCGCCGTCGAGGGCGGCGGAGTGCAGGGCGTCCGGCTTGAGCTCGACGAAGGTGCTTCCGGCGGTGCGGGCGGTGAACCGGATGAGACTGGTGGACTCGAAGGTCTCGTCGCCGGTGGTGAGGTCGAGGTCCACGGTGTAGCGGTGGACGTCGAGGAGCTGGGCACGGGTCTGCGCTTCGTCGCGCGTCAGTACGGACATGGGCCCATGCTGCCTGATGCCCCCCGGCCGGGGCAGGGGGGTCGGGGATCACGGTCCCGACGAGATGCCGGGGGATGCCGGGGGGCGCCGCGGGAACGGGGTCCCGACGGAAACGCCGGGGTCACGCCAGGCCCGCGCCGTCCAGATGGGCGAAGGCCGCCGAGATGCGGGGCCGGTCGTATCCGGCGGGTCCCTTGGCGCCGCTGGAGAGCAGGGCGTGCAGCAGGAGCCGGGCCTTGGCGGGGGCGAGCGGGCCGGCCGGGACCAGGCCGTGGTGCAGCAGGTCGTACTCGGAGCCGGGGCCGCGGTAGGTGTGCGAGAGGGTCGCGCCCGCGCCCGTACGGGAGGCGAGGACGACCGGGATGCGGGTGGCGAGGGCGGCGAGGGGTTCGACGAGCCCGGCGGGGACGTGGCCGGCGCCGAAGGCGGCGACGACCAGGCCGTCGTACCGGTCGGCGACGGCGTCGAGGAGTTCGCCGCGGTCGCCGAGGGAGAGGGTCAGCAGGGCCACCCGCACGGAGGGGTCGAGGGTGAGCGGGCAGAGCCGGGTGGGCACGGCGGGGCGGAGCAGGATCCGCGGCTCGCCCTCGACGACGGCGCCGAGCGGGCCGGCGCCCGGTGAGGTGAAGGTGGCGACGGAGGTGGTGTGGGCCTTGTGGGCGAAGCGGGCGGCGTGGATCTCGTCGGCGAGCACCACGAGCACGCCGAGGCCGCGGCAGCCCGGGTCGGCGGCGACGGCGAGGGCGGCGGCCAGGTTGGCGGGGCCGTCGGCGCCGGGCAGGTCGGGGCGGCGCATGGCGCCGGTGACGACGATCGGCTCCTCGGTGGTGCACAGCAGGTCGAGGAGGAAGGCGGTCTCCTCCAGGGTGTCGGTGCCCTGGACGACGACCGCGCCCGAGCCGGCGGCGACGGTGGCGCGCACCTCCTCGGCGAGGGCCGCGAGGTCCTCGAAGGAGAGCGAGGAGCTGGGCACCCGGCGGAAGTCCCGGAGCTCCACCTCGACGCCCTCGGGGGTGAGGCCGAGCCCGGCGAGCACCTCGGTGCCGGTCATGCGGGCGGCGTCACCGCCCCGCGCGGAGATGGTTCCCCCCAGCGTGAATACGGTGACGCGCGCCATCAGCGTGCTCCGTCCGCGATCGTCTCGTGGTGGCGGATGACCTCCGCGATGATGAAGTTCAGCAGCTTCTCCGCGAAGGCCGGGTCCAGTTTCGCGCTCCCGGCGAGTTCCCGCAGCCGGGCGATCTGCCGGGCCTCGCGGGCCGGGTCGGCGGGCGGCAGGTCGTGCTCGGCCTTGAGGACGCCGACCTGCTGGGTGCACTTGAAGCGCTCGGCGAGCATGTGGACGACGGCCGCGTCGATGTTGTCGATGCTCTCGCGCAGCCGGGTCAGCTCGGCGGTGACGGAGGGATCGATGGCACCGCGGGGGCCGCTCGGGCGGCTGTCGCCGGTGGTGCCGGTGTCCGGTGTGGCGCGGGTGTCGCTGGACTCGCTCATGAGCAGCGACCCTATCCGGATCTCGGGAGGATCGTGGGCGGGTGTTCGGGATCCGGAACGGTGGTGCTCCAGCCGCCGGGGACGGTCCTGCCCTGCTGCTCCCGGAAGCGGATGGGGGCGGTGCCGACGCGGCGGGTGAAGAGGCGGGAGAAGTAGGCGGGGTCGTCGTAGCCGACCCGGCGGGCGACGGCGGCGACGGGCAGCTCGGTGCCGGCGAGGAGTTCCTTGGCGCGGCCGAGGCGGACGGTGAGCAGGTAGTCCTTGGGGCTGCAGCCGGCGGCGCGGCGGACGGCGGTGCGCAGCTCGGCGGCGGTCATGCCGTGCCGGGCGGCGTGTTCGGCGACGGTGAGGCGGCTGAAGGCGTCGCGGGCGAGGGCGGTGAGGACGGGGTCGCCGTCGGCGTTGGTGTCGGCGCGGGCGCGGCGCAGGGCGACCAGGAGCTCGTGGACGGCGGCGCCGGTCTCGACCTCCAGGAGGGGGTTGCCGGGGCGGGCGGCGCGGGCGATGCGGCCGATGGCGGCGCGGGCCGGGGCGGCGTCGGCGAGGGGGACCACGGGCCGGTCGGGTTCGATGTAGCCGAGCTCGGTGTAGGTGGCGGTGGCGGGCCCGGTGAAGTCGACGAAGGCCTCGTCCCAGCCGGTGCCGGGGTCGGCTGAGTAGTGGTGGGGCACGCCGGGGGTGAGCCAGATGACGGCGGGGGCGGTGACGGTGGTGCGGCGCCCGTCGGGGCCCCGGTACCAGCCGCTGCCGGAGCCGACCAGGACGGCGACGTGGTGGTCGAGGGTGCGCGGGCCGACGGTGGGCAGGGTGCCGTGCTGGAGTCCGACGCCGAGGCAGACCAGGCCGAGCCGGTGGTGGACGGGTCCGGGCGTGAAGTAGCGCATCCAGGTGTGGTACATCGCGAGGCAGCCTCCCCAGCGCCCTACTGAAGGTCCAAACTGCGACGATCTTTGTCCATGGACCGGTCCGCCGCCAGGGGGCGAAGGTGAGGCGCATGAGCGAGTTCGTGGTGGGTGACGAGGACTTTCTTCTCGACGGGCGGCCGGTGCGGCTGCTCTCGGGGGCCCTGCACTACTTCCGGGTGCACGAGGAGCAGTGGGCGCACCGGCTCGGGATGCTGCGGGCGATGGGCCTCAACTGCGTCGAGACGTACGTGCCGTGGAACCTGTACGAGCCGGAGCCCGGCCGGTACGGGGACGTGGACGCCCTCGGCCGGTTCCTGGACGCGGTCGCGCGCGCGGGGATGTGGGCGATCGTGCGCCCCGGCCCGTACATCTGCGCCGAGTGGGAGAACGGCGGGCTGCCGCACTGGCTGACCGGCCCGCTGGGGCGGCGGGTGCGCACGGACGACGCGGAGTACCTGGCGCACGTGGAGCGCTGGTTCCGCCGGCTGCTGCCGCAGGTGGTGGAGCGTCAGGTCGACCGGGGCGGTCCGGTGGTCCTGGTGCAGGTGGAGAACGAGTACGGCAGCTACGGCACCGACACCGGCTATCTGCGGCGGGTCGCCGACCTGCTGCTCGCCTGCGGGGTGGGGGTGCCGCTGTTCACCTCGGACGGCCCGGAGGACCACATGCTGACGGGCGGTTCGGTGCCGGGGGTGCTGGCGACGGCGAACTTCGGCTCGGGCGCGCGGGAGGCGTTCGCGACGCTGCGGCGGCACCGGCCGTCCGGTCCGCTGATGTGCATGGAGTTCTGGTGCGGCTGGTTCGACCACTGGGGCACGGAGCACGTCGGGCGGGACGCGGCGGACGCGGCCGGGGCGCTGCGGGAGATCCTGGAGTGCGGGGCCTCGGTGAACGTCTACATGGCGCACGGCGGGACCAGTTTCGCCGGGTGGGCGGGGGCGAACCGGGCCGGGCACGAGCACGAGGGGGCGCTGCGGCCGACGGTCACCTCCTACGACTACGACGCGCCGGTCGACGAGGCGGGGCTGCCGACGGAGAAGTTCTGGCGCTTCCGCGAGGTGCTCGCCGACTACGCGGAGGGGCCGCTGCCCGAGGTGCCGGAGCCGCCGGCGCGGATCGGCGGGCCCGCGGCGGGTGTCCCGGAGGGCTGGGCGCCGCTGGCGGAGGTGCTGGCGGTGCTCGGGGACGCGGAGGCGGTCTCGCCGGTGCCGCCGACCTTCGAGCAGCTGGGCGTGGACCGGGGCCTGGTCCGCTACCGGGTCCGGGTGCCGGGCCCGCGGCAGCCGTACCCGCTGGTGGTGACGGGGCTGCGGGACCGGGCCACGGTGTACGTGGACGGGGCCCTCGCGGGGGTGCTCGACACGGAGGAGGCCACGCTGCCGGAGCCGGTGGCGGGGCCCGCGGTGGTCGAGTTGTGGGTGGAGTCGCTGGGCCGGGTCAACTACGGGCCGCGGCTGGCGGAGCCGAAGGGCGTCACGGGCGGGATCCGGCACGAGCGGCAGTACCTGCACGGGGTACGGGCCCGGGGGCTGCGGCTCGACGCCTTCGCGGCGGCGACGGTGGACGAGGTCCCGTTCGTCCCGGTCACGGTGGAGTGCGGCCCGGGGCTGTACCGGGCCGCGGTGACGGTCCCGTCCCCGGGGGACGCGGCGCTGCGGCTGCCGGGCTGGACCCGCGGCTTCGTGTGGGTCAACGGCTTCTGCCTGGGCCGCTACTGGAACGCCGGCCCGCAGGAGTCCCTGTTCGTGCCGGGCCCGGTGCTGCGGGAGGGCGCGAACGAGGTGTGGGTGCTGGAGCTGGAGGGCGGCGCGGGGGACGCGGTGGAGCTGGCGTAGCGGGCGCGCCCGGCGCGGGCGGGAGGAAGCGCTCGGCGGGCCGGGGCGGCGGACCGGGCGCGGGCGGACCGGGCGGACCGGGTCCGACGGACCGGGCGCGGGCGGACCGGGCCCGTGGGCGGGAGCGGCGCGGACGCGGAGGTGCCCGGGGCTGCGCGCCCCGGGCACCGGTACCGCGGACGTGTCCGTTACAGCGTGGCCGCCGCCGCCTTGATGGCCGAGGCGAAGGTCGAGACCTCGGTGTAGACGCCGGGGTAGCCGGCCCGGGCGCAGCCCTCGCCCCAGCTCACGATGCCGACCTGGATCCAGGCGTTGTTGTTGTCCTTGCGGAACATCGGGCCGCCGGAGTCACCCTGGCAGGTGTCCACACCGCCCTGGTTGTAGCCGGCGCAGATCTCCTCGCCGGGGACGAGGGAGCTGCCGTACGCGGACTGGCAGTCGGCGTCCGAGACGAACGGGACGACCGCCTTGCGCAGGTAGCGCTGCTGCGCGCCGCCCTCGCGGGTGGCGCCCCAGCCGGCCACGGTGAAGTCGCCGCTGTTGTACGCGGTGGTCTCGGCGATCTTCAGGTTGGGCAGGCTGCTGATCGGCGAGGCGAGCTTGATCAGGGCCCAGTCCTTGCCCTGGCCGTTGTAGCCGGGGGCCTGGTAGACCTTGGTCGACTTGACCTTGATGACGCTGCTCGACTGCAGGTCCACGTTGCCGGCGGTGGCGGTGATGCTGGTGTTGGCGCCGGAGCCGTTCACACAGTGCGCGGCGGTGAGCACGACCTGCGGGGTGATCAGGGAACCGCCACAGCCCATCGAGAGCCGGACCATCCAGGGGAACTCGCCCTGGGCGGCGCGGGTGCCGCCGACGACCGGCGCGGGCGCGGCCGAGGCGGTGGTGGGCTGGAGGCTGACGGCGGCGAGGACGACGGCGCCGGCCGCGGCGATTTTCTGCAGCGCGCGGACCAGACTGTTCTTCTGCATGCGACTGCCTTCTTTCATGGGGGGTTGATCTTGATGGCATGAGCCCGTCAAGACGTGGTCCGGATTATGGACAGTGCTCGACGGGGGTCACAAGAAGTCCTTTTCGGCCAGACGAGGGAGGCCCAGGGACGACGGACCCACCGCCCGTACCCTGGACGGCAGGGGGTGGTCCGGGATGCCGCACAGCGATGAAGTCTCCCGTGTCGTCCACGGGTTCCCGCACCTCGACACGGTCCGGGCCGCCATCCGCGCGCTCTACCGGCGCCTCTCCCCCGACGGGGTGCACCGGTACGGGACGAGCGTCCCGGCCTCCGACGTCGCCGTCGAGGACCTGGAGGGGCTTCACCTCGGCGCCCAGGCCGCGGCCCGCGCCCTCGTCCGGCACCTGCGGCTGCCGGAGGCCCGGATGGTGGTGAGCTTCCGCGCGATGGAGCACGCGGCGGGCGTCGAACTGACGGCCGGACCGGAGTACTTCGTCGAGCTCAACGAACGCTTCGCCCGGCCGGCCCACCGCCGGGACATCGGCGCCGCCCTGGCCCACGAGATCACCCATGTGCTGCTGCACCGCCTGGGGCTCGCCTTCCCCACGACCGCCGAGAACGAGATCCTCACCGACGTCGTCACCACCTACCTCGGCGCGGGCTGGCTGCTGCTCGACGCGTTCCGGCAGGACGGCGTGTCCAGCCAGAAGCTGGGTTATCTGACGCCCGAGGAGTTCGGCTACGTCCTCGCCAAACGGGCCGAGGTCTTCGGCGAGGACCCCTCCCCGTGGTTCACCAGCGCGGTGGCGTACGAGGCCTGGGTGCGGGGCCGGGAGGAGGCCGCCCGCGACTGGCGTCGCCCGCCGCTCGCGGGCGCCGGCTGGGCCGCCCGGCGGCGCGCCCGGGCCGTCGGGGACGGCGTCTTCCCCTGCCCGGTGTGCGGACAGCGGCTGCGGCTGGCACCCGGCCGCGGACGGGTGCGGGCCCGGTGCGGGGTGTGCGCCACGGTCCTGGAGTGCGCGCCCTGACGGGGTGCCTGACGGCGTGTCCGGCCGTCGGCCACGTAATGGATTTGCGCCGTTCGGGCGACTCGGGCGAGGGTCGGGCGCATGAGCACGTTGTTCGAGGCGCTGTGGAACGGGAACGACGACGGGGTGGTGCGGGCCCTGCGGGACGGGGCCGACCCCGAGACCGTGGAGGACGGCGAGACCGCGCTGTACCGGGCCGCCGTCGGCAATCAGCCGGTGGCCGTCCGGCTGCTGCTCGCGGCCGGCGCCGACCCGGCCCGGCACGGCGGCGAGGACGGCGCCGACCTGCCGCTGTGCGGGGCGGCCTGCGGGGGTCACGCCGAGGTGGTGCGGGCCCTGCTCGCCGCGGGCGCGGACCCGGACCAGGAGGAGGGCTACGGCTTCACCGCGCTGGCCTGGGCGATCCGGCTCGGCCACACGGAGGTGGTGCGCGAGCTGCTGGAGGCGGGCGCGGCCCCGGACCGGCCGGGCCCCGACGGGCTCGCCCCGCTGGTGGCCGCCGCCCGGCGCGGCTCGGCCTCCTGCGTGCGGGCGCTGCTCGAACACGGCGCGGGGAGCCGGCCGGAGGCGCTCGACGAGGCCCGGCGGTGGATCGGCGCGGACATGGCGGCCGTGCTGCGGCGCGGGCTGGTCGAGGGCGGGGGTGCCGGGGACACCTACGAGGCGGTGGTGCGGCGGGTGCCCGAGGACGGCGGGGTGACCGTGGTCGTCGAGCTGCTGCGCGAGGACGGCGCGCCGACCCGCGGCGACGAACGCCAGACCGGCCACGCGGCGATCGCCACCCTCCTGGAGGGCGCCCTCGGCGTCCGCACCCCGCACGAGGAGCTCGCCGGGCGCGCCCTGCGCTGCGGCGACCCGGCCCAGGACGACTGGACGACGGCGGTCACCGCCCTGGCGGCCCGCGCCGACGGGGCCGTCCTCGCGGCCGCCGCCGACTGGTGCGCCGCCCCCGACCCGCTCCGCCGCGCCCTGGGCGTCCAGGTCCTCGCCGCCCTGCCGGGCCACGCGGAGGGCGCGCTGCCGGTGCTGCGGCGGCTGGCCGAGGAGGTGGCCGCCGCCGTGCCGGACGCAGCCGTCCCCCGCGAGCCCGCCCTCTCCCTCGCCGTCGCGCTCGGGCAGTGCGCGGACGCGAGCGCCGTGCCCGGACTGCTCGGGCTCGCCGCGCACCCGGACGGCGAGGTGCGGCGGCAGACGGCCGCCTCGCTGACCGGGCTCGTGCCGGCGGGGCACGCCGGGGCGGCCGGGGTGCTGGCCGGGCTGAGCCGGGACCCCGAGCCCCGGGTCCGGGACTGGGCCACCCTGGCGCTCGCCGAACTCCCCGACGACACCCCGGCCCTGCGCGAGGCCCTTGCCGCGCGGCTCGCCGACCCGGATCCGGAGACGGCGGCGGAGGCCGCCCGGGGCCTGGCGATCCGTCAGGACCCGCGCGCCGTGGAGGCGCTGGCGCGGATCCTGGCCGACGCCGACCCGGACGGCCCCGCACGCGAGACGGCCCTGGCCGCCCTGGAGCACGTGACGGACCCCCGCACCCGGACCCGCCTGGAGTGGACGACCCCGCGCTGCCGCTGAGGGGCGGGTGCGGCCGGTACCACCGGCGCCGGCCCGGCGGGCGCCCCCACCGCCGGGGTCGGACCTCGCGCCGCCCCGCCGTCGGACCGGGCCGGGCGCACGCCCCCTCAGGCTCCGTACACCGGCCGGGGCTCCGTCGCCTCCGCAAGGAGTTTCAGGGCCGCTTCGCCCGCCTCGGCCGGGGTCCACCGGGCGCCCTTGTCGGCGGTGGGGCCGGGGTGCCAGCCCTCCATGACGGTGAGGCGGCCGCCCTCGGCCTCGAAGACCCGGCCGGTGACGCCCGCCGAGGCGGCCGAGCCGAGCCAGACGACCAGCGGGGAGACGTCCTCGGGCAGGGCGGCGAGGCCGGCGAAGGTCTGTTCGGTCATGCGGGTGCGGGCGGCGGGGGCGATGGCGTTGACCTGGACCCCGTACCGGCCCATCTCGGCCGCCGCGACCAGGGTGAGGCCGACGATGCCGGCCTTGGCCGCGGCGTAGTTGCCCTGGCCGACGCTGCCGAGCAGCCCCGCCCCGGAGGTGGTGTTGACGACCCGGGCGGTCACCGGGCGGCCGGCCTTGGACTCCGCGCGCCAGTGGGCGGCGGCGTGCCGCAGGGGCAGGAAGTGGCCCTTCACGTGGACCCGCATCACCGCGTCGAAGTCGTCCTCGTCGAGGTTGACGAGCATCCGGTCGCGCAGGAAGCCCGCGTTGTTGACGAGGGTGTCGAGGCGGCCGAAGGTGTCGACGGCGGTGCGGACGAGGGAGGCGGCGCCCTCCGTCGTCGCGATGTCGCCGCCGTGGGCGACGGCCTCGCCGCCCGCCGCCCTGATCTCCTCGACGACGAGGGCCGCCGGGCCGTCGGGCCCGGGGCGGCCGTCCAGCCCGACGCCGAGGTCGTTGACCACGACCCGGGCGCCCTCGGCGGCGAAGGCGAGGGCGTGGGCCCGTCCGAGCCCCCGGCCGGCGCCCGTCACGATGACCACTCGTTCGTCACACAGACCCATGTCGGCTCTCCTTGTTCACGGTCGCTGCGTTCAGGAAGGCGGGGCGTTCGCCGCCCCCGTGCACCAGGAGCGAGGCTCCCGAGACGTACGCCGCCCGGTCGGAGGCGAGGAAGACGGCCGCCTCGCCGATCTCGGACGGTTCGGCGAGCCGGCCCAGCGGCACGGTCCCGCCGACCGCCGCGAGCCCCTCGGCGTCGCCGTAGTGGAGGTGGGACAGTTCGGTCCTGACCATGCCGAGGACCAGGGTGTTGACCCGGACCTCGGGGGCCCATTCCACGGCCATGGAACGGGCCAGGTTCTCCAGGCCGGCCTTGGCGGCGCCGTACGCGGCGGTGCCCGGCGAGGGGCGGGTGCCGCTGACGCTGCCGATCATGACGATCGAGCCGCGGGAGGCCCGCAGCAGCCCGTGGGCGGCCAGCGAGACGGTGAGCGGGACGGTGAGGTTCAGCTCGACGACCCGGGCGTGCCGCTCGGAGTCGCCCTCGCCGAGCAGGCGGTACGGGGTGCCGCCGGCGTTGTTGACGAGGGTGTCGAGCCGCCCGTACCGCTCGCCGACCTCGGCGAGGAGGTTCCGCACGGCACCGGGTCCGCGCAGGTCGAGCGGGTGGAAGCGGGCCGTGCGGCCGTCCGCCGCGACCGGTTCGTCCGGGGGTCTGCGGGCGCAGACCAGGACCTCGGCCCCGGCCCGCAGAAAGGCCCTGGCGATCCCCGCGCCGACCCCGCGGGTTCCACCGGTGACGACGACGACCCTCCCGTCCAGCTCCATCGGCTGCTACCTTCCTTCCAACAGTCACCTAACAAACGTTTGGTGGAAAGGTAGCTGATCCGCACATGGGTGTCTCCACCTCCCGCCCGGACAAGGGCATCGCGCTCGTCACCGTCGACCGTCCCCCCGTCAACGCCCTTCCCGTACGGGACTGGTTCGCGCTCGCCGACGCCGTCCGCGCGGCCGGCCGCGACCCGGAGGTCCGCTGCGTGGTGCTCGCCGCCGAGGGCCGCGGCTTCAACGCCGGCGTCGACATCAAGGAGCTCCAGCGGGACCCGGGCCACGACGCCCTCGTCGCGGTCAACCGGGGCTGCGCCGAGGCCTTCGCGGCGGTCTACGAATGCGAGGTCCCGGTCGTCGCGGCGGTCGGCGGCTTCTGCCTCGGCGGCGGCATCGGACTGGTCGGCAACGCCGACGCGATCGTCGCCGCCGACGACGCCGTCTTCGGCCTGCCCGAGCTGGACCGGGGCGCCCTCGGGGCCGCCACCCATCTGGCCCGGCTGGTCCCCCAGCACCTGATGCGCGCGCTGTACTACACCTCGCGCACCGCCACCGCGCAGGAGCTGCACGCCCACGGCTCGGTCTGGAAGGTGGTCCCGCGCCCCGGACTCCTCGCCGCGGCCCTGGAGCTGGCGGCCGAGATCGCGGCGAAGGACGGCACCCTGATCCGGCTCGCCAAGGCCGCCATCAACGGCATCGACCCCGTCGACGTACGCCGCAGCTACCGCTTCGAGCAGGGCTTCACCTTCGAGGCCAACCTCAGCGGTGTCGCCGACCGGGTCCGTGACGGCTTCGGCGCCCCCGCCCCGCAGGAGGACGCGTGACCGACAAGACCATGAGCCCCGAGGACGTCGTGGGGCGGCTCCGTTCCGGCATGACGATCGGCATCGGGGGCTGGGGCTCCCGGCGCAAGCCGATGGCCCTGATCAGAGCACTGCTCCGGTCCGAGATCACCGATCTCACCGTGATCGCGTACGGCGGCCCCGACGTCGGCGTGCTCGCCGCCGCCGGCCGGATCCGCCGACTGGTCGCCCCCTTCGCGACCCTGGACTCCATCCCCCTCGAACCGCACTTCCGGGCGGCCCGGGAGCGCGGCGCCCTCGAACTCACCGAGCTCGACGAGGCGATGTTCATGTGGGGGCTGCACGCCGCCGTCAACCGGCTGCCGTTCCTGCCGGTGCGGGCCGGGCTCGGCTCGGACGTGATGCGGGTCAACCCGGAGCTGCGGACCGTCACCTCCCCGTACGAGGACAGCGAGGAGTTCGTCGCCGTGCCGGCCCTGCGGATGGACGCCGCCCTCGTCCACGTCAACCGCGCCGACCGCCTCGGCAACGGGCAGTACCTGGGCCCCGACCCGTACTTCGACGACCTCTTCTGCGAGGCCGCGGACACCGCGTACGTCTCCTGCGAGCGGATCGTCGACTCCTTCGGCCCGGACGTCGTGCCGCAGACCCTGCTGGTCTCCCGGCACAGCGTCACGGGCGTCGTCGAGACCCCGAACGGCGCCCACTTCACCTCCTGCGTGCCGGACTACGGGCGCGACGAGCCCTTCCAGAAGCTGTACGCGACCACTCCCTGGCCCGAGTTCGCCGGACGCTTCCTGTCCGGCAAGGGCGAGGACGACTACCAGGCGGCCGTGCGGACCTGGCACGCGGAACGCGCCGAAGAGGCCGAGCACGCCGCGCAGGCGGGGACCGCCGCCAAGGCCGCGACCGCCGGGAACACGGAGGCGCAGAAGTGACCAGCCGAGCCGAGTACTGCGTGATCGCCTGCGCCGAGGCCTGGCGCGACAACGGCGAGGTGCTGGCCAGCCCGATGGGCCTGATCCCCTCCTTCGGCGCCCGCCTGGCCAAGCGCACCTTCTCCCCCGACCTCCTGCTCACCGACGGCGAGGCCCTGCTCGTCGGGCTCGACGGGGAGCCCGAGGGCTGGCTGCCGTACCGCCGCCATCTGACGATGGTCACCGGCGGGCGGCGGCACGTGATGATGGGCGCCAGCCAGATCGACCGGCACGGCAACCAGAACATCTCCTGCATCGGCGACTGGGAACGTCCCGCCCGCCAGCTCCTGGGGGTCCGCGGCGCGCCCGCCAACACCCTCAACAACCCGGTGAGCTACTGGATCCCCAAGCACTCGGCCCGGGTCTTCGTCGAGCGGGTCGACATGGTGAGCGGCGTCGGCTACGACCGGGCGGTCGGGCCGTACCACCGGCTCCCCCGGGTGGTGAGCGACCTCGGCGTCTTCGACTTCGAGACCCCGGACCGCACCATGCGGCTCGCCTCCGTGCACCCGGGGGTCACCGTGGACGAGGTCCGGGCCGCGACCGGCTTCGCGCTGGCGGGCGGCGACGAGGTGCCGTCCACCCGCGAGCCCACCGCGGAGGAGCTGCGGCTGATCCGCGAGGTGATCGACCCCAAGGGCCTGCGGGAGCGGGAGGTCCCGGCCCGATGAAGACGGCGCTCACCGAGCTGGTCGGCATCGAGCACCCGATCGTGCAGACCGGGATGGGCTGGGTGGCCGGGCCCCGGCTCGTCTCGGCCACGGCGAACGCCGGGGCGCTCGGCGTCCTGGCCTCCGCCACCATGACCGTGGACGGACTGCGCGCGGCGGTGCGGGAGGTGAAGTCCCGGACCGACCGGCCCTTCGGGGTGAACCTGCGGGCGGACGCGGGCGACGCCCGCGAGCGGGTCCGGATCATCGTCGAGGAGGGCGTACGGGTCGCCTCCTTCGCGCTCGCGCCCTCCCGCGATCTGATCGCCGAGCTGAAGGACGCCGGGGTCGTCGTCATCCCCTCCGTCGGGGCGCGCCGGCACGCCGAGAAGGTGGCCGGCTGGGGCGCGGACGCGGTGGTCGTGCAGGGCGGCGAGGGCGGCGGGCACACCGGCGAGGTCGCGACGACCGTGCTGCTGCCGCAGGTGGTCGACGCGGTGGACATCCCGGTGATCGCGGCCGGCGGCTTCCACGACGGCCGCGGCCTGGTCGCCGCGCTGTCCTACGGCGCCGCGGGCGTGGCCATGGGCACCCGCTTCCTCCTCACCTCCGACTCGACCGTCCCCGACGCCGTGAAGGCGCGGTACCTGGCGGCGACCGTCAAGGACATCACGGTCACCACCGCCGTCGACGGGCTGCCGCACCGGATGCTGCGCACCGAGATGGTCGCGGCGCTGGAGGGCGCGGGCCGGCTCCGCTCCCTGGCCCAGGCCGTGCGCCGGGCCTCGGGCTTCCGGCGGATCTCCGGCCTCTCCTGGCCGGCGATGGTCCGCGAGGGGCTCGCGATGCGCCACGGCAAGGACCTGTCCTGGAGCCAGGTGCTGCTCGCCGCGAACACCCCGATGCTCCTGAAGGCCTCCATGGTCGAGGGCCGCACCGACCTCGGCGTCATGGCCTCCGGACAGGTCGCGGGGGTGATCGAGGACCTGCCCGGCTGCGGAGAACTCGTCACCCGGATCATGTCCGAGGCCGCGCAGGTGCTCCGTACCCTTCCCTCTCCGTAAAGGGAGTCAGCCATGTCCGTGTCCAGACGCGCCCTGCTGAGCACCGCCGGCGCCACCGCGATCCTGGCGGCCGTCGCCCCGGCCGCCTCGGCCCGGCCCCGGGTCCGCACCGCGCACACCATCCGCCAGGTCCCGCTCCAGGGCGCGGTCAACGTCCGCGACCTGGGCGGGTACGTCACCTACGGCGGGGCCCGGGTCCGGCACGGCCTGGTCTACCGGGGCGACCACCTCGGCAAGCTGACCGATGCCGACCTGGCCGTGCTCGGCGGGCTCGGACTCGGCCGGGTGATCGACTTCCGGATCCCGCTGGAGGTGCAGTCCGACGGCGCGGACCGGCTCCCGGCAGGCCCCGTCGCGGTCTCCCGCCCGGTCACCGACAACGGCCTGTACGGGCAGCTGCTCGCCGCGATCGGCTCGCGCGACCCGGTGCGGCAGGAGGAGATGCTGGGCGGCGGCCGGGCCGCGGCCTTCATGACCGAGGTGTACCGCACCTTCGTCACGAGCGCCGCCAACCGCGAGCGCTTCGGCGCGACCCTGCGGGAGCTGGCCGCCCCGGGTGCGGGCCCGCAGCTCTACCACTGCACCTCGGGCAAGGACCGCACGGGCTGGACGAGCTGGCTGCTGCTCAGCCTCCTCGGCGTGCCGGAACGCGCGGCCACCGAGGACTACCTGGCCTCCAACACCTTCCGCGCCGCGAACGACGCCCGGGTGCGCGAGGGCCTCCGCCAGGCCGGGCTCATGCAGAACCCGGACCTAATCATCCCCCTCCAGGAGGTCCGCCCGGCCTACCTGGACGCGGCCCTCGCCGAGGTCCGCGAGGGCTACGGGAGCGTCTTCCGCTACGCGACCGAGGGCCTGGGCCTGGACCTGCGGGTGCTGGCGGGGCTGCGAGGGCGGCTGGTGCGCTGACCGCGCGGCCGGTCCGGCCTGATCCGAAAGGCACGGCCTAAGCCCGTGGGGCGATCCCGTCGAGGACCATCGACAGGTACTGGCGGGCGATCTCCTCGGGGCTGTGCTGTCCGCCGGGGCGGTACCAGGAGGCGGCGACCCAGACCGTGTCGCGCACGAAGCGGTAGGTGAGCCGGAGGTCGAGGTCGGCGCGGAAGACGCCGGCCGCGACCCCGCGCTCCAGGGTGCCGAGCCAGGCCTTCTCGAACCTGACCTGCGAGTCGACGAGGTAGTGGAAGCGCTCCTGGTCGACGAGGTGGCGGGACTCCTTCTGGTAGATGGCGACGGCGGCGCGGTGCCGGTCGATCTCCCGGAAGGACTCGGTGACGAGGGCCTCGATGGTCTCCCGGGGGCCGAGTCCGGCTGCGAGCACGGTGTCGTAGCCGTCCCACAGCTCGTCCAGGAAGGTCGAGAGGATCTCGTCGAGCATCGACTCCTTGGAGTCGAAGTGGTAGTAGAGGCTGCCGGCGAGCATGCCGGCCTCGTCCGCGATCTTGCGGACGGTGGTGGCGTTGTAGCCCTGGGCGGCGAACACCTCGGCGGCGATGCCGAGGAGCTCGCGGCGCCGCTCGGGCGACGCGGGCGCCTGGGGCTTCTTCTTGGCGGATGTCTTGGTCGTCGGCACGGGCCCATTCTCGTACTCCGCGGGCCGGCCGCCGACGGGGACCGGCCCGCAGGGCCCGTACGGCCGTCCCGGCCTCAGCCCTCCCGGGGCGGGGTGTCGTCGTTCCCGCGCCGGATCGTGCGCGGCGGCCGGCCCGGCGTCCAGGTGCGCAGGACCAGGTCCTCGCCCTCGACGGCGGTGCGGACGACCTCCGTCAGCTCCACCCGGAAGAGGTGGAAGGGCAGCGGCTGGCCGATCTCCCCCGCGTACCACTCCAGGGTCCGCGGGTCGGTGATCCCGACCGCCCGCCCGGAGACGCGGACGTCGCCGCCGCCCATGCCGGTGCCCTCGCCGGGGTTGGCGAGCAGCGAGAAGCGCGGGTCGCGCAGGACGTCCCGCGCCTTGCGGGAGTGCGGCATCATGCCGAGCCACAGTTCGCCGCCGCGGAACTCGGCCTCGATGCCGCTGAGGCGGGGCGAGCCGTCCTTGCGGAGGGTCGCGAGGGCGTGGTGGGTGTACCGCCCGAAGCGCTCGCGCACGGTGGCGGCGAACGCGGGCTCGGCGGCCTCGAAGGCGGCCCAGCTCGCGCCGCCGCCCGGGGCGGTGGCGTCGGTGCCGGTGTCAGGGGTGGTTCCGGTGTCTCCCATGACTCCAGGAGACACCGGATACCCGACACCCACTGTCCGGATTACTCCGGACCGCTCGGGACCGCTCGGGACCGCTACGGACCGCTACGGGTCACTCCCCGCGCTCGGCCCTGCTGCGCTCGACGCAGAACTCGTTGCCCTCGGGGTCGGCCAGCGTGGCCCAGCCGGTCCCGTCGGGCCTGCGGTGGTCCCCGACCAGCGTGGCGCCGAGGCCGAGGAGGCGCTCGACCTCCTCGTCGCGGGTGCGGTCCTGCGGCTGGACGTCGAGGTGGACGCGGTTCTTGACCGCCTTCCTCTCGGGCACCTGGATGAAGAGCAGGCCGGCGCCCTCCGACTCGATCAGGCACTCGGGGTCGCCCGGCCGGTCCTCGTCGGAGACCTTGCTGTCCAGGACCTGGGCCCAGAAGCCGGCCAGGGCGTAGGCGTCGGCGCAGTCGATGGTGACATGGCGTACGAGAGAGCTCATGCGGTCACTATCGCCCGTGCCGGACGCTCCTGACCATCCTTTATCTCTCCGTCGCCGCGGACCAGTTCGCGCCCCTCCGTCGCCGCGACCAGGGCGGCGAGCGAGGAGCGGGCGTCCTGGAGGCCGGTGATCTGCTCGTCGATGGCGTCGAGCCGGGCGACCAGCAGCGGGCTGAGGCAGGGCTCGATCTCCGCCTCGCTGCCGCAGACGCAGTCCAGGACCTCTCCGATGACCCGGGTCGGCAGCCCGGCGGCGAGCAGTGCCCGGATGCGCCGGACGACGGCCCGGGCGTCGGGCCCGTACACCCGCTGTCCGCCTCCGGTGCGTTCCGGGACGAGCAGGCCCTGCTCCTCGTAGTAGCGCAGCAGCCGCACGCTGACCCCGGTCTCCCGCGACAGCTCACCGATCTTCATGTGATCCCCCTCACACGGCCTTGAAGCTCACATGGGTGTGAGCTCCTAGCGTTCCCGCCATGACGAACACGACGAACGACACGGCGCGGCGGAACGACACCACCGTATTCCGGCTCGGCGGCGATCTGCCCGTCCGCCGCATCGGTTACGGCTCCATGCGGCTCGCCGACGGCCCCGGCGACCCGACCGGGCCCGAGGCGCGGATCTGGACCGGACCGGCCGACCGGGCGGCGGCGGTGCGCCTGCTGCGGACGGCCGCCGAGGCCGGGGTGAACCTCTTCGACACGGCGGACGCCTACGCCCTGGGCGCGGGCGAGGAGTTGCTGGCCGAGGCGTTGCGGCCGTACGGGGACGAGGTGGCCGTCGCCACCAAGGTCGGGGTCGTCCGCCCCTCCCCCACCGAGTGGGTGCCGTTGGGCCACCCCGCGTACCTGCGCCAGCAGGCCGAGCTGAGCCTGCGCCGGCTGCGGACCGAGCAGATCGACCTGCTCTATCTGCACCGGCTCGACGAGAACGTGCCGGTCGCCGAGCAGCTCGGTGCCCTGAAGCGGCTCCAGGAGGAGGGCAAGGTGCGGCACATCGGGCTCTCGGAGGTGACCGTCGAGCAGCTCACCGAGGCCGAGCGGACCGCGCCGGTGGCGGCGGTGCAGAACCTGTACAACCTGGCGAGCCGGGAGCACGAGGCCGTGCTCGACCACACGGCCGGCCGCGGGATCGCCTTCGTGCCCTTCTTCCCGATCGCCATGGGCGGCCACGCGGGACCGGACGGACCGGTGGCCCGGGTGGCGCGCGCGGTGGGCGCGACCCCGTCCCAGACCGCCCTGGCCTGGCTGCTGCACCGCGCCCCGCACGTCCTGCCCATCCCCGGTACGAGCTCGGAGCGGCACCTGAGGGAGAACCTGGGCGCGCTCGGCGTCCGGCTCGACGAGGCGCAGTTCGCCGAGCTCGCGGCCGGGTGACCGGGCCCGCTCGGAGCGTGGTGGCCCGGGCGGTGCGGAGCGGTTCACCCGCGGACGATGCCCCGGGCCCGCGCCGCGGCGAGCCAGGCGGGGAACTCGGCGACCAGCCGGTCGTACAGCTCCTCGTCCGGGACCCGGCGCGGGTCCTGCCCGGCGTGGAAGAAGCCCGCGTTGTCGACCGGGCGCTTCGCCGGGACGGCCAGTTCGTCGAGTCGGCGCAGGAAGTCGAACTGCTTGCTGCCCGGGTCGCCGAAGCCGATGAACTGCCAGAAGAGCGGCAGCCGGGCCGCCTTGCACACGTACCGTTCGGCGGCGGCCTTGTCGACGGGGCCGCCGTCGGTCTGGAAGACGACGAGCGCGGGCGCCGTGGTGCCGCTGTCGAGGTAGTGGTCGATGACCGCGTCCATGGCCAGGTGGTAGCTGGTCTTCCCCATGTGCCCGAGGCCCGCGACGATGCGGTCGATCCGGCCCTCGTGGCCGGCGAGTTCGATCTCGGTCTCGCAGTCGATGTCGGTGGAGAAGAAGACCACCGGCACCCGGCCGTCGTCGTCGAGCTGGGCGGAGAGGCCGAGCACCCGGTCGGCGAGGGCCTGGACGCTGCCGTCGGCGTAGTACCGCCGCATCGAGCCGGAGTGGTCGACGACGAGGTAGACGGCGACGCTCTGCCCGGCCATGCCGTGCCGGCGGAGGGAGTTCCCGGCCGTCTTGTACAGGCTGACCAGGGCGGGGGCGGTCTCCTCGACCTTGCGCAGGCTCAGTGCCACGGGCGGTTCCTCTCCAGCTCCTCGATGTCCGCGAGCATGGCGTCGGCCAGGTCGCGCTCGGCGGCGTAGTACCGCTCGGCCCACGTGAGGGTGAGCAGGGGGTACGCCCAGGACGCGTCGGCCCCGGCCTCGGCGGCTGCGGTGTCGGACGCGGCGCGCAGCCGCATGGTCTCGGCGTGCTCGCGGTGTCCGGCGAGGATCTCCCGGGTCCGCTCGGGTTCGAGGAGGTGGCCGAGCCAGAGCCGGAGCATCGGCCCGTGCTTGAGGACCGGCGGGTCGACGGGGGCGCTTCGGGCCCAGCCGCGGACGGCGGCGAGGCCCTCCTCGGTGATCCGGTAGACGCGCTTGTCGCGGGAGCCGGACTCCGGGGCGACCAGGCGGGAGCCGGCGAGGCCGGCCGCCTCCAGGCGCTTGAGCTCGGCGTAGATCTGGCTGAAGGACGGGCTCCAGTAGAAGAGGCCGAGCGAGCGGTCGGCCCACTTCTTCAGGTCGTAGCCGGACAACTCCCGCCCGAAGGAGAGCAGTCCGAGGACGGCCCAGCCGGTCGCGGGCAGCGCGGGCACCTTCTCGTCGTCCACCACGGTCGGCAGTCTACGTTCCTTCCCTCCTCCCTCTATGCCTGCTAGAAGTATTTCGATTAGGCATACAGCCGATGAGGCACGCCCGCCGGCCGCCTCCGGGAGGAGCTCCCCGTGAAGTTCTCGATGATCTTCGAAGCACAGCTCGTCGACCCCACCCCCGCCCGTGAGCGCCAGGTCATCCACGACTGCGTCGAACAGGCCGTGTACGCCGAGGAGATGGGCTTCGACCGGATCTGGGCGGTCGAGCACCACTCCCTCACCCGGTACGCCCACATGAGCGCCTCCGAGATCTTCCTGACCTGGGTCGCCGCCCGCACCCGCACGCTCCGGATCGGCCACGGCGTGGTGACCATGCCCTTCGGCTACCAGCACCCCGTTCGGGTCGCCGAGCGCACCGCCATGCTCGACGTGCTCTCCGGCGGCCGGGTCGACATCGGCGCCGGCCGGGGCGCGACCCGCCAGGAGACCCGCATGTTCGGGGTGGACCCCGCCGACACCCGGCCGCAGATGGAGGAGGCCCTGCGGATCCTCGCCGCCGCCTGGCGCGCGCCCGAGTTCGAATGGCACGGCTCCCTGGACATCGGCCCCGGCGCGGTGCTGCCCCGGCCCGTGCAGGACCCGCACCCGCCGCTCTTCATGGCCTGCTCGCAGCACGACTCCCTGAGGCGGGCCGCCGAACTCGGCATCGGCGCGCTGGTGATGGGCTTCGCGGGCGCCGACGACGTCCGCGCCATGCGCGCGGTGTACGACGAGGCGATCGCCGCACGGGACGGCTCGCAGCTGGTCTCCACGGAGGTCAACGACCACTTCTCCGCGCTCTGCCCGACGATCGTCCTGGACGACGCCGCCCGCGCCCTGCGCCTGGGCACCCGCGGCCAGCGCTTCTTCGCCGAGTCCATCGCCCACTGGTACGGCGGCGCCCCCGCGCCCACCGGCTACGCCGAGGACGAGGACCACGCGGGCGCCCTGGAGCGGAAGCGGCGGGAGCTGGTCGCCCGGCTGCACGAGGCGGACATCCCGGCCCGGCCGGTCGACACCGGCCCGTACAACGCCGACCACGCGTACGGGGACGCGGACACCGCCGTCGCCTACGTCGAGCGGCTGCGGCGGATCGGCGTCGACGAGGTGATGTGCCTGATCCAGATGGGGACCGTGCCGCAGGAGGTCTGCATGGAGACCATCCGGCAGTGGGGCGACAAGGTCATCCCCCGCTTCCGCACCGCCTGAGGAGGCCGGCGCCTCGGCTCCCGAGCCCCCGTCCCCCGCCCCCGCGCCGGCCGCGGACCCGGCCCCGGACGCACCGCGGCGCCCTACCCGGGTCCGGTCGGGGACATTCGGGGGGCGCCGCGCTCAGTTCCGTACGTCGTTGTACGGGACGTCTTGGGGGGTCCTGCCGGTCAGACCGTCAGGGCACGGTCCGTCGGGCGGATCGGGGCCGGCAGGGAGCTGGCGCCCGTCAGGTGGCGGTCCACGCCACGGGCGGCCGAGCGGCCCTCCGCGATGGCCCACACGATCAGCGACTGACCTCGGCCGGCGTCGCCGGCGACGAAGACGCCATCGACGTTGGTGGCGAAGTCCGCGTCACGGGCGATGTTACCCCGCTCATCCAGGTCCAGACCAAACTGGGCCACCAGGCCGTTCGCCACGTCCGTGCCGGTGAAGCCCATGGCGAGGGTGACCAGCTCGGCGGGGATCTTCCGCTCGGTGCCCGGCTTCTGGGTCAGCTTGCCGTCGACGAACTCGACCTCGACGAGGTGCAGGAACGCGACGTTGCCGTCCTCGTCGCCCTCGAAGTGGGTGGTGGAGACGGAGTAGACCCGCTCGCCGCCCTCCTCGTGGGCCGAGGTGACCTTGTAGAGCATGGGGAACGTCGGCCACGGCTGGCCCGGGTTCCGCTCCTCGCCCGGCCGCGGCATGATCTCCAGCTGGGTCACGGAGGCCGCGCCCTGGCGGTGCGCCGTACCGACGCAGTCCGCGCCGGTGTCGCCGCCGCCGATGACGACCACGTGCTTGCCCTCGGCCGAGATCGGCGAGGAGACGAAGTCGCCCTCGACGACCTTGTTGGCGAGCGGCAGGTACTCCATCGCCTGGTACACGCCCTTGAGCTCCCGGCCCGGGACGGGCAGGTCGCGGGCGGTGGTGGCGCCGGCGGCGACGACCACCGCGTCGAACCGCTTGCGCAGGTCCGTCGCGGTCAGGTCGCGGCCGATCTCGATGCCGGTGCGGAACTTGGTGCCCTCCGCGCGCATCTGCTCGATGCGGCGGTTGATGTGCCGCTTCTCCATCTTGAACTCGGGGATGCCGTAGCGCAGCAGACCGCCGATGCGGTCGGCCCGCTCGTACACCACCACGGTGTGGCCGGCCCGGGTCAGCTGCTGGGCGGCGGCGAGACCCGCCGGGCCCGAGCCGATGACCGCGACGGTCTTGCCGGACAGGCGCTCCGGGGCCTGCGGCCGGACGTCGCCGCCGTCCCACGCCTTGTCGATGATCGAGACCTCGACGTTCTTGATGGTCACGGCCGGCTGGTTGATGCCGAGCACGCACGCCGCCTCGCACGGAGCCGGGCACAGGCGGCCGGTGAACTCCGGGAAGTTGTTGGTGGCGTGGAGGCGCTCGGACGCCGCCGACCAGTCCTCGCGGTAGGCGTAGTCGTTCCACTCGGGGATGAGGTTCCCGAGCGGACAGCCGTTGTGGCAGAACGGGATGCCGCAGTCCATGCAGCGGCCGGCCTGCTTGCTGATGATCGGCAGCAGGGAGCCGGGGACGTAGACCTCGTTCCAGTCCTTGACTCGCTCGCCCACCGGCCGGGTCTTGGCGACCTCGCGCCCGGTGGTCAGGAAGCCCTTGGGGTCAGCCATGGGTCGCCGCCTCCATCATCTTCTCGGTGGTCTCGGTCTCGGAGAGACCGGCGAGCTCAGCGGCGTCCTTGGCGGCGAGCACTGCCTTGTACGTGGTGGGGATGATCTTGCTGAACCGGTCCGCGTTCACGGTCCAGTCGGCCAGCAGCTTCTCGGCGACGGTCGAGCCGGTCTCCTCGAAGTGGCGGCGCACGACGTCGTGCAGCCACGCCTTGTCGGTGTCCGACGGGGCCTCGACGGCGTCCAGGTTGCCCGGGTTGACGTTGTCCCGGTCGAGGTCGATCACGTAGGCGACACCGCCGGACATGCCGGCCGCGAAGTTGCGCCCGGTCCCGCCGAGGACGACCGCCGTGCCGCCGGTCATGTACTCGCAGCCGTGGTCGCCCACGCCCTCCGAGACGACCAGCGCGCCGGAGTTGCGGACGCAGAAGCGCTCGCCGGTGCGGCCGCGCAGGAACAGCTCGCCGCCGGTGGCGCCGTAGCCGATGGTGTTGCCGGCGATGGTCGAGTACTCGGCCAGGTGGTCGGCGCCGCGGTCCGGACGGACCACGACCCGGCCGCCGGAGAGGCCCTTGCCGACGTAGTCGTTGGCGTCGCCCTCCAGGCGGAGGGTGACACCGGCCGGGAGGAAGGCGCCGAAGGACTGGCCCGCGGAACCGGTGAAGGTGATGTCGATGGTGTCGGCGGGCAGGCCCGCGCCACCGAACTTCTTCGTCACCTGGTGGCCGAGCATGGTGCCGACCGTCCGGTTGATGTTGCGGATCGCGACCTGGGCGCGGACCGGCTGGGCGGTCTCGGCGGACTCGGCGCCCAGGGCCTCGGCGGCGAGCTCGATCAGCTCGTTGTCGAGGGCCTTCTCCAGGCCGTGGTCCTGCTCGACCAGGGCGTGGCGGACCGCGCCCTCGGGCAGCTCGGGCACGAAGAACAGCGGCTCCAGGTCCAGGCCCTGCGCCTTCCAGTGGGAGACCGCGCGGCTGGTGTCGAGGAGCTCGGCGTGACCGACGGCCTCCTCCAGGGTGCGGAAGCCCAGCTCGGCGAGGAGCTCGCGGACCTCTTCGGCGATGAACTCGAAGAAGTTGACGACGAACTCGGGGTCGCCGGAGAAGCGGTCGCGCAGCACCGGGTTCTGGGTGGCGATGCCGACCGGGCAGGTGTCCAGGTGGCAGACGCGCATCATGACGCAGCCGGAGACGACGAGCGGCGCGGTCGCGAAACCGAACTCCTCGGCGCCGAGCAGCGCGGCGATGACCACGTCGCGGCCGGTCTTGAGCTGACCGTCGGTCTGGACGACGATCCGGTCGCGCAGGCCGTTGAGCAGCAGGGTCTGCTGGGTCTCGGCGAGGCCGAGCTCCCAGGGGCCGCCCGCGTGCTTGAGGCTCGTGAGGGGCGAGGCGCCCGTACCGCCGTCGTGGCCGGAGATGAGCACGACGTCCGCGTGGGCCTTGGACACGCCGGCCGCGACCGTGCCGACGCCGACCTCGGAGACCAGCTTCACGTGGATGCGGGCGGCCGGGTTGGCGTTCTTGAGGTCGTGGATCAGCTGGGCCAGATCCTCGATGGAGTAGATGTCGTGGTGCGGCGGCGGGGAGATCAGGCCGACGCCGGGCGTCGAGTGCCGCGTCTTGGCGACCCACGGGTAGACCTTGTGGCCGGGCAGCTGGCCGCCCTCGCCGGGCTTGGCGCCCTGGGCCATCTTGATCTGGATGTCGTCCGCGTTGACCAGGTACTCGGAGGTGACGCCGAAGCGGCCGGAGGCGACCTGCTTGATCGCGGAGCGGCGCTCCGGGTCGTACAGGCGGTCCGGGTCCTCGCCGCCCTCGCCGGTGTTCGACTTGCCGCCGATCCGGTTCATGGCGATGGCGAGGGTCTCGTGGGCCTCGCGGGAGATCGAGCCGTACGACATGGCGCCGGTGGAGAAGCGCTTGACGATCTCGGAGACCGGCTCGACCTCGTCGATCGGGATGGCCTCGCGACCGGCGGCGAAGCCGAACAGGCCGCGGAGCGTCATCAGGCGCTCGGACTGCTCGTTCACCCGGTCGGTGTACTTCTTGAAGATGTCGTACCGCTTGGAGCGCGTGGCGTGCTGGAGGCGGAAGACGGTCTCCGGGTCGAACAGGTGCGGCTCGCCCTCGCGGCGCCACTGGTACTCGCCGCCGATCTCCAGGGCGCGGTGCGCCGAGGGGACGCCGGTGGCGGGGTACGCCTTGGCGTGGCGGGCGGCGACCTCCTTGGCGACGACGTCGAGGCCGGCGCCGCCGATCTTGGTGGCGGTGCCGTTGAAGTACTTCTCGACGAAGGCGGTGTCGAGGCCGACGGCCTCGAAGACCTGCGCGCCGCGGTAGGAGGCGACGGTGGAGATGCCCATCTTGGACATGACCTTCAGGACACCCTTGCCGAGCGCGTAGATCAGGTTGCGGATGGCCTGCTCGGGCTCCAGGCCCTCGATGAAGGTGCCGGCCCGGACCAGGTCCTCGACGGACTCCATGGCCAGGTACGGGTTGACCGCGGCGGCGCCGTAGCCGATGAGGAGGGCCACGTGGTGGACCTCGCGGACGTCGCCGGCCTCGACCAGCAGGCCCACCTTGGTGCGCTGCTTGGTGCGGATGAGGTGGTGGTGGACGGCCGCGGTGAGCAGCAGCGACGGGATCGGCGCGTGCTCGGCGTCGGAGTGCCGGTCGGACAGGACGATCAGGCGGGCGCCGCCCTCGATCGCCGTGTCGGCCTCGGCGCAGATCTCCTCGATGCGGGCGGCGAGCGCGTCGCCGCCGCCGGAGACCCGGTAGAGGCCGGAGAGCGTCGCGGCCTTCATGCCGGGCATGTCGCCGTCGGCGTTGATGTGGATGAGCTTGGCCAGCTCGTCGTTGTCGATCACCGGGAAGGGCAGCGTGACGCTGCGGCAGGACGCGGCGGTCGGGTCGAGCAGGTTGCTGCCGGGGCCGAGGGAGGAGCGCAGCGAGGTGACGAGCTCCTCGCGGATGGCGTCCAGCGGCGGGTTGGTGACCTGCGCGAACAGCTGGGTGAAGTAGTCGAAGAGCAGCCGCGGGCGGGCGGACAGGGCCGCGATCGGGGAGTCCGTGCCCATGGAGCCGATCGGCTCGGCGGCGGAGCGGGCCATCGGGGCGAGGATGACGCGGAGCTCTTCCTCGGTGTAGCCGAAGGTCTGCTGGCGGCGGGTGACCGAGGCGTGGGTGTGCACGATGTGCTCGCGCTCGGGGAGGTCGGAGAGCTCGATCTCGCCGGTCTCCAGCCACTCCGCGTAGGGCTGCTCGGCGGCGAGGCCGGCCTTGATCTCGTCGTCCTCGATGATGCGGTGCTCGGCGGTGTCGACGAGGAACATCTTGCCGGGCTGGAGGCGGCCCTTGCGGACGACCTTGGCGGGGTCGATGTCCAGGACGCCGACCTCGGAGGAGAGCACGACCAGGCCCTCGTCGGTGACCCAGTAGCGGCCGGGGCGCAGACCGTTGCGGTCGAGGACCGCGCCGACCTGGACGCCGTCGGTGAAGGTGACGCAGGCCGGGCCGTCCCAGGGCTCCATCAGAGTGGAGTGGTACTGGTAGAAGGCGCGGCGGGCCGGGTCCATGGAGTCGTGGTTCTCCCACGCCTCGGGGACCATCATCAGGACCGCGTGCGGCAGCGAGCGGCCGCCGAGGTGGAGCAGCTCCAGGACCTCGTCGAAGGAGGCGGAGTCGGAGGCGTCCGGCGTACAGACCGGGAAGATCCGCTCGATGCCCCGGCCGTCGGCGCCGGTGCCGAAGACGTCGCCGGCGAGCTGGGCCTCGCGGGCGGTCATCCAGTTGCGGTTGCCCTTGACCGTGTTGATCTCGCCGTTGTGCGCGACGAAGCGGTACGGGTGGGCGAGCGGCCAGCTCGGGAAGGTGTTGGTGGAGAACCGGGAGTGGACCAGGGCCACGGCGGTGGCGCAGCGGCGGTCCGACAGGTCCGGGAAGAAGGGCTCCAGCTGGCCGGTGGTCAGCATGCCCTTGTAGACGATCGTGCGGGCGGAGAGCGACGGGAAGTAGGTCCCGGCCTCGCGCTCGGCGCGCTTGCGCAGGACGAAGGCCTTGCGGTCCAGCGCGATGCCGCTGTTCTCGCCGTCGGCGACGAAGAGCTGGCGGAAGACCGGCATGGTGGCGCGGGCGGAGGCACCGAGCAGCTCGGGGGCGACGGGGACCTCGCGCCAGCCGAGGACGTTCAGGCCTTCCTCGGACGCGATCGTCTCGATCCGCGAGACGGCCTGTGCGGAGCCGTCGGCGGGGAGGAACGCGATGCCGACGGCGTACGCGCCGGCCTCGGGGAGCTCGAATCCGGCGACCTCGCGCAGGAACGCGTCGGGCACCTGGAAGAGGATTCCGGCGCCGTCTCCCGAGTCGGGCTCGGACCCGGTGGCGCCGCGGTGCTCGAGGTTGCGCAGTACGGTCAGCGCCTGCTCGACCAGCGCGTGGCTGGCTACACCGGTGAGGGTGGCCACGAACCCGACACCACAGGCGTCGTGTTCGTTACGGGGGTCGTACATCCCCTGCGGGGCGGGGCGACCGTCCATGGGCGACCAGGCGTCGGAACGCATCGGCTCTCCCGTCGTCGTCGTGGCATATGCAGCAGCCGAGGGACGACGTTGGCCCTCCGCGAAATTTCGTGCAGGTTACATGATGGCTGGCTTCTCGGAAAGTGGATAGCTCATTCCAGCATGCGGACACCGCCGGTACGGACGGTGGCAATGATCCAGCTGTGGGACACGGGTACTGCACGGGAACGGAAAGGGCTCCCATGGTTCCCATGGGGGGGACGGATCAAGGTTTCCGGGGGTCTCCGGTGACCCGTCGCAGAAGCGGGCCTCATTGCCCGCGGCGCTTACGCCTCATGCCCGGTGGTCAGGGTTTCGAAACCGCCGGGTAACCGGCTAGTTATGTGGCGCTGCGCATAGTGTCTCACCGGAACGCTGGATCCGCTCCGGGATATACGTCACAGAGACAGGGGCCCTCCGTCGTGTCTTCGGACATGCGAAAGGCCCCCGGGGCGTGGACCGGGGGCCTTGGACGGCGCGCGAGGTGCGGCCGCGTTCGGGGGCGGCTACAGGGCCGCTCCGAAGAGCATGCCGAGCCCGTACGTGACGGCGGCGGCGGCACCGCCGAGGACGAGCTGGCGCATCCCGCTGAACCACCAGCTGCGGGCGGTGACCCGGGCAACCAGGGCACCGCAGCCGAAGAGCCCGAGGAGCGCGAGCAGCACGGCCGGCCACAGCGCGGTCGCGCCGAGCAGGAACGGCAGGACGGGCAGCAGGGCGCCGAGCGCGAACGAGCCGAACGAGGACACCGCGGCGACCGTCGGCGACGGCAGGTCGTCGGGGTCGATGCCCAGCTCCTCGCGGGCGTGGATCTCCAGCGCCTGCTCCGGGTCCCGGGACAGCTGCATGGCGACCTCGCGGGCGAGCGCGGGCTCGACGCCGCGGGAGACGTAGAGCGCGGCCAGCTCCTCCATCTCGTCGACCGGGTGCTTGCGCAACTGGCGACGCTCGACGTCCAGTTCGGCCTGGACGAGCTCGCGCTGCGAGGCGACCGAGGTGTACTCGCCGGCGGCCATGGAGAAGGCGCCGGCCGCGAGCCCGGCGAGGCCGGTGATCACGACGGTCTGCGTGGAGACCGCACCGCCGACGACACCGGTCATGAGGGCGAGGTTGGAGACGAGTCCGTCCATCGCACCGAAGACCGCGGGGCGCAGCCAGCCGCCGTTGACGTCCCGGTGGGTGTGGTTGTCGCGGTGGGCCTCGTGGAGCGGTGCGACGGCTTCGATGATGGACATGCTTCTCCCCTGTCTTTCCAGCGGGTTCGGCACGCCCGCCCCCTTCGACACCCTCGAAAATACGCCCGATGTAAGGGGCGCGCCAGCAAGGCAGGCCGTACTTACTAAGGCTCGCATTACTGAGGCAGGCCTTCCTGACCTGCTGTCACCCGGGTGACAGAAACGTTTCGGTGGAGGGTCCGGCCCCTTCGCGTGGCAGGCATCCGGGTGAGCGTGAAAGGGGAGTGCACATGATCGGCACGACGATGTGTGACGTGCGCGAGCGCGCGAGGGGCGCGCTGCTCGGGCTCGCGGTCGGCGACGCGCTCGGCGCGCCCGCCGAGAACCTGCGCCCTTCGGAGATCCGCCGCCGATGGGGCCGGATCGAGGGCTTCGTGACGGACCGTCCGGCGGGCACGGACGACACCGAGTACGCCATCTTCTCCGGCCTGCTGCTCGCCCGGCACGGCTCGGCGCTGACCGTGGCCCACGTCGAACGGGCCTGGCACCACTGGATCGCCGACCTCGACGAAGGCCCGTTCCGCGGCGCCGGCTTCTCCGAGCGCGGCACCCTGGAGAACCTGCGGCGCGGGCTGGCCGCCCCCATCTCCGCCCAGCACCGGCACGCCTGGAGCGACGGTCTCGCCATGCGGGCCGCGCCCTTCGGGGTCTTCGCCGCGGGCCGCCCCGCCGAGGCCGCCCGGCTGGTGGCCGTCGACGGGAGCGTCAGCCACGAGGGCGAGGGCATCTACGGCGGCCAGGCCGTCGCGGCTGGCGTCGCCGCGGCGATGGCCGGCGCCTCGGTCACCTCGGTCATCGCGGCGGCCCTCTCGGTGGTCCCGATGGACTCCTGGACGGCCCGCTCGATGCGCCGCGCGGTGGTCGCCGCGCAGCGCGTCCAGCCCGACCCGCCGACCCGCGAGCGCACGGTCCGCTCGGCGGTCGTCATCGGCGGCTACCCCTGGACGGACCTGGCCCCCGAGGCCGTCGCCCTCGCCTTCGGCGCCTTCGCCGCGGCCCGCGGCGACTTCCGCACGGCGGTCCTGACCGCCGTGAACATGGGCCGCGACGCCGACACGACGGCGGCGGTGGCGGGCGCCCTGGCAGGCGCCTCGGGCGGCCTCGCCGCCATCCCGGAGGAGTGGTCCACCGCCATCGGCCCGGTCACCGGCAGCTGCCTGCCGTCGATGCGGGGCTACCACGTGCTGGACATCGCGGACCTGCTGACCCCGGAGGGGGAGATCTGATGAGCGGAGAGACGACGGTGGCACCCGCCGCACCGGGCGTGGACGAGCGTTCCACCGGAGGAGGGCGGCCGGAGTGGGCACGGCCCGCGACGGCCGACACGGTCCCCCTGGACCCCGCCCACCGGAACCCGCCCCCGGTACGGGTCGCCCGCCGCGCCCCCGTCCTGGGCACCCGCAGGGCCGCCGCCCCCGCGAGGGCGAGCCGCGACACGATCGAGGGCCTCCTCCTCGGCCTCGCCGCGGGCGACGCCGCCGGCTGGCCCGCGGCGAGGCACCGCGCCGCCCGCATGCCCGAGTGGACCCGCCGCCTCACCCGCGAACTCGACACCTTCGCCGAGCAGAACGCGACGACCACCCTCCCCGTCCCCATCGCCCTCAACCAGCCCCCCGAGCCGCTGCGCCTCGGCCCCTCCGACGACGCCGAGTGGGCGGTGTTCACCGCCGAGGCCCTGCTCGCCTCCGCGGGCCCGCTCTTCGACGCCCTGCCCCCGGAACGCCGGCTGCGCGCCGCCGTCGACCTGGCCTGGAACTCCCTCGCCAGCCAGGTCGCCGCCGCGGCCGAGCGCGCCCCCGAGGTCGAGTCCGCCGTCCTGCCCCTCCGCGCCCGGATCTCGGTCCGGGCCGGTCTCGGCAACCTCGCCGCCGGGCTGCGCCCGCCCGCCACCGGCCACGACAACCCGCACTACTTCGACGACGCCGCCTGCGTCCGGGCCGCCGTGCTCGCCCTGGTGCACCCCGGCGACCCGGCCGCCGCGGCCGAACTCGCCGAGTTCGACGCCCGCTACACCCAGGACGGCGACGGCGTGCACGGCGCGCGGGCGATGGCGGCGGCCACCGCCGCCGCCATCGGCGGGGCCGGGCCCGACGAGGCCGTGGAGGCGGCGCTGGCGCAACTGCCGCCCGCCACCGAGATCGGCCGCAACGGCCGGTACGCCGTCGAGCTGGCCCGCACCGCCGCCTCCGCCTTCGAGCTGGTCCCGCTCCTGGAACACCGGATCGTCGACCACGTCTACAGCTACGGCATCGCCGCCGCCGAGACCGTGCCCGTCGCCCTCGCCCTGACCACCGCCGCGCGCGGCGAGATCGCCGCCGCGCTGCCGGCCGCGGCCTGTCTGTCACGGGTCGCCGACTCGGCCCCGGCGCTGGTGGGCGCGCTCACCGGCGCGCTGGGCGGCGGCGGTTCGGTTCCGGCGACCTGGCGGGAGGCCTGCCGGACGCTCGCGGGCTGCGCGCTGCCCCGGCTCGCGGGCACGGACCTGGTGGAACTCGCCGGTCTCCTCGGAGCCACGGAACCGGCAGGACCGGGTGGACAATTCAGACATGACACCCACTCTGGATGACCGGATCACCGGCAGCCTCATCGGCGCCGCCGTCGGCGACGCCCTCGGCGGCCCCGTCGAGGGCTACACGCCCGCCCAGATCCTGGAACGCCACGGCGGCCGCGTCACCGGCATCGTCGGCCCCTGGAACGGCGGGGCCTGGCGCACCGCGCGCCCCATCGCGCCGTACCACAAGGGCGACGGGCACGTCACCGACGACACCTTGATGACGCACGCCCTGATCAGGGTGTACGAGGAGGTCCGCGACCACCTCGACGCGTACGCCGTCGCCGAGCACCTGGTCCCCGAACTCATGGGCCGCCCCGTGTGGATCCCCGAACTGGAGGCGGAGGCGCTCCCCCTCCAGCGGGTGTTCCTGGCCGAGAAGTGGATCGTGGCCCGGCTCCACTACGGCCACGCCGACCCCCGCGAGGCCGGCACCGGGAACATCGTCAACTGCGGGGCCGCGATGTACATGGCCCCGGTCGGCCTGGTGAACGCGGCGAACCCGGCGGGCGCCTACGCCGAGGCGCTCGACCTCGCGGGCGCCCACCAGTCCTCCTACGGCCGGGAAGCGGCCGGCGTCTTCGCGGCGGCGGTCGCCGCGGCCTGCGTCCCGGGCGCCACCCCGCGCTCGGTCGTCGACACGGCGCTGGCGCTCGCCAAGGACGGCACCCGCGCCGCGATCCGGGCCGTCACCGAAGTCGCCGCGTCCCACCGCGACTTCGAGTCCGCGCTCGACCCGCTGCGCCGCGCGGTCGCCCCGTACGACTCCGTCGGCCCCGACTACCGGGCCCCCTCCCTCGACGCCCGCCGCCCCTCCCGCGTCCACGCGATCGAGGAACTGCCCATCGCCCTCGGCATGCTGCTCGTCGGCGCGGGCGACTACCGCCGCACGGTCCTGGGCGCGGTCAACTACGGCCGGGACTGCGACTCGATCGCCACGATGGCGGGCGCGATCGCCGGGGCGCTGGGCGGCGAGTCGGTGATCCCCGCGGAGTGGGCGAAGCGGGTGGCCGAGGCCAGCCGCCTCGACCTGCACGCCCCGGCGACCGCCCTCGCCGCGGTCGCCCGCGAGGTCCACGCCCGCGACACCGCCCGTCGCCGCGCCCACGAGTCCGCCTACGCGGCCCTGACCGGCACGGCCCGATGACGACCGCCGAAGCCGGGACCCGGACGCCCGCAGGACCGGCCCCGGGCCCGTCGGGCGCGGCCGGCGCCCCGCTGCGGCTGACCTGGGTCCAGCCCGAGGACCTGGTCGGACACGAGCTGCGCCAGGCGGCGGAGGACGGCCGCGACGCCGGCGCACTCGCCGCCCGCTGGCAGGCGGCCGGCGGCCCCCCGGCCCCGGCCACCGCCGGCGCCTCCCCCACCGCCCACCCCGCGCTGCGGCCGCTGGCCGAAGAACTCCTGGACGCCCTGGCCGCCCTCCCCTCCCCCCTGTCCTCCCGCGAACCCACCGACCTCGCGGCCATCGTCGCCGCCTGCCCCGACTGGCCGGACGACCGACGACGGCACCCGGCACCCGGCCTCCTCCCGGACCCCTTCCCCGGCCTCCTCCCCCGCCTGCACGCCGCCTGGCTGGGCCGGGCCGTCGGCTGCCTGCTCGGCAAGCCGGTCGAGAAGCTGCCCCTGGACGCCCTCCGCGCCCTCGCCCGCGCCACCGGCAACTGGCCGCTCGCCGACTGGTTCACGGCCCGCGGCGTACCCCCCGCCCTGCTCGCCGCGCACCCCTGGAACCGGCGCTCCGCCGCCACCTCCCTCGCCGAGAACATCGACGGCATGCCCGAGGACGACGACCTCAACTACCCCCTCCTCGGCCTGCTCCTGCTCCGCCGCCACGGCCGCGGCTTCAGCACCGCCGACGTCGCCCGGATCTGGCTCGACGAACTGCCCGCCGGCCGCACCTTCACCGCCGAGCGGATCGCCTACCGCAACCTCCTCGACGGCGTCGAACCCCCGCTCACCGCCTCCCGCCGCAACCCGTTCCGGGAGTGGATCGGCGCCCAGATCCGCGCCGACGTGCACGGCTGGACCCGTCCCGGCGACCCGGCCGCCGCCGCCCGGCAGGCACACCGGGACGCGGTGCTCACCCACACCGGCAACGGCGTGTACGGCGCCATGTTCGTCGCCGCCACCCTCGCGGCGGCCGCCGGCGGCAGCGCCGACGTCCACCGGGCCCTGGCCGCCGGACTCGCCGTCGTCCCACCGGAGTCACGGCTGGCCGAGGCCGTGCGGTACGGCATCGCCCTCGCCCGCGACACCCGCGCGCCCCGGGACTTCGACCCGGTCGTGGACCGGCTCCACGCCCGGTTCGGCGGGTATCACTGGGTCCATGCCGTCCCCAACGCCGCCCTCCTCGCCGCCGCCCTCACCCACGCCGACGGCGACTTCACCCGCTCGGTCTGCGCCGCCGTCTCGGGCGGCTGGGACACCGACTCCAACGGCGCCACGGCCGGCTCCGTCGCCGGACTGCTCGCCGGTCACCCGGACCGGCTGCCCGCACGCTGGACCTCCCCCCTCAAGAACCGTCTCGCCACCTCGGTGCCGTCCTTCGACGGCATCGGTTTCGACACCCTGGCCGCACTGACCCACTCGGAGGCCGTACGCCCATGACCAGCATCGTCGTGCTCGGCAGCACGAACATGGACCTCGTGGCCTATGTGCCCAGGGCCCCCGCCCGCGGCGAGACCGTGACCGGCCGCGAGTTCCGCACCGTCCCCGGCGGCAAGGGCGCCAACCAGGCCGTCGCCGCCGCCCGGGCCGGAGCGGAGGTGTCGCTGATCGGCGCGGTCGGCGCCGACGAGTTCGGCGCCCGGCTCCGGTCCGCCCTCGAACACAGCGGCGTCGACACCGACCTGCTGCGCACCGTCGAGGGCCCCTCCGGCACGGCGCACATCGTCGTCGACGACGAGGGCGGCAACGCGATCGTCGTCGTCCCCGGCGCCAACGGCACCGTCACCTCCCTCACCCACGGCGACGAGGCCCTGATCGGCACCGCCGACGCCCTGCTCCTCCAGCTCGAACTCCCCCTCTCCGTCGTCGTCGAGGGCGCCCGCACCGCCCGCGGCCTCGGCGTGCGCACCGTCCTCACCCCCGCCCCCGCCCGTGCCCTGCCACCGGAACTCCTCGCCGCCACCGACCTGTTGGTCCCCAACGAGCACGAGGCCGCCGCCCTCACCGGCCATGCCGAACCACACGCCGCCGCGCAGGCCCTGCTGCGGTTCGTCCCCGAGGTGGTGATCACCCTCGGCGCCTCCGGCTGCCTGTACGCCACGCGCGGCGCCGAACCCGTCACCGTGCCCGCGCCCCGCGTCCGGGCCGTGGACACCACCGCCGCGGGCGACACCTTCGTCGGCGCCCTGGCCGTCGCCCTGGCGGAGGGCCGTCCCGTGCCGGGGGCGCTCGCCTGGGCCTCGGCCGCCGCCGCGCTCTCGGTCCAGCGCGCCGGCGCGTCCACCTCGATGCCGTACCGCTCCGAGATCGAGGCGGCGGCCGGAGAGCCGGAGGCGGAGCCCGCATGACCGCCGCCGACCCGTCCGCCGCGCCCGCCCCGCCCCTCCGCGGACTGCGCGTCCTCGACCTCGCCACCCTCTTCGCCGGTCCGCTCGCGGCGATGATGCTCGGCGACTTCGGTGCCGAGGTCGTCAAGATCGAGCACCCCCGCCGGCCCGACCCGTCCCGCGGCCACGGCCCGGCGAAGGACGGGGTCGGCCTGTGGTGGAAGGTCCTCGGCCGCAACAAGCGGACGATGACCCTGGACCTGTCCGCCCCCGGCGGCCGCGACACCCTGCTGCGGCTGGCCGCCGACGCCGACGTGATCGTGGAGAACTTCCGGCCCGGCACCCTGGAGCGCTGGGACCTCGGCTGGGACGAGCTGTCCGCCGTCAACCCGCGGCTGGTGCTCGCCCGGGTCACCGGCTTCGGCCAGTTCGGCCCGTACGCCCACCGGCCCGGCTTCGGCACCCTCGCCGAGGCCATGAGCGGCTTCGCCGCCATCACCGGCGAACCCGACGGACCGCCGACCCTGCCGCCCTTCGGCCTCGCCGACTCCATCGCCGCCCTCGCCACCGCGTACGCGGTGATGACCGCGCTCACCGCCAGGAACACCACCGGCCGCGGCCAGGTCGTCGACATGGCCATCATCGAACCGATGCTCTCCGTCATCGGACCCCACCCCCTCTGGTACGACCAGCTCGGCTACGTCCAGCCCCGCACCGGCAACCGCTCCCGCAACAACGCCCCGCGCAACACCTACCGGACCTCCGACGGATCCTGGGTCGCCGTCTCCACCTCCGCCCAGTCCATCGCCGAACGCGTGCTGCGCCTGGTCGGCCGCCCGGAGCTGATCGACGAGCCCTGGTTCGCGGACGGCACCGGCCGGGCCGCGCACGCGGAGCTCCTCGACGAGGCGGTCGGCTCCTGGATCGCCCGCCACACCCGCGAGGAGGCCCTGGCCGCGTTCGAGAAGGCGGAGGCCGCGATCGCCCCGGTCTACGACGTCCGGGACGTGCTCGCCGACCCCCAGTTCCAGGCCCTCGACACCGTCACCGAGGTCCCGGACCCCGAACTCGGCCCGATCCGCATGCAGAACGTCCTCTTCCGGCTCTCCGAGACCCCCGGCCGCATCCGCTGGGCCGGCCGGCCGCACGGCGCCGACACCACCGAGCTCCTCACCGAGCTGGGCCTCACCGGCGCCGAGATCGCCGCCCTGCGCGAGGAGGGCGCCGTATGACCCGGGCCGCGACCCCCCTCACCTGGCTCTACGCCCCCGGCGACCGCCCGTCCGTGGTCCGCAAGGCCCTGGCCTCCGGAGCCGACGTCGTCATCGTCGACCTGGAGGACTCGGTGGCCCCGGACCGCAAGGCCTACGCCTTGGCCGCGACCGCCGAACTGCTCGCCGAACCCCACCCCGTACCGATCCACGTCCGCATCCACACGCCCCGTGACATCCGCGCACTCGCACCCCTCCCCGGGATCGTCGCTCTCCGTGTTCCCAAGGTGACACACCCCACTGACATCCACCGGATCGTCGAGCTCGCCCAGGGCCTCCCGCTCTACCCGCTCCTGGAGAACGCCCTGGCCGTCGAGCACGCGTACGCCATCGCCGCCGCCCACCCCTCGGTCCACGGCATCGCCCTCGGCGAGGCCGACCTCGCCGCCGACCTGGGCGTACAGGAGGACAGCGGCCTCGACTGGCCGCGCAGCCGGGTCGTGGTCGCCGCCCGCGCCGCCGCGCTCCCGCCCCCGGTCCAGTCGGTCCACCCCGACGTCCGCGACCTGGACGCGCTCGCCGCCGGGTGCGCGCGGGGCCGGGCCATGGGCTTCCTCGGCCGGGCCGCGATCCACCCGCGCCAGCTCCCGGTCATCGCCCGCGCCTACCGCCCCACGCCCGACGAGATCGCCGCGGCCGAGGAGGTCGTCAAGGCGGCGGAGGCCGAGGAGGGGGCGCTCGCCCTCCCCGACGGCCGCTTCGTGGACGCCGCCGTCGTCGAGGGCGCCCGCCGCGTCCTGGCCCTCGCGGCCCGTACGGCCTGAGCGGGCTGAGCGGGCCGAGCCGGCCGGAAACGCGAAGGGCCGCCGGGACCCGATGGTCCCGACGGCCCTTGGCCGTGTCCGTCGCCGGTGTCAGCGCCCGCCGGCGCCTGCGCCGTTGTCCGCGCCGTCCTTGGAGGGGGCGCCCTCGGCCGGGGCGGCGTCGGCCTTGTCGCCGTCGGCGTCGGCGTCGGCGTCGGCGTCCTTCTTCTCGTCGGCGGCCTCGTCGCCCGCCGTGTCGCCCGTCTCCGCCTTGCCGTCCTTGCCGTCCTTGCCGTCCTCGTCAGCCTTGTCGGACTTCTCCGACCTCGGCTCGACGATCTCCTCGCGGCCCGGGCGGACCTTCGCCGAGATCACGATGTAGGCGACCGCGAGGACGAAGACGACGATCGCCGTCCACACGTTCAGCCGCAGGCCGAGGATGTGGTGCGCCTCGTCGACGCGCATGTACTCGATCCAGCCGCGGCCGGCGCAGTACGCGGCGACGTACAGCGCGAAGGCGCGGCCGTGGCCCAGCTTGAAGCGGCGGTCCGCCCAGATGACCAGGAGCGCGACGCCGACGCACCAGAGCGACTCGTAGAGGAAGGTCGGGTGGTAGAGGCCGGCCTCGCGGTTGGCACCCGCGGTGATCTTCAGCGCCCAGGGCAGGTCGGTCGGCTTGCCGTAGAGCTCCTGGTTGAACCAGTTGCCCCAGCGGCCGATGGCCTGGGCGAGGGCGATGCCGGGCGCGATGGCGTCCGCGTACGCCGGGAGCGGGATGCCGCGACGGCGGCAGCCGATCCAGGCGCCGACGGCGCCGAGCGCGATGGCGCCCCAGATACCGAGGCCGCCCTCCCAGATCTTGAAGGCGTCGACCCAGTTCTCACCCTCGCTGAAGTACAGCTGGTAGTCGGTGATCACGTGGTAGAGCCGGCCGCCGACGAGGCCGAAGGGCACGGCCCAGACGGCGATGTCGGCCACGGTGCCGGCGGTGCCGCCCCGGGCGATCCAGCGCTTGTTGCCGAGCCAGACGGCGACGAAGACACCGATGATGATGCAGAAGGCATAGCCGCGCAGCGGGATCGGTCCGAGGTTGATCACGCCGGTCGACGGGCTGGGAATGTAGGCAAGGTCCATGGCAGGTCCGACGCTACCTTGCCGGGCGGGCCCCGCGGCAGCCAGCCCGGCAACTTCTCCGTAACTACCGTGACGGACGAGGTCCGCGGGAGGCCGTGCGGACCCCGCCGGGAGGGGTCAGCGGGCTGCGGATCCGGCGGCCGGGGAGGCCGTGCCGGCCTTCTTGCCCTTGTTGGCCTCGGCGACCCACTTCTTCAGGTTCTCCACGGAGATCTGCTCGTTCCCCTTCGACGGGAAGATCGATTCGCCGTTGAGCAGGACGGAGGGGGTGCCGGTGAACTCGCTGGCCTTGAAGGCGTCGTTCGACTTCTTCACCCAGGCGTCGTGCGTGCCGTCCTCGACACAGGTGCGGAAGGCGGGGGTGTCGAGCCCGGGGACCTTCGCCGCGAGCTCGATCAGCTTGTCGTTCTTCGCGTAGGCGTCGTCGGTCTCCTGCGGCTGGTTGATGTAGAGCACGTCGTGGTACTGCGTGAACTTCCCGGCGTCCTGGGCGCAGGCCGCCGCGTTGGCGGCGCGCAGGGAGCCGCTGCCGCCCATGTTGCCGTCGATCAGGGTGGCGAGGTGGTACTCGGCCTTGACGGCGCCCGAGGCCTCCAGCTCGTGGATGGTGTCCCGGAAGAAGTTCTCGAACTGGGCGCAGGCGGGGCAGCGGAAGTCCTCCCAGATCGCGAGCGTGGACGGGGCGTCCGGCCTGCCCTGGGGGATGGCGGGCTTGTCGCCGCCGATGGCCCCGGTGGGGGCGACCACGGGGCCGGCCTTGTCGGAGCTGTCCTTGCCGCCGCTGTTGGCGGCGATCACCCCGACGACCGCGGCCAGACCGAGGACGCCGACGACCGCGGCCGACACGATGAGGACGCGCCGCTGCTTCTCGCGGGCCTTGTCACGCTGACGCTGCTGCTGGAGGCGCTCCCGCGCGCTCTGGGTACCGCCACTGTTCTTCTCGCTCACGCCCACAGCAACGAACCGGGGAGGCACCACCGTGCCTCCCCGGTCCGGAATCCACCCGTATGGGTTACGGGGTGCGGCGCACGCCCTCGGCGAGTTCGGCCGCCAGTTCCCTTACGGCGCCGAGCGCGGCGGCCTCGTCGCCGTCGGCGTCGAGGATCCGCTGCACGAAGGCGGAGCCGACGATGACGCCGTCGGCGAAGCCGGCGACCTCCTTCGCCTGCTCCGCGTTCGAGACGCCGAGTCCGACGCAGACGGGCAGGTCGGAGGTGGCCCGGGTACGGCGGACGAGATCGGAGGCCTGCTCGCCGACCGAGGCGCGGGTGCCGGTGACGCCCATCAGGGAGGCGGCGTAGACGAAGCCGGAGCCGGCCGCGGTGATGGTGGCGAGCCGCTCGTCCTTGCTGCTGGGGGCGACGACGAAGACGGTGGCGAGACCGTGCTTGTCGGCGTGCTCCCGCCAGAGCGCGGACTCCTGGACCGGCAGGTCGGGCAGGATGCAGCCCGCGCCGCCGGCCGCGGCGAGCTCCTCGGTGAAGCGCTCGACGCCGTAGCGGTCGATGGGGTTCCAGTACGTCATGACGAGGACCGGCTTGCCGGTGGCCGCGTGGGCCTCCCGCACCGTGCGCATGACGTCGGCGATCTTGACGCCGCCGCGCAGGGCGATGTCGTCGGCGGTCTGGATGACCGGGCCGTCGAGGACCGGGTCGCTGTGCGGCAGGCCGACCTCCACGACGTCGGCGCCGCCGTCGAAGACGGCCTTGATCGCGGCGATGCCGCCGTCCACGGTCGGGAACCCGGCCGGGAGGTACGCGATGAGCGCGGCGCGGTCCTCGGCCTTGGCCTTGGCCAGGGTGTCGCTGAGCAGCTGGATGGTGCCGGTGCCGGTCGTCACTGGGAGCCCTCCCCGTCGTACAGGCCGAAGTAGCGGGCCGCGGTGTCCATGTCCTTGTCGCCGCGCCCGGAGAGGTTGACGAGGAGCAGGCCCTCCGGGCCGAGCTCCTTGCCGATCTCCAGGGCCCCCGCCAGGGCGTGCGCGGACTCGATGGCCGGGATGATGCCCTCGGTACGGGAGAGCAGGCGCAGGGCCTGCATGGCGGCGTCGTCGGTGACGGCGCGGTACTCGCCCCGGCCGCTGTCCTTGAGGTAGGCGTGCTCCGGGCCGATGCCGGGGTAGTCGAGTCCGGCGGAGATCGAGTACGGCTCGGTGATCTGGCCCTCCTCGTCCTGGAGGACGTAGGAGCGGGAGCCGTGCAGGATGCCGGGCTCGCCCGCGGTCAGGGTGGCCGCGTGCTCACCGGTCTCGACGCCGTGGCCGGCCGGCTCGCAGCCGATCAGCCGGACGGAGGCGTCCGGGACGAAGGCGTGGAAGAGGCCGATGGCGTTGGATCCGCCGCCGACGCAGGCGACGGCGGCGTCGGGCAGGCGGCCGGCGCGCTCCAGGATCTGGCGGCGGGCCTCGACGCCGATGACGCGGTGGAAGTCGCGGACCATGGCGGGGAAGGGGTGCGGTCCGGCGACCGTGCCGAAGAGGTAGTGGGTGTTGTCCACGTTGGCGACCCAGTCGCGGAACGCCTCGTTGATGGCGTCCTTGAGGGTGCGGCTGCCGGACTTCACGGCGATGACCTCGGCGCCGAGGATGCGCATGCGGGCCACGTTGAGGGCCTGGCGCTGGGTGTCGATCTCGCCCATGTAGATGGTGCAGTCGAGACCGAAGAGGGCGCAGGCGGTGGCGGTGGCGACGCCGTGCTGGCCGGCGCCGGTCTCCGCGATCACGCGGGTCTTGCCCATGCGCTTGGTGAGCAGGGCCTGGCCGAGCACGTTGTTGATCTTGTGCGAGCCGGTGTGGTTGAGGTCCTCGCGCTTGAGGAAGACCCGGGCGCCGCCGGCGTGCTCGGCGAAGCGCGGGACCTCGGTGAGGGCGCTGGGGCGACCGGTGTAGTTGACCATCAGGTCGTTGAGCTCGCGGGCGAACTCGGGGTCGGCCTTGGCCTTGTCGTACTCGACGGCGACCTCGTCGACGGCGGCGACGAGGGCCTCCGGGATGAACTTGCCGCCGTAGGCGCCGAAGTAGCCCTCGGGGGACGGGACCTGACCCTCCGGGTCTGGAATGAAGAACTCGCTGGACATGCGGTTGCTCCTCGCGGGGCGGGTGCCCCGGGTACGCGTGCTGATGGTGGTCACCGTATGCGCGCGTGCCTCTCACGTACTCCGAACAGCCGCCGCGCCGCGCCGTTGTGGGCAATCGTTCCGCTGGGGCGGAACAAGTGGACACAACGGACGGCGCACCTTGCCGGGCCCAGGCTTCCGCGCCCGTACCCGCGCCCCGGGTGCGGCGCGCGTGTGGTGCGGGCCAAGGCCCTGGGAGCGGAGGCGCCGCAGGGGCGCCGTCCCGTGTGCCCACCCGTCCCGGCCTGCGGGACGATTGCCCACGGCGTGGTGGGCGGACCGGAAGGACGCCTGGCGGGGAAACCGGTTCAGGCGGTCGTGGTGTACGTGGAGGTGCGCGCGGGGCGCGGGCGCCATCGCATGCCGTTGACCTGGCCCGGCTCGGAACCGATCACGTACCGGACCCGGCGGCCGTGGACACGGCGGGCGGGTGCGCGGCAGCCGCGCGGCCGGCAGCCCCGGGCCAGCGGGGCGTGGGCCGGTGCGGCGGCGGTGCGGAGTCGCGTACGGCGCGCCGACGGGACCTCTGGCGAGGTCGGCGAGGCGGCGCGGCGGACGGTCATGTCAGGTCAGCTCCGGCCGTGGCGCAGCGCCGGGTGGGCGCCGGCGGCGACCAGGTCGGCGACGGCGGCCTTCGGGTCGCGGCCGGTGACCAGGGACTCGCCGACCAGGACCGCGTCGGCGCCGGCGTTGGCGTACGCGATGAGGTCGTGCGGGCCGCGGACACCGGACTCGGCGACCTTGACGATGTGGTCCGGGATCTCGGGACCGACGCGCTCGAAGGTGGAGCGGTCGACCTTGAGGGTCTTGAGGTTGCGCGCGTTGACGCCGATGATCCGGGCGCCCGCCTCGACGGCCCGCTCGACCTCGTCCTCGTCGTGGACCTCGACCAGCGGGGTCAGGCCGATGGACTCGGCCCGCTCGATGAGGGAGACCAGGGCCTCCTGCTCCAGGGCGGCGACGATGAGGAGCGCGAGATCCGCTCCGTACGCCCGCGCTTCCCAGAGCTGGTACGCGGTGACGATGAAGTCCTTGCGCAGCACGGGGATGTCGACCCGGGCCCGGACGGCCTCCAGGTCGGCGAGGGAGCCGCCGAAGCGGCGCTGCTCCGTGAGGACGGAGATGACGGCTGCGCCGCCGGCCTCGTAGTCCGCGGCCAGGGCGGCCGGGTCGGCGATGGCGGCGAGGGCGCCCTTGGACGGGCTGGAGCGCTTGACCTCGCAGATCACCTTGACGCCCTCGCCGCGCAGTGCGGCGACGCCGTCCTTGGCCTGCGGCGCCTTGGCGGCGCGCTCCTTGAGCTCGTCGAGGGAGACCCGCGCCTGCCGCTCTGCGAGGTCGGCGCGCACGCCTTCGATGATCTCGTCGAGCACACTCACGCGAGAGGCCCCCTTCCGGGACGGTGACGGTGTCGATGAACACCGAGGAACAGTGTTCAGCCATGTCGATGGTATCCGCAGGTGGGCCCCGGACCCGCATCGGTGGGGGACGCGTCCCATCTGCTGGGACTTCAGGGGGCCAGCGCCGAGCCGAACGGGAGGTTCCGCACCAGGGTGAAAACGGCCAGAACGGCCCCGATCCCCCACCACAGGACCGGGGAGACCGAGAGCCGCATGGGGACCCCCTTGACGGCTCGAATCAGCCAGACGGTCACGACGACGACGAAGACGCCGTAGCCGACCACGGCCAGGGCGTTCGCGCCGAGGGCGGCGCCGAGGTCGCCGTGGACGAAGGCGTGGGCGCTGCGCAGGCCGCCGCAGCCGGGGCAGTAGACGCCGGTGAAGCGCAGCAGCGGGCAGACGGGATAGTGGCCGGGCTCGTTGGGGTCGACCGTCCCGACGTACGCGAAGGCGGCGGCGACCCCGGCGAGGGTGCCGAGCGGGGCGAGCAGCCGCCGGGCGAGGGGCCTGGGCTCCGGCGGGCCGTACGGGGCGGGTGGCACGGCCCCCCAGGGGCCGGGCACGGGTTCGGTGTCGGCTCCCGCCGTCGGCTTCACGTCCACCCGGTGATTCTCGCCGCTGACGCGCGAAGGCGCAGCCCCGCGTCGCGGGACTGCGCCTTCGGAGTGAGCGCTGGGCGTCAGGCGCGCGCCTTGACGCTCGCGGTGGCGGCCTCACGGGCGGCGACGACGGCGGCCGACTGCTTCGGCATGCCGAGGCCCGCGATCTTCATCGCGCCGCCGACGACACCGCCGAGGACGATGACGCCGACGCCGCCCCAGAACGCGGGCACGTTGGCGGCCACCATGAAGACTCCGGCGATGCAGAAGCCGATGAAGGAGATGATGACACCGGTCCAGGCGGCCGGGGTGTGTCCGTGGGCGCTGCCCGCCATGAGTTGCTCCTCGTTGATGTTGCTCGGTGGTGACGTCTCATTCTTCCGCACACGGGGGCGCGGAGATGAATCGGGGTGCCCGAACGATCACGCGTCGCGCTCGCGGTCCGGCCGCTCAGTCGCCGCGGGTGGGGTCCTCGCCCCGGTCGAGGGCCTTCCACAGCTCCTCGGGCCGGTCCGGATCGGCGGTCGCGGGACGGCGCGCCGCGCGGGGGGCGCCGGAGCGCTCGTAGCGTCCGCCCATGGCGGGCCAGGCCTTGCCGTAGCGGAGGGCGAAGAGCCCGGCGGCCAGGATGAGCACGGCGCCGGCGGCGGTGACGTACGGCCAGACGGTGTGGCTGAGGCCGTCGACGACGGCGGCGGTGTTGCCGCTGATGCGGGCTGCCTCGGCGTCGAGCGCGGTGCTGTCGGAGGCGCCGAGGACGGCAGCGAGGGCCGCTCCCGCGCCGCTGAGGGCGAGCAGGGCGGCGACCAGGGTGCGGCCGGTGCGGCGGACGGCGAAGACGGCGACGAGCGCGGCGAGGCCGACGATCGCGAGGGCGGTCGGCACACCGGTGACGGCGCCTCCGTCGGCCTCGACGGGCACGGCGCCGCCGCCGACGGCGGCGGTCCCCTCGGCCCAGATCTGGCCCGCGGAGAGCAGCACGACGGTGGCTCCGAGGGCGCCGAGCAGGAGGGCCGCGGCCAGGCTGCGTCGGGCGCCCGAGGAGGAGGCGGCGCCGCCCGCGCGGGCGGCTCGGGGCTGGGGTACGGGTACGGCACTCACGTACCCCACTATCCCCTACCGGCTCAGTCCGCGTTCATCCGGTCGTGGTCATCCGGTTGGCGGTGTGGACGGCACGGAGCACCGCCGCGGCCTTGTTGCGGCACTCGTTGTCCTCCGCGACCGGGTCGGAGTCGGCCACGACACCGGCGCCGGCCTGCACGTACGCGGTGCCGTCGCGCAGCAGCGCGGTGCGGATCGCGATCGCCGTGTCCGAGTCCCCGGCGAAATCGAGATACCCGACACATCCGCCGTAGAGGCCGCGCCGGGTGGGTTCGAGCTCCTCGATGATCTGCATCGCGCGGGGCTTGGGCGCGCCGGAGAGGGTGCCGGCCGGGAAGCAGGCGGTGAGCACGTCGAAGGCCGTCCGTCCCTCGGCGACCCTGCCGGTCACGGTGGAGACGATGTGCATGACGTGCGAGTACCGCTCGATCGACATGAAGTCCACGACCTCGACGGAGCCCGGCTCGCAGACCCGGCCGAGGTCGTTGCGGCCGAGGTCGACGAGCATGAGGTGCTCGGCGCGCTCCTTGGGGTCGGCGAGCAGCTCCTCGGCGAGTTCGTGGTCCTCCTGCGGGGTGGCGCCGCGGTGCCGGGTGCCGGCGATGGGGTGGACCATCGCGCGCCCGTCCTCGACCTTGACCAGCGCCTCGGGCGAGGAGCCGACCACGTCGAAGCCGTTCTCGAAGCGGAAGAGGTACATGTACGGGGAGGGGTTGGTGGCCCGCAGGACCCGGTACACGTCCAGGGCGGTGGCGGCGCACGGGGTCTCGAAGCGCTGCGAGGGCACCACCTGGAAGGCCTCGCCGGCCCGGATGCGCTCCTTGATGTCCTCGACGGCGTCCTGGTAGGCCGGGCCGCCCCACAGGGCGGAGAACTCGGGGAGCTCCGAGGCGGGCAGGGCGGCGGGGACGGTGGCGACCGGGCGGGCCAGGTCGGCCTCCATCGCGTCGAGGCGGGCGACGGCGTCCGCGTACGCCTCGTCGACACCGGTCTCCAGGTCGTTGTGGTTGATCGCGTTGGCGATCAGCAGGACCGTGCCGTCCCAGTGGTCCAGGACGGCGAGGTCGCTGGTGAGCAGCATGGTGAGCTCGGGCAGCTTCAGGTCGTCGCCGCCGTGCTCGCCGATGCGCTCCAGGCGGCGCACGATGTCGTAGCCGAGGTAGCCGACCATGCCGCCGGTGAACGGGGGCATCCCGCCCGCGAGGTCGCGGGGCGTGTGGAGGGTCTCGACGGTCGCCTTGAGGGCGGCGAGCGGGTCGCCGTCGACCGGGACGCCGACCGGCGGGGTGCCGAGCCAGTGGGCCTCGCCGTCCTCGACGGTGAGGGTGGCGTCGCTGCGGACCCCGATGAAGGAGTAGCGGGACCAGCTGCGCCCGTTCTCAGCGGATTCGAGGAGAAAGGTGCCGGGGCGTTCGGCGGCGAGCTTGCGGTAGAGCCCGACCGGGGTGTCGCCGTCGGCGAGGAGCCTGCGGCTGACGGGGATGACGCGGCGGTCGGCCGCCAGCTTGCGGAAGTGCTCGAGATCCATGGCGCCAGACCCTACTCGGCCGCGAGGAGGACGTCGGCGTCGAAGCAGGTGCGGGCGCCGGTGTGGCAGGCGGCGCCCACCTGGTCGACCTTGACCAGCAGCGTGTCGGCGTCGCAGTCGAGCGCGACGGACTTGACGTGCTGGACGTGGCCGGAGGTGTCGCCCTTGACCCAGTACTCGCGGCGGCTGCGGGACCAGTAGGTGCAGCGGCCGGTGGTGAGGGTGCGGTGCAGGGCCTCGTCGTCCATCCAGCCGAGCATGAGCACCTCGCCGGTGTCGTACTGCTGGGCGATGGCGGGGACCAGGCCGTCCTCGCTCCGCTTGAGGCGGGCGGCGATGGCCGGGTCGAGGTCGCTGGGGGTGCGGGGCGTGCTGCTCATGGCGCCATTCTGCCGCGCCCGGCGGACAGGTCCGGCGGAGCGTCCACTGGGCGGACCGGTGGGCGCCGCCGTACCCTGGCGAGCATGTCGACCCATGCCAAGCGTGAACGCCTTCTGCTCGCCGACCTGTTGGAGGCGGCCGGCCCGGACGCCCCCACGCTGTGCGAGGGCTGGCGGACCCGGGACCTGGCGGCCCACGTGGTGGTGCGCGAGCGCCGCCCGGACGCGGCGGCCGGTTCGGTGGTCCCCGCACTGAAGGCCAGGCTGGAGCGGGTGCAGGCGGAGTTCGCCGAGAAGCCGTACGAGGAGCTGATCCAGCTCCTCCGTACGGGACCGCCGAAGCTCTCGCCGTTCACGATCAAGCAGGTGGACGAGGGCGCGAACGTGGTGGAGTTCTACGTCCACGCCGAGGACGTGCGCCGGGCGCAGCCGGACTGGTCGGCGCGCGAACTCGACCCGGTCTTCTCCGACGCGCTCTGGTCGCGTCTGGAGAGGTCCGCCCGGCTGCTGGGCCGCAAGGCCCCGGTGGGCCTGGTGCTGCGCCGCCCGAACGGCCAGACGACGGTGGCGCACAAGGGCACCCCGGTGGTGACGGTCTCCGGCGAGCCGGGCGAGCTGACGATGTTCCTGTTCGGTCGCCAGGACTCGGCGAAGGTGTCCCTGGACGGCGAGCAGGAGGCCGTGGACCGGCTGCACGAGACGAAGCAGCTGGGAATCTGAGCGACCGGCCCGTTCAGGCACCGGCCTGTTCAGGGAGCGGCGCGTTCAGGGAGCGGCGCTATCCGTGCGGCGAGCGGCGCTCCCTCTCCGGACAGCGGCGCTGTCCATGCCGACGGCTCCGCCCCTGCCGACAGTTCCGCCTATGCCGACAGCTCCGCCCTGCGGACGGCCGGGACGAGGAGGCCGTAGACGCCCGAGAGGGCGCAGACGGACGCGCTGACGACGTACACCGGGCCGAGGCCCCACAGGCCGATCGCCGCGCCCGTGAGCGGGTAGCTGAGCGGGGCGAGGCCGAGCGAGCAGAGGCCGGCCACGGCGGTGACGCGGCCGAGGTAGCCGGGGTCGCAGTGGGTCTGCAGGAGGGCGTTGCACAGCGCCCCGGAGAGCCCGGCGAACAGGCCGATGGCGAGGGCGACGGCGGCCGCCACGGGCAGCAGCGTCGTGAAGGCGAGGGCGCCGATCGCGACGGCCCCGAGGGTCATGGTCCAGCCGCTGACGGCCCCGGCGCGCGGCACGTGTCCCCGTACGGTCAGGAGCAGCGAGGCGGCGCCCGCGCCCGTACCGAAGCCGGCGAGGATCCAGCCGATGCCGGAGGCGCCCCAGTCGCGCTGTTCGGCCAGGACGGCGAGGCCGATGTTGAGGGGGCCGGCGAAGCCGAGGTCGCTGAGCAGCACGATGATCATCAGCGGGCCGAGGACCCGGTGTCCGCGCAGGTACCGCAGCCCGTCGGCGAGCTCGCCGAGGGCGGTGCCGCCGCGGGCCGCGTCGGCGGCGGGGAGCGGGCGGAGCCGGAGCGCGCACAGCAGGGGGACCGAGAGGGCGAAGAGCACTCCGGCGGCCCCGAAGGCGGTGGCCGGGCCGCCGACGGCGACCGCGAGTCCGCCGAGCGGGCCGCCGAGGACGGCTCCGCAGCGGTACGCGAGGCCGCGCAGGCCCTGGAGCCGGGCCAGCTGGTCGTGCGGGGCGATCCGTGGCGGCAGGGCGCCGACGGCGGGCAGGAACAGGGCGTCGACGGTGCCGAAGACGAGGGCGACCGCGGCGAGCACCCACAGGCCGGGCGAGGTGAGGAAGAGCGCCGCGGCGAGGCCGAGGACGACGAGGCTGCGGACGGCGTCGGAGCCGATGACGACCCGCCGCGGCCCGAACCGGTCGGCGAGCACTCCCCCGCCGAGCATGAGCAGCGCGCGGGGCACGGCGGCGACGGCGAGGACGAGTCCGGCCTGGGCGGGGCTGCCGGTGCTGACGACGGTCCAGGACAGGGCGAGGTGGTAGATGCTGTCGCCGAGCGTGGAGGCGGTGTAGGCGCCGACCCAGCGCAGCACGTCGGGGTCGCGGTGGGCGGGGCGCGCGGGCGCGGCGGCGGCGACGGCCGCGGGGACCGTCGGGGTCGTCGGGGTCACCGGGTCAGCCCCGGTACGGGAAGCCGAAGAGGTGGACGGCGACGTTCTCGCGGCCCTCGGTCTCGCCGGCGGCCTCGGCGGCGCGGGCCCGCTCGTCGTACTTCCGGACGACCGCGTCGAGCTCCGCGCCGAGCTCGGCGAGTTCGGCGGCGGTGAGCCGGGGCAGCCACTCCGAGCTCATGGCGGCGCTCCGCCAGGCCTCGGGCCAGGTGTGCCGCTCGTCGAGGAAGCGACCGTGCATCTCGGTGCGCTGGGCGTTGACGGTACGGCCGAAGGCGACGGTCGCGGCGGCGAGTTCGGGCGCGTCGCGGACGTCCTCCTCGTGGATGCTGAACCCGTAGGAGCTGGGCTGCCACCAGCGCTCGCGACCGTCGGCGGACTGGGCCTCGGCCTCCTCGACGAGGCCGTGGTCGGCCAGCTTGCGCAGGTGGTAGCTGACGAGGGAGACGGCCTCGTCGACCTGGCCGGCGAGCTGGGAGGCCGTGGCGGTGCGGGCCACGAAGAGGGCGCGGTAGAGGCGCATCCGCAGCGGGTGGGAGATGGCTTTGAGGGTGCCGAGATCGGTGATCCGGCGGTTCTCCGACGAGGTCATGCCAAGAACCCTAGATAGGAAAGAAAACTTGCGCAACAGAAGTTGCACAAATAATCCTGCACATCTCCCGAAAGGAAGGGCCCCCGGGATCCGGGGGCCCTTCCTCGAACGGAATCCGGCTCAGCGCACCTGGTGGCCGGCTTCCTTCAGCGCCTGCTTGACCTCGCCGATCCGCAGATCGCCGAAGTGGAAGACCGAGGCCGCGAGCACCGCGTCCGCGCCCGCCGCGATGGCCGGCGGGAAGTCGGCGAGCTTGCCGGCGCCGCCGGAGGCGATCACCGGCACGGTCACGTGCTTGCGCACGGCCGCGATCATCTCGGTGTCGTAGCCGTCCTTCGTGCCGTCCGCGTCCATCGAGTTGAGCAGGATCTCGCCCGCGCCCAGCTCGGCGGCCCGGTGCGCCCACTCGACGGCGTCGATGCCGGTGCCCCGGCGGCCGCCGTGGGTGGTGACCTCGAACGAGCCCGACTCGGTGCGGCGCGCGTCGACCGAGAGCACCAGGACCTGGCGGCCGAAGCGCTCGGCGATCTCGCGGATCAGCTCCGGGCGGGCGATGGCGGCCGTGTTGACGCCCACCTTGTCCGCGCCGGCCCGCAGCAGCTTGTCGACGTCCTCGGCGGAGCGGACCCCGCCGCCGACGGTCAGCGGGATGAAGACCTGCTCGGCGGTGCGGCGGACCACGTCGTAGGTGGTCTCCCGGTTGCCGGAGGAGGCGGTGATGTCGAGGAAGGTCAGCTCGTCGGCACCCTCGGCGTCGTACAGCTTGGCCATCTCGACCGGGTCGCCCGCGTCCCGCAGGTTCTGGAAGTTGACGCCCTTGACGACCCGGCCGTTGTCCACGTCCAGGCAGGGGATCACGCGTACGGCGAGGCTCATGCGGTGTCCCCCTCGGCGGTGTCCGGGCGGTAGGCCTCCACCTCGACCTCGACGACCAGCCGCGGGTCCACGAACCCGGAGACGATGATCATGGAGGCGGCGGGACGGACGGCGTCGAAGAGCTCCTTGTGGGCGCGGCCGACCTCGTCCACGTCCCGCGCGTGGGTGATGTACATCCGGGTGCGGACGACGTGCTCGGCGCCCAGGCCCAGCTGCTTCAGGGCGTCGAAGGCCACGTTGAAGGAGTTGACGGTCTGCTCGTACGGACCGCCGTCGGAGATCGCCCCGCCCACCACGGAGGTGCAGCCGGCCACCAGGACGGTCCCGTTCGGCAGCTCCACCGCGCGGGAGTAGCCGAACTGCTCCTCCCAGGGGGCGCCGGTCACGACCTTGCGCACGGACCCGCTCATCCGGCCACCGCCTGGAGCGCCTCTTCCAGGGTGAAGGCCTTCGCGTACAGCGCCTTGCCGACGATGGCGCCCTCGACGCCCAGCGGGACCAGGCCCGACAGGGCCCGCAGGTCGTCCAGGGAGGAGACGCCGCCGGAGGCGACGACGGGCTTGTCGGTGGCCGCGCAGACGTTCCTCAGGAGCTCCAGGTTGGGGCCCTCCAGGGTGCCGTCCTTGGCGATGTCGGTCACCACGTAACGGGCGCAGCCCTCGGAGTCGAGGCGGGCCAGCGTCTCGTACAGGTCGCCGCCGTCGCGGGTCCAGCCCCGGCCGCGCAGGGTCGTGCCGCGCACGTCCAGGCCGACGGCGATCTTGTCGCCGTGCTCGGCGATGACCTTGGCGACCCACTCGGGCGTCTCCAGGGCGGCCGTACCCAGGTTGACGCGGGTGCAGCCGGTGGCGAGGGCCGCGGCGAGCGAGGCGTCGTCGCGGATGCCGCCGGAGAGCTCGACCTTGATGTCCATGGCCTCGGTGACCTCGCGGACCAGCTGCCGGTTGTCGCCCGTGCCGAAGGCGGCGTCCAGGTCGACGAGGTGCAGCCACTCGGCGCCGGAGCGCTGCCACGCGAGGGCGGCCTCCAGGGGCGAGCCGTAGGAGGTCTCGGTGCCGGACTCGCCGTGCACGAGGCGGACGGCCTGGCCGTCGCGGACGTCGACGGCGGGGAGGAGTTCGAGCGCGCTGGTCACAGGGTTCCGATCCAGTTGGTGAGGAGCTGGGCGCCGGCGTCGCCGGACTTCTCGGGGTGGAACTGGGTCGCCCACAGGGCGCCGTTCTCCACCGCGGAGACGAACGGCTCGCCGTGGGTGGACCAGGTCACCTTGGGGGCACGGATGTGGGGGTTGCCGATCTCCAGCTCCCACTGGCGCACCCCGTAGGAGTGCACGAAGTAGTAGCGGGTGTCGGCGTCGAGGCCGGCGAAGAGCTCGCTGCCCTCCGGCGCGTCGACCGTGTTCCAGCCCATGTGGGGCACGACCGGGGCCTTCAGCGGCTCGACCGAGCCGGGCCACTCGTCGAGCCCCTCGGTCTCCACGCCGTGCTCGATGCCGCGGGCGAAGAGGATCTGCATGCCCACGCAGATGCCCATGACCGGCCGGCCGCCGGAGAGCCGGCGCCCGATGATCCAGTCGCCGCGGGCCTCCTTGAGGCCCTCCATGCAGGCGGAGAAGGCACCGACGCCGGGGACCAGCAGCCCGTCGGCGTTCATGGCCCGCTCGTAGTCGCGGGTGATCTCCACGTCGGCGCCGACCCGGGCGAGGGCGCGCTCGGCGGAGCGGACGTTGCCGAAGCCGTAGTCGAAGACGACGACCTTCTTGGGACCGCCGACGCTCATGCCCACACGTCCAGCCGGAGCAGACCGGCGGCGAGGCACATGACCGCGCCGAAGGAGAGCAGCACGATGAGGCCCTTGGGCATCTTCTGCTTGACGAAGGAGTAGATGCCGCCGAGCAGGAAGAGGCCGACGACGATCAGGATGGTGGAGAGGCCGTTCACGGTTACAGCGCGCCCTTCGTGGAGGGGAGGATTCCGGCGGCGCGCGGGTCACGCTCGGAGGCGTAGCGCAGGGCCCGGGCGAGCGCCTTGAACTGGCACTCGACGATGTGGTGGGCGTTGCGCCCGTACGGCACGTGGACGTGCAGGGCGATCTGCGCCTGGGCGACGAAGGACTCCATGATGTGCCGGGTCATCGTCGTGTCGTAGGAGCCGATCATCGGCGCCATGTTCTCGGGCTCGGTGTGCACCAGGTAGGGGCGGCCGGAGAGGTCGACGGTGACCTGGGCGAGCGACTCGTCCAGCGGGACGGTGCAGTTGCCGAAGCGGTAGATGCCGACCTTGTCGCCGAGCGCCTGCTTGAAGGCGGCGCCGAGGGCGAGGGCGGTGTCCTCGATGGTGTGGTGCGAGTCGATGTGGAGGTCGCCGTCGGTCTTCACGGTCAGGTCGAACAGACCGTGCCGACCGAGCTGGTCGAGCATGTGGTCGTAGAAGCCGACCCCGGTCGACACGTCGACCTTTCCGGTGCCGTCGAGGTCGATCTCGACGACGACGGACGTCTCCTTGGTGGTGCGCTCAACGCGGCCTACGCGGCTCATGCGTCCTGCTCCTTCTTCAACTCACGAACCGCGTCGAGGAACGCGTCGTTCTCTTCGGGGGTGCCCGCGGTGACCCGCAGCCAGCCCGGTACGCCGTTGTCCCGGACCAGGACGCCCCGGTCGAGGATCTTCCGCCAGGCCGCGTGGGAGCCCTCCGCTCCGTCGAAGCGGCCGAACTGGACGAAGTTGGCGTCGGACTCGGTGACCTCGTAGCCGATGGCCCTCAGCTCGCCGACGAGGCGGTCGCGCTCGGCCTTGAGCTGCTCGACGTACCCGAGGAGGGTGTCGGTGTGCTCCAGGGCGGCGAGCGCGGTGGCCTGGGTGACGGCGGACAGGTGGTACGGCAGGCGCACCAGCTGGACGGCGTCGACCACGGCCGGGTGGGCGGCCAGGTAGCCCAGGCGCAGCCCGGCCGCGCCGAAGGCCTTGGACATGGTCCGGGAGACCACCAGGTTCGGGCGGCCCTCGATGAGGGGCAGCAGCGAGTCGCGGTGGCTGAACTCCACGTAGGCCTCGTCGACGACCACCAGCGAGGGCTTGGCGGCCTGGGCGGCCTCGTACAGCGCGAGCACCGTCTCCGCCTCGACCGCCGTCCCCGTGGGGTTGTTGGGCGAGGTGACGAAGACGACGTCCGGCGCGTTCTCGGCGATGGCCTGGCGGGCCGCCTCGAGGTCGATGGTGAAGTCCTCGTTGCGGGGGCCGGAGATCCAGCCGGTGCCGGTGCCGCGGGCGATCAGGGCGTGCATCGAGTACGAGGGCTCGAAGCCGATCGCGGTGCGGCCGGGTCCGCCGAAGGTCTGCAGCAGCTGCTGGAGGACCTCGTTGGAGCCGTTGGCGGCCCACACGTTGGCCATGGCGACCGGGTGCTTGCCGGTGCGGGTGAGGTAGCGGGCGAGCTCGGTGCGCAGCTCGACCGCGTCCCGGTCGGGGTAGCGGTTGAGGCCGCGGGCGGCCTCGGCGACCCGCTCCGCGATCCGGGCCACCAGGGGCTCGGGCAGCGGGTAGGGGTTCTCGTTGGTGTTCAGCTGGACGGGCACGTCGAGCTGGGGCGCGCCGTAGGGGGACTTGCCCTTCAGCTCGTCGCGGATCGGAAGGTCGTCGATCCCGAGGGTGTCGTTCGTGTCGCTCACTTGCTCTCGGGCACCTTCCATCCGAAGCGGGCCTTGATGGCGGCGCCGTGCGCGGGCAGGTCCTCGGCCTCGGCGAGGGTCACCACGTGGTGGGCGACCTCGGCGAGCGCGTCGCGCGTGTAGTCCACGATGTGCACGCCGCGCAGGAAGGACTGCACGGACAGGCCCGAGGAGTGGCAGGCGCAGCCGCCGGTGGGCAGCACGTGGTTGGAGCCGGCGCAGTAGTCGCCGAGGGAGACCGGGGCCCAGGGGCCGACGAAGATCGCGCCCGCGTTGCGGACCCGGTCGGCGACCGCGGCGGCGTCGGCGGTCTGGATCTCCAGGTGCTCGGCGCCGTAGGCGTCGACGACCCGCAGGCCCTCGTCCAGGCCGTCGACCAGGACGATCGCGGACTGGCGGCCGGCGAGCGCCGGGACGATCCGGTCGTCGACGTGCTTGGAGGCGGCGACCTGGGTCTTGAGCTCGGCCTCGACGGCCTCGGCGAGCTCCGGGGACGCGGTGACGAGCACGGAGGCGGCCATCGGGTCGTGCTCGGCCTGGCTGATCAGGTCGGCGGCGACGTGCACCGGGTCGGCGGTGGAGTCCGCGAGGACCGCGATCTCGGTGGGGCCGGCCTCGGCGTCGATGCCGATGCGGCCCTTGAGGAGGCGCTTGGCGGCGGCGACGTAGATGTTGCCGGGCCCGGTGACCAGGTTGACGGGCGCGCAGCCGGGCGTGTCGGAGCCGCCGTCGGTGCCGTACGCGAACATGGCGACGGCCTGGGCGCCGCCGGCCGCGTAGACCTCGTCGACGCCGAGCAGGGCGCAGGCGGCGAGGATGGTCGGGTGCGGCAGGCCGCCGAACTCCTTCTGCGGGGGCGAGGACACGGCGATGCCCTCGACCCCGGCCTCCTGGGCCGGGACCACGTTCATCACGACGGACGAGGGGTAGACCGAACGCCCGCCCGGCACGTAGAGGCCGACGCGCTCGACGGGGATCCACTTCTCGGTGACCGTGCCGCCGGGCACGACCTGGGTGGTGTGGGTGGTGCGGCGCTGCTCGCGGTGGACGAGGCGGGCGCGGCGGATGGACTCCTCGAGGGCGGCGCGGACGGCCGGGTCGAGCTCGTCGAGGGCGCGGGTGAGCTCCTCGGCGGGCACGCGCAGGCTCTCGACGCGGACGCCGTCGAACTTCTCCCCGTAGTCGATCACCGCTGCGGCGCCATGATGCCGGACGTCCTCGCAGATCGGCCGCACCTTCTCCAGGGCGGCTTCCACGTCGAACTCGGCACGGGGCAGCAGGTCACGCAGGGCGGCACCCTCGGGGAGGGCCGCGCCGCGCAGATCGATTCGAGAGATCACGGGTCAATTCTCGCAGACGCCCCACAGCCCCGGACGCCCGTATCACTGGCTGATACGGGCCACTCTGGCGTCTTGTCGCCACTCCTGACCGTTAGCGTTCAGTCCGTCACTCAGCGGGAAGAACGGCTGTACGAATCCGGGGATGCGGAATCGTGGGAAGCGAGGGGGCGGCAGTGACCGAGCCGCGCGTGGACGACGGAGTGCCGGAGGGCCTGACCGGCCCGGAGCGGTTCATGTGGAGGGCGTTCAGGATCGGCAAGGCGTGTGATCTCAGGGAGGGGATGGCGGAGCGGGACGATCCGTTCGACCGGCAGGTGGTGTGGGGCGAGGAGCGCAGCGTGCGGGCCGAGGTGGTCGCGCAGCTGCTGCTCGACGGACCGCCCGCCCGGTCCGGGCGCGTCGCGGCCCTGAAGCTGCGCGGGGCGCGGATCACGGGGGTGCTCAATCTGGCGGGCGGCACGATAGGGCCGTACGTGGAGCTGAACGGCTGCCGCTTCGACGGCGAGGTGGTGCTGCCCGAGGCCCACTTCGGGACGCTGCGGATCATCGAGTGCGCGATACCCCGGCTGGAGGCGGCGCGCCTGCACACGGCGGGCGACCTGCACCTGCCGCGCTGCCGGGTGGAGCGGGGCATCCGCCTGACGGACGCCCAGATCGGCACGGACCTGCTGATCAACCAGATCCGGGTGTGGCCGGACCGGCGCGGCCGGGCGATCACGGCGGACGGCCTGGTGGTCGCCCAGGACCTCCAGGCCGAGCTGATCGAGACGTACGGGGAACTGAGCCTGCGCGGGGCCAAGGTCGGCGTGTCGCTGAGCCTGCGGGGCAGCGTGCTGCGCGGCGCCCAGCAGCGCCGCGCGCTGAACGCGCCGCAGCTGACGGTCGAGCGCACGCTCTATCTGAACGCGGCCTGGGTGTACGACGCCTCGGGCAACTCCACGGCCACCCCGCCGTACGGGGTGACCCCGGCCCAGGGCGCCCGGCGCAAGCCCGTCGAGTGCCACGGCGGGGTCCGGCTCGACGACGGGCGCTTCGGGGACTCGGTGGACCTGCACTACGCCCGCTTCCTGCTGGACGGCTCGCGGCGCGAGGAGCTGTCGCTGCGCCGCATCGTCACGCCCGAGCTCCGCTTCAACGGCGAGCGCCCCGAGGAGGGCAGGGTCGTCCTCAACGGGGCGAAGGTGGTGACCCTGATCGACCTCTCCACGAGCTGGCCGGGCCCGGGCGGCCTCGCGCTGAGCGGCTTCGTCTACGAGACCCTCGTGCCGTACGGGCACTTCCCGCTCAGCCGGCGCCTGGAGTGGGTCGCGGCGGCGACCCCGGAGTACGCGCCGGAGCCGTACGAGCGCCTGGCGACGGTGCTGCGCAACAGCGGGGAGGACGCCGACGCGCGCGAGGTGCTGCTCGCCAAGCAGCGGCGGCGCCGGGAGACCCTGCCGGTGGCCGGAAAGCTCTGGGGCTACGTCCAGGACCTGGCGGTGGCCTACGGCTACCGCCCGGGGCGCGCAGCCCTGTGGATGGCCGTCCTGTGGGCGGCCGGGGCGTACGCCTTCTCGCACTACGACCCGGTGGCGCTGAAACCGGGCGAGGCGCCGAAGTGGAGCGCCACCCTCTACGCGCTCGACGTGCTGCTCCCGGTGATCGACCTCGGCCAGGCAGGCTACTGGCGGATGGAGGGCTTCTGGCAGTGGGCGTCGACGGTGCTGATCCTGCTCGGCTGGGTGCTGGCGACGACGGTGGCGACGGGAGCCTCGCGCCTCCTGAGACGCGGCTGACAGCCGGAAGGGCCGGGGCCCACGAGGCCGGAGAGTCACCACCCACCCCCTTTCTTTACGCTGTCTTGACCCCCTTCAGAACAACCTTCCGGCCGCCACCAAGTCTTCACAGTCCCCCACTGGCGCGGCCCTCACCTGCGGTTTTGAATGTTTCGCACGATGTCACTGCTCCGCGCCCTGATCGGCACCGCCCGCCGCGTCCGGCACACCCCGCGCCTGGCCGCCGGGCTCCCGCCGGACGACGACGTGCTGCTCGACGCGCCGGACGCGAGGCTGGCGCCGGCCCTCGTCGCCGCCGCCCTCGCCGACCCGGAACCGGCCGCCAAACTCCTCGCCACCACCCGGGACGCCGCCGACTGGGAGGACCGGGACCGCTACGTCAGGCGGCTGAGCACCTTCGCGTACAGCAGGGACGGGTGGCTGCGGCACTGGCTCGCGGCCGCCCCGCACGACCCGGACGCCCTCCTCGTCACGGCACAACTCGCCGTACGCCGGGCCTGGGAGTCGCCGGCCAGGGCGGAGCGGCTGCGCGAGCTCGGGCCGCTGATCGAGGCGGCGACCGAGGCCGCCCCGCGCGACCCGGTGCCGTGGCGGCTCGCCCTGGACCACGCGCGCGGCACGCACGCCCGGCACACGGAGTTCGAGGCCCTGTGGGAGCAGGCGGTGCGCCGCGCCCCGCACCACTACGGCTGCCACGTGGCCGCCCTCAAGTACCTGTCGGCGCAGTGGTACGGCTCGCACCCCGAGTGCTTCGACTTCGCCGAGCAGGCCGCGGAGGACGCGCTGCCCGGCTCGCTGGTCCAGGCCCTGCCGGTGCGGGCGGCCTTCGCCCAGCTGCTCGCGGGCCCGGGCCACGGAGTGGCCGCCGACCGCGTCGACGCGGCGGCCGACCGGGCGCTGGCCCTGTCGGCGGAGTTCCCGGCGGGCGACCCGTGGCCGGCGGAGGTGCGCAACCTCCTCGTACACGTCCTCGTCGGGCGGTCCCGCCCGCACGACGCCCTGGCGGAGTTCACCCGGATCGGGACCCACGCCACCTCCTTCCCCTGGACCCTCCTGGCGGAGGACCCGCTGAACGCCTTCCTGGAGGCCCGGACGACCACGGTCCGCGAGGTGGCCCGGCGCACCCGGCTGCGCGCGGGGCGCCCCGGGCGGGCGTCCGCGGAGGGGAAACCCGACCGGGCCGACGGTGAAGGCTCGCCCGGCCACTACGCTTGACCGCTGTGACCACCGCTCGCCTGCCCCTCTTCCCGCTCAACGCGGTGCTGTTCCCGGGCCTCGTGTTGCCCCTGAACGTCTTCGAGCAGCGTTATCGCGCCATGATGCGCGAGCTGCTCAAGACCGACGACTCCGAGCCGCGGCGCTTCGCGGTCGTGGCGATCCGGGACGGCCGGGAGGTCGCGCCGACGGCGCCGGGCCTGCCGGACCAGACGGCGCTGCCGGAGAAGGGCCCGACGGCCGGATTCGGCCCGGACCCGATCCAGGCCTTCCACCGGGTCGGCTGCATCGCCGACGCGGCCCAGATCCGGGAGCGCCCGGACGGCGGCTTCGAGGTGATGGCCACCGGCACGACCCGGGTGAAGCTGCTGTCGGTCGACGCCAGCGGCCCGTTCCTGACGGCCGAGCTGGAGGAGATCCCGGAGGAGCAGGGCGACGAGGCGGGCACCCTGGCCGAGGGCGTCCTGCGCGCCTTCAGGAACTACCAGAAGCGGCTGGCCGGGGCCCGCGAGCGCTCCCTGACGACGAGCGAACTGCCCGACGACCCCTCCGTCGTCTCCTACCTGGTGGCGGCGGCAGCGGTGCTGGACACCCCGGCGAAGCAGCGGCTGCTGCAGGCCCCGGACACGGCGACGCGGCTGCGCGAGGAGCTGTCGTTGCTGCGCGCCGAGACGGCGGTCCTGCGCCACCTGCCGTCCCTGCCCGCGGTGGAGCTGACCCGCACGCCTACCAGCCCGAACTGACGGGAGCCCCCGTGGCGAAGAAGCAGCAGAAGAAGAACACCGGCGGCACCCCGGCCACGGTGGCCCTGACGGCCGCGAACACCCCCCACACCCTCCACTCCTACGAGCACGACCCGGCGACCCCGTCGTACGGCGAGGAGGCGGCGAACGCGATGGGCGTCTCGCCCACCCGGGTCTTCAAGACCCTGGTCGCGGACGTGGACGGCGAGCTGACGGTGGCGGTGGTCCCCGTGGCGGGCCAGCTGGACCTGAAGGCGCTGGCCTCGGCGGTGGGCGGCAAGCGGGCGACGATGGCGGACCCGGCGGCGGCCGAGCGCACGACCGGCTACGTCCGCGGCGGCATCTCCCCGCTGGGCCAGCGCAAGCGCCTGCGCACGGTCCTGGACAGCTCGGCCGAGGAGCACACCACGATCTGCGTCTCGGCGGGCCGCAGGGGCCTGGAGGTGGAGCTGTCCCCCCAGGACCTGGCGACCCTCACGAACGCGGTCCTGGCCCCCATCGGCAGAGCCTGAGGCCGAACAGAGACGGGAGCGGGCGCCGAGGAGGGCGCACACGGCACGGAAAGGCCGGCCTCAGGCCGTGGGCAACGGCGGCCAGGCCTCGTCCTCGGGCTCGGGATCACGAGGCCCGAAGAGCGCGGTCAGCGCGAGGTGCACGATCATCGCGGCGATGGGCCAGGCCAGCATGGCCGCGGCCGCCATGTTGAGTTCGAGCGGCGCCTGGAAGTCGACGTTGGGTCCGACCGCCTTGGCGTGGGCGACGACATCGCGCTCGGGCCCGAGCCAGACCCCCACGCCCCAGGCGAGCAGCGACCCGAGCACGCCGCCGAGGGCGAGCCCGAGCACGAGCGCGATCCCCCCGTACCGGTGAACGAGAAAGACGATCCCGGCGGCGACGGCGCCGAACCCGAGCGCGAGCAGGACGAACGTCCCGTCCATGCCGATGGCCGCCTCCCCCTCGCTGTTGCGCAGGAAGACCGCCTTGCCGTCGGAGATCAGGGTGACCCGCGGCGCGAGCCACAGCCAGAGCAGTCCGAGCAGGACCCCCGCGACCCCGGAGCCGGCGGCCACCACGGCGGCCTGCCGCAGCTCGGTGCCGGTGCTCGGGGCGCCGTCCGGTTCGGCCTGCGCGGGATAGGGCGAGGGCCAGTGGGAGTCGTTCGGCGGCTGGTGGGGCGGAGTCAGAGGTGCGGTCACGACGCCATCGTGCCAGGTGCGGCTGTGCGCCGCCTCAGCGGACCGCCGCCCGACGGTACGCCCAGGTGGCGACGGCGAGCGAGACGAGACCGACGGCCCCGCAGACCGCGAGGTCGAGACAGACGGCGGCCCAGTCCGGCCGCGCGTCGAAGGTGCGGGCCAGGGCCTCCACCCCGTACGTGGAGGGCAGCAGGTCCCGCGCCCAGCCGATGGGCCCGGGCAGCCGCTCGGGCGGCAGCACGCCGAGCAGCAGGGCCGCCGACATGCCCAGCTGACCGAGCAGGGTGGCCAGTTCCGGCCGGGGCGCGAGCAGCCCCAGCGCGGCGCCGAGCCCGGCGAGGGCGGCGCCGGAGAGCGGCACGACGGCGACCAGGATCCACAGGTGCCCGAGGGGCAGCCCGAACAGCAGGGAACCGGCCACGGCGGTCACGACGGTCCCGGGCACGGTGAAGGAGGCATAGGCGCCGGCCGCGCCGAGCACCACGGCGGCGGGCGGCACGGGCAGGGTCGCGTAGTGGTCGAGCCCGCCGCCGGCCCGCAGCTGCCCGAAGTACTGGGCGAGCAGGTTGAGCGCGACGAAGGCCACGACGAGGACGGCGGAGCCGGCCACCACGGCCCGCGCCTCCGAGCCGCCGTCCACGACCCCCCGCATCAGGACCATGATCCCGATCGACTGGAAGGTCGCGACGAAGAGCAGCGGGATCCGGGAGACCCGGGCGCGCGAGAGCTGCGCGCGGTAGACGGCGGCGAGCGAGGGCAGCAGTCGGGCGCGGGGGGCGAGGGGGGCGGCGACGTGGTCGTCCACGTCCCCGGCCGGGCGGTCGCCGAGGGCGGCGGCGGGCAGGGCCTCCGCGGGCAGGGTGCTCAACTCGTACAGCTCCTGACGGACGACAGGTACACGACCGCGAACAGGCACACGACCGACGGCGAGGAATCGAGTGCCGGCGGACGCGCCACGGTATGCGACGAACGCTTCACGCCTTCACCAGCCCCCGGTTCTCGCCCCCGAGCGCCAGGTAGACGTCCTCCAGGCTCGGCGTGGCGAGGGTGAAGTCGTCGAGGGCGGCGAAGGCCGCCCCGCCGGTGACGGCGGCGACCGCGGCACGGGCCTCGTCCGGGGCGAGCCGGAGGGTCCAGCGGCGCCCCGACTCCTGGGCGGAGGGGCGCAGCGCGGCGACCTCGGGGACGTCCAGGGGCGCCCGCTCGCGCCAGACGAGCTCGACCCGGACCTCTCCCGCGACCCGTTCCTTGAGTCCCGCGGGGGTGTCGCAGGCGATGACCCGGCCGCGGTCGATGACGGCGACGCGGTCGAGGACGGTCTCGGCCTCGATGACGTTGTGGGTGACGAGCAGCACGGTGGCGCCGCGTTCGGCGCGCCGCCGGTCGACGGCGGCCCAGACGGCGCGGCGGGCGACGGGGTCCATGCCGGTGGTGGGCTCGTCGAGGACGAGGACGGGCCGTTCGCCGACGAGGGCGGCGGCGACGCAGGCGAGCCGGCGCTGGCCGCCGGAGAGCTTCTTCAGGGGGCGCCCGGCGATCTCGGCGAGGCCGAGCTCGTCGAGCACGGCGTCCCGCTCGGCCCGGGCGTCGCGGGCGCCGAGTCCGCGCAGCCGCGCGGTGGTCTCGGCGGCGAGGGCGACGGTGAGCTCGTCGAGGGCGGTGGACTCCTGGCCGAGGTGGGCGAGCAGCCGGGCGGCGCGCTCGGGGTGGCGCACCAGGTCGTGGCCGAGCATCCGGACGGAGCCGGAGTCGGGGCGCATGAGTCCGGTCAGCTGGCGGACCAGGGTGGACTTGCCGGCGCCGTTGGGTCCGAGCAGGCCGAAGATCTCGCCGCCGCTCACATCGAGGCTGATCCCGTCGGTAGCCCGGACCTCGGGGGTCGCGGGGGCTCCGCGTCTGCCGCGTGTGGCGGGGTACGTCTTGACCAGATCCCGCACCACGCACACCGTACTCACGAGGGATGAGCCTACGGGGTCCCCCGGCTCTCCTCGGGCGCGGGGGCGTGTTGTGCGGCGGCGTGGACGTCGATCTCGCGCCAGAAGCCGGCCCGGATCGCGTAGCGGTCGTGCTCGTCGATCTGGTCGTCCTTGTGGGCGAGGAGGCCGAAGCGGGCGGCGTAGCGGAGGAGTTCGCCGTCGATGCGGTGCGGGATGCGCGGGTACATGGCGGCGAGCTTCTGGACGTGGCCGGATTCGGGGAGCCGGTCGAGCCAGCGGCGGGCGAAGACCTGGCCGACCTCGTAGGGGTCGCCGCCGACGGTGGTGATGTCCTCCTCGCGGTCGGCCCAGCGCTGCTCGGCGCTGGTGAGCTGGGCGAGGGTGGGCAGGGAGGCGGTCTCGGCGGGTTCGCCGAGGGGGGCGGCGGGCCGGTCGATCCATCCCCTGTCGGAGGACCAGCGCAGGGTGGCGGCCGGGTGCGGGGCGGTGGGGGCGGCCGGCCCGCGCAGGGCGGCGAGGTCCTTGGGGGTGGGGACGGCCTTGGCGGAGGCGGGCGCGGGGATGGCGGCGCCGTTGACGGCCTCGGTGTCCGCGGCGGCGCCGGCCTCGGCACGCGCGGCCCCGCCGTGGGCGGCCCCCTCGTGCGCGGCCCCGTTGTGCGCGGCCCCGTTGTGCGCGGCCGCGGCCGCGCGTTCGACGGAGGCCCGTTCGGCGGCGGCGCGTTCGGCGGAGGCGGCGAGCGCGGACTCGGGCAGCGGGGCGGAGAGGATGGCGGCGATCTCGGGGCGGGGCACGGGAGGCGGGGCGCAGAGGCCGCTGAGGTCCTTGGCGCGGACGGCCCGGGTGATCCAGGCCCGGTCGAGGACCCGGCGTTCGTCGGCCTCGGCGACGAGGTCCTCCGACTGGTTGTAGTCGCCGTCGGCGGCCTGGACGGCCCAGAGGTGGACGGCGACCCCGTGTTCCTTGGCGGACATCAGTCCGGGCAGCAGGTCGCCGTCGCCGGTGACGAGGACGATGTCGGAACAGGCGCGGTTCCTGGCGAGTTCGGTGAGCTCGGTGTGCATGGCCGCGTCGACGCCCTTCTGCGCCCAGCGCCCGTCGCTGCGGGTCAGGGCGCCGAGCCGGACGGTGACCCGGGGCATGACGCGCAGTCTGCGGTGCTCGGGCTGGGGCACCCGGTCGGGCGCGCCGTCGAACCAGTAGATCCGCAGCAGCGGCTGCTCGGTGTCGGCCTCGGCGCGGTCGCGCAGCTGCCGGATGAGCGCGGCGTGGTCGACCGTGATCCGTGAGCGGGCCGGCTCCCCGGCGAGGAGGCTGGCGGCGGCGCCCAGCAGATAGCCGGCGTCCACCAGGACGACGCAGCGGTCCACGTGTTCCACCCTCTTTCGGGAACCTCGGGATCGGAAGTGCTCAAGGTTGCTCCGAGTCTGCCCGACGGCGCTGGCGTAGAGGTCCGGAACTGGATCATCGGCGTGGCGGATCTCACTCGGAGACCCCGATTACCGTCCGTAATGATCCAAAATGCGGCGGTTCCTGGCGTATGTGAGTCTGACAGCGGCCCTGGCCCCCAGACCCCCTTGAGGAGGCATCATCCCCATGGCCAAGAACCGAAAGCAGGACCGCAGTCAGCAGCGTGGCTCGCAGGCCGAGCGCGGCCAGCAGCAGGCGCAGGCGACCGCGATGGAATCCCAGGCCGAGCAGCGCGCCACCCAGGTCACGCCTGGTGACATGGCACGCAAGGGCCGTCAGAAGCGCTTCGGGCACAACTGACGGATCCACGGCAAAGGGGCGCGCCCGTGACGACGGGCGCGCCCCTTGCGCGTGTGCGGCCTGTGCGGCAGGCGCCTAGCCGGCCAGGCAGGAGGGTCCGAGCAGCACCTTCAGGTCGCCGAAGAGCGCCGGGTCGGGCTGGACCCGGTGCCGGTCGAGCCGGAGCACGGTGGTGGAGCGCGGCCCCTGGAGCCTGATGCGGACCTCGGTGTTGCCGCGGTGGTGCTTGAGGATCTCGCCGAGGCGGCTGACCATCGGCGGGGTGACCTTGACCGTGGGGATGGTGAGGATCACCGGCGCGTTGGTCCCGGCGTTGGAGAGGTCGGGGACCATCAGCTCCATGGCGACCAGACGGGGGATGTCCTCGCGCTTGTCGAGCCGGCCCTTGACGAAGACCACCGTGTCCTCGACGAGCTGGGTGGAGACCAGCTGGTAGGTGGCCGGGAAGAACATGCACTCGATGGAGCCGGCCAGGTCCTCGACGGTGGCGATGGCCCAGGCGTTGCCCTGCTTGGTCATCTTGCGCTGGAGGCCGGAGATGATGCCGCCGATGGTGACCACGGCGCCGTCGGCGTGCTCGCCGCCGGTGAGCTGGGAGATGCCGGCGTCGGTCTTGTCCGACAGCACGTGCTCGAGACCGAAGAGCGGGTGGTCGGAGACGTACAGGCCGAGCATCTCGCGCTCCTGGGCGAGCAGGTAGGCCTTCTCCCACTCGACGTCGGAGAACTCGACGTCGAGGCCGAAGCCGGGCTCGTCGCTGTCCTCCTCGCCCATGCCGCCGAAGAGGTCGAACTGCCCCTCGGCCTCCTTGCGCTTGACGGCGACCACGGTGTCGATCATGGGCTCGTGCTGGGCGACGAGGCCCTTGCGGGTGTGGCCCATGGTGTCGAAGGCGCCGGCCTTGATCAGCGACTCGATGGTCCGCTTGTTGCAGACCACGGCCTCGACCTTGTCGAGGAAGTCGGGGAACGAGGAGTACTTCCCCTTGCTCTTCCGCGTCTTGATGATCGACTCGACGACGTTGGAGCCGACGTTGCGGACGGCGGTGAGGCCGAAGAGGATCACGTCGTCGCCCTGGGCGGCGAAGTTCGACTCGGACTCGTTGACGTTCGGCGGGAGCACCTTGATGCCCATGCGACGGCACTCGTTCAGGTAGACGGCGGACTTGTCCTTGTCGTCCTTGACCGAGGTGAGCAGGCCCGCCATGTACTCGGCCGGGTAGTTCGCCTTGAGGTAGGCGGTCCAGTAGGAGACCAGTCCGTACGCGGCGGAGTGCGCCTTGTTGAAGGCGTAGCCGGCGAAGGGGACCAGCACGTCCCACAGGGCCTGGATGGCCTCGTCGCTGTAGCCGTTCTTCTGGGCGCCGGCCTGGAAGATGGTGAAGTTCTTCGCCAGCTCGTCGGGCTTCTTCTTGCCCATGACGCGGCGGAGGATGTCGGCCTCGCCGAGCGAGTAGCCGGCGATGATCTGGGCGGCCTTCTGCACCTGCTCCTGGTAGACGATCAGGCCGTAGGTGACCGCGAGCACCTCTTCGAGCGGCTGCTCCAGCTCGGGGTGGATCGGGGTGATCTCCTGCTGCTTGTTCTTGCGCAGGGCGTAGTTCGTGTGCGAGTTCATGCCCATCGGGCCCGGGCGGTAGAGCGCGGACACGGCGGAGATGTCTTCGAAGTTGTCGGGCTTCATCAGGCGCAGCAGGGACCGCATGGGCCCGCCGTCGAACTGGAAGACGCCGAGGGTGTCGCCGCGCTGGAGCAGCTCGAAGGTCTTGGGGTCGTCGAGCGGCAGGGCCAGGAGGTCGAGCTCGATCCCCTTGTTGGCCTTCACCATCTTGACGGCGTCGTCCATGATCGTGAGGTTGCGCAGGCCGAGGAAGTCCATCTTCAGCAGGCCGAGCGACTCGCACTGCGGGTAGTCCCACTGCGTGATGGTGACGCCGTCGGTGTGCCGCACCCAGATCGGGGCGTGGTCGACGATGGGCTCGCTGGACATGATCACGCCGGCGGCGTGCACGCCCATCTGCCGGACCAGGCCCTCGACGCCCTTGGCGGTGTCGATGACCTTCTTGACGTCCGGCTCGTTCTCGTACATCCCCCGGATCTCGCCGGCCTCGCTGTAGCGCGGGTGGCTGGGGTTGGTGATGCCGTCGAGGTCGATGCCCTTGCCGAGGACGTCGGCGGGCATGGCCTTGGTGAGCCGGTCGCCCATCGCGTAGGGGTAGCCGAGGACGCGGGCGGAGTCCTTGATCGCGTTCTTGGCCTTGATCTTGCCGTAGGTGCCGATCATGGCGACCTTGTCGGCGCCGTACTTCTCGGTCACGTACCGGATCACCTCGACGCGCCGACGCTCGTCGAAGTCGATGTCGACATCGGGCATCGAGATGCGCTCGGGGTTGAGGAAGCGCTCGAAGATCAGTCCGTGCGGGATGGGGTCGAGGTCGGTGATGCCCATGGCGTACGCGACGATCGAGCCCGCCGCGGAGCCTCGGCCGGGGCCCACGGCGATGCCCTGGCTCTTGGCCCACATGATGAAGTCGGCGACGACGAGGAAGTAGCCCGGGAAGCCCATCGAGATGATGGTGTCCATCTCGTACTCGACCTGCTTCATGCGGTCCTCGGGGATGCCGCCGGGGAAGCGGCGGTGCATGCCCCTCATGGTCTCCGCGCGGAACCAGGTGACCTCGGTGTAGCCCTCCGGGATGTCGAACTTCGGCATGAGGTTCTTGGCCTCGAACATGCCGGCGGTGTCGACCTGCTCGGCGACCAGGAGGGTGTTGCGGCACCCCTCCTGCCAGGCGTCCGAGGAGTCGACCGCGTACATCTCGTCGGTGGACTTCAGGTAGTAGCCGGTGCCGTCGAACTTGAAGCGGTCCGGGTCCGAGAGGTTCTTGCCGGTCTGGATGCACAGCAGGGCGTCGTGGGCGGTGGCCTCGTGCGCGTAGGTGTAGTGCGAGTCGTTGGTGACCAGCGGCGGGATGCCGAGCTTCTTGCCGATCTCCAGGAGCCCGTCGCGGACCCGGCGCTCGATCTCGATGCCGTGGTCCATCAGCTCCAGGAAGTACCGGTCCTTGCCGAAGATGTCCTGGTAGTCGGAGGCGGCCTTCAGGGCCTCGTCGAACTGGCCGAGGCGCAGCCGGGTCTGCAGCTCGCCGGAGGGGCAGCCGGTGGAGGCGATCAGGCCCTCCGACCACTGCGCGATGGTCTCCTTGTCCATCCGCGGCCACTTCTGCAGCCAGCCCTCGGCGTACGCGTCGGAGGAGAGCCGGAAGAGGTTGTGCAGTCCGGTGGCGTTCGCCGCCCAGATGGTCTTGTGGGTGTAACCGCCGGAACCGGAGACGTCGTCCCGCTTCTGGTGCGGCTGGCCCCACTGGATCTTCCGCTTGTTGCGCCGGGACTCCGGGGCCACGTAGGCCTCGATGCCGATGATCGGCGTCACGCCGGCCTTCTTGGCGCTGTGGAAGAAGTCGTAGGCCCCGTGCAGGTTGCCGTGGTCGGACATGGCGATATGGGTCATGCCCATCTCGTTGCACGCGTTGAACATGTCCTTCAGCCGCGCGGCACCGTCCAGCAGGGAGTACTGGGTGTGGACGTGGAGGTGCGTGAAGGGCGGCCGGGTCACGGTGGGATGCCTCCGATGAATTTCTGGGGGGACAGCGTGGAAGTCTACGACGCCCGACCGACAACACCGGGGCACTCGGCGGTACCGTCGCGCGTTGGGAGACAGGGAACACCTGTCCCCATTTGTCACGCACCACTTTCGGCCACTCTTCGTGCCGGATCGCCCACCAGGAGGCACCTTCGATGTCGGTTCCCCAGCCCACCGCGACCGAGCGCGGTGAGCAGATCCTCGCCGTCTTCGACACCGCCTTCGGCGAGCTGCTCGCCGCCGACCCCGCCGCCTTCAAGGTCAAGTTCCGCAAGATGGCCGGCTCCGCCTTCGCCTTCTACCGGGGCACGGCCTGCCTGTTCTACAAGGACCTGGAGCACGAGAGCGCCGGGCGGGTGGGCGGGAGCATGCCTGCCGGCCCGTACCTCGACGAGCGGACCGGCCGGGTGTGGATCCACGGCGACCTGCACGCCGAGAACTTCGGCACGTACATGGACGCCAACGGGCGCCTGATCTTCAACGTCAACGACTTCGACGAGGCCTACGTCGGCCCCTTCACCTGGGACCTCAAGCGGCTCGCCGCCTCCCTGGCGCTGCTGGGCTACACCAAGGCGCTCAGCGACGCGCAGATCACCGAGCTGGTGCAGATCTACGCGGCCGCCTACCGGGAACGCATCCACGCGCTCGCGACCGGCGCCAAGGACGACGAGATCCCGCCCTTCACGCTGGACACGGCCGGCGGCCCGCTCCTCGACGCCCTGCGGGACGCGCGCGGGATGACGCGTTTCGGCCTGCTGGACTCGATGACGGAGATCCGCGACTTCGAACGCCGTTTCGCCTCCGGCGGCGGTGCGATCGAGCTGGACGCCGCCACCCGCTACAAGGTCCTGGCCGCCTTCGACGGCTACCTGGAGACCCTGCCGGAGTCGAGCCTGGCCCGCCCGGACTCGTACCGGGTGAAGGACGTCGTCGGCCGCCGCGGCATCGGCATCGGCTCGGCCGGCCTCCCCTCGTACAACATCCTCCTGGAGGGCAACAGCGACGCCCTGGAGAACGACGTCGTCATCTACATGAAGCAGGCGCAGACGCCGGCGGTGTCGCGCCACGTGACGGACGCGGCGGTACGGGAGTACTTCCGGCACGAGGGCCACCGCACGGTGATCTCCCAGCGGGCCCTCCAGGCGCACGCCGACCCCTGGCTCGGCTGGACGGAGCTGGACGGCGCGGGGCAGCTGGTCGCCGAGGTCTCGCCGTACGCGGTGGACCTGGACTGGTCGGACATCGACGACCCGGAGGAGATCGCGGCGACCGTGGCCGACCTCGGGCGGGCCACGGCGGCCATGCACGCGGCGGCGGACGACTCCAGCGGCCAGTCGCTGGTGCCCTTCTCCACGGAGCGGGCCATCGACGCGGCCATCGCGGCCGACGAGGAGGGCTTCGGGGCGCTCCTGGTGGACTTCGCGCACGCGTACGGCGCGCGGGCGCGGGCCGACCACCAGATCTTCGTGGACCTCTTCCGCAACGGGCGCATCCCGGGGCTGTAGGGGCGGGCGGGGCCGTCCGGCGGGTTTTCACAGCTCGGCCTTAGGGACGTCTTACGGCCGGGCATGACACACTTCCACGGCGATGGACATGGCAAGCACTCAGCTGAGAGCCCTACGGGCGGCGATCTTCACGACCCTGGTCGTGGCGCTGTCCGTGGCCTCGCACGTGCTCCTGTCCGGGGTGCCGCTGCCGCTCGGGACGGTCGTCCCGGTCGCGGCCGGCGTCTTCGCCGTGGCCTACGCCCTGGCCGGGCGGGAGCGCGGCTTCGGCCCGATCGCCGGGCTGCTCGTCCCGCTGGAGCTGGCCGCCGACACGCTGTTCACCAGCGGTCAGGCCGCCTGTTACGGGGCCGCCGGCGGCCCCGTCACCGGCTCGCTGCGGGCGGTGGGCTTCGACGCGCTGTGCGGCGGCGCCCTCGGCTCCCCGCTGCCCGGCGTGGCGGCCCCGGGGAGCGGGACCGCGGCGGCGCTGCTGAGCTCCCCCGATCCGGCGGTGCCCTGGCTGCTGCTCGCCGCCCATGTGGCGGTCGGGCTCTCGGCGGCCTCCT